>DEJV01000030.1:0-7802 GCA_002353525.1 Prevotella sp. UBA2739
GTACCTACCAAGACATCAAGATAGCAGGGATTCTTCACCTGATCGCCGCATACGGCAATCGTACGCGTGAGGTTCACTTTGCCGGTATTGAACAGCCGACCAAAGAAAATCACAGCCGACGGGTCAACGGTCCATACCACTTCACCCTTGTTGACGGGATCAAGATGGTTCACCTGAACACCGACGTTACCGGCAGGACACTTACCGTCGAAAACCGTGACTTCCACATCCTTAGCATTCACAAGCGCATCGGCAGTCTGCTTCGCTCCGATTCCAAGATAAGTCTTGGCCATCTTCGACAGCGCGGTAAGACCCGTCTGGAAATCCTTTTCGCTACCCTGAAGTTCCACTTCAAAATCCGCAGCTAAAGGCTTGTCTCTCAAAGCACTTACAAAAATAGCCTTTGGCTTGGATTCAGGTGTTGTGCTAACGGCATACGGCAACTGGTCAATGTAGCCAAACAAGCCTGCTTCGAGCAACGCCTTGCAGACTTCCTCTCCACTGAGAGTGGCCACATCCTTCTTGCCATAATCGGTAAATTTCTGCTCTGCGTCGGCTTTAATCTTTACGCAAAGCACCTTCCTGCGCTCACCCCGAAGCACTTCGGTGACTTGTCCGCTGACGGGTGAGGCAAACTTCACATCGGGACATTGCTTGTTCACAAACAAGGTATCCCCGGCTTTGACAACGTCTCCCTCCTTGACGACCACTTTGGGAATCATTCCGACAAACGCATCCGGCGTGAGTGCATACACTTCACTAGCCTTCAGCACCGTCTTTTCTCCAGCGGCCTTGCCTTTGAGGTTAATGTCTAAGCCCTTACGTAACTTAATAACATTTGCCATAACATTGTATAAAAAGAGATAATATTCATGAATAGTGGCACAAAGATAGACAAAATTTTCACATTTCGGGCAAAAAAAATCCAAAAACTTCTTTTTTGTTGATGAATTAGCGTAACTTTGCAAAGTGAAGAAAGCAAAACACCTCATCAGCGGAATTGTATGGGCCCTTATAGGTCTGTACATTTTACTTATTATACTGCTTCATATTCCTGCATTTCAGGGGTATATGGGGAAAAAGGCCAGTGAGATGCTTTCTGACAAATTCGGCACCGAGGTCACCGTTGGCCGCATCAACTTCGTAATTCCCAACCGTATCATCGTGGACGATGTCTATATGAAAGATCAAAGCGGAAAGGAAATGATTCGCGCCTCACGTGCATCAACCAAAATCGACCTCATACCGCTTTTCAACGGAAAAATATCCATTTCATCGGCTCAATTGTTCGGACTTCAAGGCACTTTTTACAAACAAGATGCACACTCCCAGCCCAACTTCCAGTTTGCGTTGGATTCCCTTGCTTCCAAAGACACTACACGCCACACACCACTCGACCTGCGTATAGGAACCGTCGTCGTGCGTCACAGCGGATTCACCTACGACCGGCTGGACATGCCAAGGACAAACGGGAAGTTTAACACCAACCATCTCAACGTGAAGAACATCAGCACCCATCTGCTGTTGCCACGACTCACCGACAATGGCCTGGAAGCCACCCTGAAACGTCTTTCGCTGGAAGAAGCTTCCGGACTAACGCTGAAGGACCTCTCGTTCAAGCTCAAGGCTGACAAGAAACGCACGACCCTCACGCAGCTTCGGGCCATGCTGCCACAGACCAGACTGATCATCGACTCTATAGGTGCATCCTATGAAATGAATAACGGCAAGATAGAAATGGCCACGCTCCAGTATGCCGGACGCATCAGCGAATCAAAGATCACACCAGCCGACCTCGCATTTCTGGACCGACAGTTAAGTACATTCGGGCATCCCCTGCAACTCAAGAGCAGTTTCTCAGGCACAAGCAACATGCTACAGCTGCATCAAGTCAACATTGAATCGGATGAAGGAGAACTGAAGCTCGATGCCAGTGGCAGCCTATCCGCCAACAAACGCTGGTTTGCCAATATCAACCAACTGCAGCTCAGTGCCCATACCATAGAATTCCTGGAGCGCAACCTGCAGGTAAAGAATATCCAGATGCCCAAAGAACTGGTGCGTCTGGGCAGCATCGCCTTCCGTGGTGAGGCTGGAGGTGCCGACAAAGATTTATCCATGAAAGGCATCCTCGACACCGATGCCGGCAATGCCAACCTCGGACTGGGGCTTCATCAGAACCGGTTCACAGCACGTATTGAGACCGAAGGAATCAATCTGCAGCGTATTCTTGACGACAAGAAGTTCGGCCAGCTGGCTTCACGAATCGACATTGACGGTGACACAAGCCTGAAAAATATCAAGGCTGTGGGTAACGTCTCGCGTTTCGACTATAACGGATATAGTTACCGCAATCTCGATATTGACGGCGACCTGCAAGGTTCACTTTTCAACGGGCACCTGTCAATCGACGATCCTCATGCACAGATTAATCTTGACGGCGACTTCGACATTTCTGCTCAAAGCCCCAAGGCCAAGTTTGTGGCTAAAGTGAGAAATCTGGTCCCAGGCGCATTGAAACTGACCGACCGTTTCGGTGACGCGCGTTTTGCCATGAATGTCGATGCCGACATAGCAGGCAAATCACTCTCCACTGCCATTGGGGCTGTCAACATCACAGACTTCGAGATGCATTCACAACAACACGACTATCATCTCGATCACCTTTTTCTTAACGCAGAGCAGACAGTCGAAGGCCATACCATTCATCTGCAAAGCGACTTCGCCGAGGCCGACATCACGGGGGACGATTACTTCAGCCAGGCCTCCGTCGATGCCACCCTGCTGAAAAGTGACTGGCTCAACGTATTCTTCGGAATACCCGTTGACATCAATAAGCCCGTGAAACTCTCCGCCAGCACAGACAAGAAGTCAAACAAAATGGCCCTGAAGGCCAAACTGCCCAATTTCAGCCTGAACGGAATCCTGATGGACTATACGGTCGATGCAAGGCAGGAAGACGGAAAGATCATGACCCTTATCACTTGGGACGACCGTAAGGCGAAGCCGTTCAAGGGCACACTCAACTGCACCACCGAACTCTTCAAAACCCCGAATGGCAAACAGGCCATCCACACGGTCGTACACGAATCAGACATCCTTGTCAACGATACGTTGTGGCACATTCGACCGAGCGATATCGTATATACCGACAAGCACCTCACGGTGGACTATTTTTCAATCGACCACAACAACCAGCACCTCACGGTCTATGGACTGGCTACTCCCAACAAAGAAGATAGCCTGACTGTGGACTTGCAGGACATCGACGTGAAATACATCCTCGACCTGCTTAACTTCCATGTGGTTGACTTCTCAGGAAAAGCTTCCGGCAAAGCCTATCTCAGTTCGGTATTCGACAAACTGACGGCGCATGCAAGCCTGAGTGTCGATGACTTCCGCTTCCAGAACGGAAGGATGGGCACACTCAATGTCAATGCGAACTACGGCAAGCAAGACAACCAGATAGATATTTCGGCCTATGCCGAAGATGATATCGGAAAGACACTCATCAACGGTTACGTGTCGATAGCCCGTAACTATCTTGACCTCGACATCAAGGCCGAAAAGACACGCCTTGAATTCGTGGAGGATTTCTGTAGTTCGTTTATGCGCAACACCGACCTTCGTGGCGATGGTAACGTCAGGCTGGCCGGATTCCTGAGTGGCGAAAACAGTATCAATCTATCAGGTAGCCTTATCGCGAACGGAAAGATGGACATAACTCCGCTCAATACCCGATACACGCTTCACGACTGTAAGGTGCGCATGGTGCCCAATGAAATCTATTTTGAACAAGACACCATCACCGACCGCGACGGACATATCGGAATCGTGAACGGAGCCATCCACCACGACGAACTGACCAACCTGACCTTCGACTTCGATGTGAATGCCCAGAACCTGTTGGCTTATGACTTTCACGACTATGGAGATGCTACATTCTTCGGAACCATATACGGCACAGGTAACTGTCAGATCAAAGGTCGCCAGGGACGCATTGACTTCGACGTGAATGCCACGCCTAATCGCGGGTCGTTCATAGAATACAATGCAGCCAGTCCTGATGCCATTTCAGACCAGGGTTTCATTGAATGGCGCGATGTGACTGATGGAATACAAAATGATTTTACACAACGGCTTGACTCTGCGCTCAATCACCATCAGCCGAAACATGCCCAGATCCCTACCGACATACACATGAACTTCCTGTTCAACACCAGGCCGGAAGACTTCACGCTTCGCCTGCTGATGGACAAGCAAAGTGGCGACTACATCGCGCTCAACGGCTCAGGCAGCCTCAGGGCCTCCTATTATAATAAAGGTGTATTCGAGATGTATGGCAACTACCTCATAGACCATGGCATCTATAAACTCACCATCCAAAACGTCATTAAGAAAGATTTCCAGTTTCAGCCCGGCTCTACCATAGTATTCGGTGGAGATCCGTACAACTCTGCCTTGAACATGAAAGCTCAATACACGGTGACGGGTGTGCCACTATCAGACTTGGAAATCGGAAACTCCTTTAAAAACAATAATGTACGTGTGGACTGCATGATGAACATCACCGGCACACCGGAGTCTCCACATGTGGAGTTCGACCTCGATCTCCCCACCCTCGGCACGGACATGAAGCAGATGATACGCTCACTCATCAACAGCGAAGAGGAAATGAATCAGCAAGTGATCTACCTGCTGGCCATCGGGCGATTCTACAACCAGCGTGACACACGTTCCAATGAGCAGCAGAGCCAAACCTCACTGGCTATGCAGTCGCTACTCTCTGGAACGGTAAGTCAGCAAATCAACAACATACTCTCCTCACTGACCAACAACAGCAACTGGAACTTCGGAGCCAATATCTCCACAGGTGATGAAGGATTCTATAACGCAGAATATGAAGGTATCCTTTCAGGACGCCTGCTCAACAATCGTCTGCTCATCAATGGCCAGTTCGGTTATCGCGACAATGCCAACACCGAAAACTCATCATTCATTGGAGACTTCGACATCCGCTACTTACTTTTCCCCAACGGCAACCTAGCCGTACGCGTCTATAACCAGACCAACGACCGCTATTTCACGCGCAACTCACTTAACACCCAGGGTATCGGAGTGATTCTGAAACGTGACTTCAACGGCCTGAAAGACCTGTTCGGTTCAGGACGGAAAAAGTAATCATCTGCAGTATGAATTAGGATTCTACACATCTGCCTCCAGCAACTGCTGGATGGTGTAGCCGTGCTTTTTCTGGTATTTGTCCACGTCGTTGATGAACTTCATCTTGAAGAACTGATTGCCCATCACGCGATTGCAAACCCACATCATCTTACCCATGTGGAAATCGCGTTCCCGCTGTGACCTGCTATCAAAATTTTGCAAAGGATACTGACTAAGAAGATAGAACACCATACAATCAGGCACGATATTATTCCGATTCATCGACTGGCGCTGTGCTGACGAATAATGCTTCTTATAAAGCGGATAGCCAGACCCCATATACTTGTCAAGTGAAATTCCGATAATGTCGTTACCGACGATGATGCTCTCGTCAAGGGCCCCTATTTGAGTATAAAAGCGGGGAATGACCAAAGTGGGGACTTCCTTCTGGAGTTTGCTGAAACAATTGTTTAACTGTTCGTTCAGATCGTCAATATTGGCAAATTCAGCTTGCACGTCACTGATCAGTACCTGCAACGTACTGTCCTGGAAGAAAGAAAGGAATTTCCTGTTAATGTTGGGATCATCCATCGCACCGATGCGTAGCACATTCTCAATAAGCGCCCGCGTTTCCATGGGATAGTCGGTCTCCATCTGCTGAAGTGCCGAGAAGTCTCCGGTCGTGAGATAACGGCTTTCCAAACGGTCGTAGCGTTCTATCTCAACAGAAGTTTCCTCCGTGTTGAAGAAATCAATGGGCCGCAACTTGAAATCACATGAAGTAAGCAGCACCGTAATTAAATAAAGTACGGCTACAATCCTTTTCAAAAGTTTTTAAAGTTTAAATTCGGGTTCAAAATTACTAAAAAATATTTTATTATGCAAATTTTAAGATAAAAAGTTTAAATAAACTTTAGAAATAAGGCTATTTAGGCGTAACACGATTAAATTTGCATTAAGAAACAAGTCAAAATAAACAAATATGAAAAGAACTATCTTATGCTTGCTGGCGGCCGTTTCGATGATGGCCAACGCGGAACAGACTTTCAAAGTTACAGTGGAGAACCCCACCAAAGATGCCAGGACGGATGCGCCTGTGGTGATTCAGTTAGCCGATATGGGTATCGATGTACGCTCTGCCTTGGTGACTGAAGATGGAAAAGAAATTACCTGTCAGCTCGATGACCTCAACGGCGACAAGCGTTTCGATGAACTATGTTTCACAACCAACCTTGGCAAACGCGAGAAGAAAACATTCGAAGTGACGCTCTCTGATCAGGGCAAGCCCCGCCAGTATGAGTCCCGTGTATTCATTGAGATGGTGCTGCGCAACTATCAGGTGAAGGAGAAAAACAAGCATGATTTCTATATTTCCGAACTGACTGCCGACCGCGGTGTGGACACCTATCGCATCCAGCATCATCACGGCATAGCCTTCGAAAGCGAACTCACTGCCTACCGCATCTATTTCGACAAGCGACAGTCACCCGACCTTTACGGCAAGCGCGAGAAACGCCTGGAACTCCTTGAGACTCAGTTCTATCCCTCTGACGAGCAGCTGGCCCGTGGCTATGGTGACGACGTGCTATGGTGTGGGCAAACATTTGCCTTGGGAGCTTTCCGCGGATGGGACGGCCAAAAGTCTGTCACGCTCGATGATGTGGAGCGTCTGTCGCAGCGCATCATTGCCCGTGGTCCCGTGCGTGTGATTGCAGAGATGGTTTGTGATGATTGGAACGCCCCCACATCCACGCCCAATGCGAAGCCCATCACCCTGCGTCAGCGTTTCACCCAATGGGCAGGCCACCGCGACGTTGAGGTAGAGGAAAAATTCTCACGTCCCGTAGGAGACTATGAGTTCTCTACAGGTATCATCAACGTAAAAGGCTCAGAAGAATTCACCGATAAGAAAGGCCTTCGTGGATGTTGGGGAACCGACTACACCGTAAGCGGCAAGGACACACTCACTCATGTCAAAGAAACCGTCGGACTGGGCATCTGCATTCCCAAGCAGCATATCCGCCAGGAGCTTAAAGCCGACAAAGACAACTACGGTTTCGTCGTTGCCACTCCCACCGACTGCCTTCGCTATGCCATCACTTTCACCAGCGACAAAGAGACCTTCGGATACCATTCTGCCAAAGACTGGTTTGAGGCGCTGAAAGCATGGAAACGCGAATTGGAGCCAGTACGCGTAAATATCCAAAAATAAATTCGGCAAGATACTTGGAAGTTACATAAAAACTTTGTATCTTTGCACCAAGAAAGAATTACAGGTCGTATCGGTTAAGATCGGGATACTCTTCAAATTAAAATCGAAAACCGAGAAGACTCCTCTTGCCAATGGCGGGCCATATAAAGCGCTTTGGCGCCTAAGCTGTAAAGCCGGTGGATTACAAAGGCGGAGGGCTCTCAAATCTTGTATAGCTCGGAGTTTCATCACATCACCGGTACGACCGCTTTTTTTATATTTAATATCCATATCTATTCATTATTATGTTTTCCGGAATCATCGAAGAATTTGCTACCGTCGTCTCTATCGTACACGATCAGGACAATATAGATTTCACGCTCAGTTGTTCATTTGTTGACGAACTCAGCATCGACCAAAGCGTGTCTCACAACGGCGTATGCCTGAC
>DEJV01000030.1:7828-12472 GCA_002353525.1 Prevotella sp. UBA2739
CTTGAACGATCCAATCTTGGCCTTCTGAAAGTGGGCGATAAAGTCAACGTGGAGCGCTCCATGCTGATGAATGGCCGGCTCGACGGACACATCGTGCAGGGCCATGTGGATATGACCGCAGAATGTATCGCAAAGGAAGATGCACAGGGCAGCACCTATTTCACGTTCCGCTACAATTATGATCCCGAAATGGCCCGCCGCGGCTATTTCACCGTTGACAAAGGCTCCGTATCGGTCAATGGCGTCAGCCTCACGGTATGCAATCCTACCGCAGACACCTTCCAGGTGGCTATCATCCCCTACACGCTGGAGCACACCAACTTCTGCGATATAAATATAGGAACGCGCGTAAATCTGGAATTCGACATCCTCGGCAAATATATTGCCCGCTTACAGCAGCTGCAATAATTATTGTTAAAGACCAACAATAAAAACAAACGGAACAGATATTTGATTCCACGAACTGTTAACAAATATCTATTCCGTTTTTTCCGTATTCTTTTTTTTTATTACTTTTGCCACGCAATTTGTAACAATATGAGAGTAAAACATTTCAGTCTGTCACTTATCGCCCTGCTTTCGCTTTCAACAACAGCACAAGCCAAGCAATGGACGCTAAAAGAATGCATCGACTATGCATTGACCAACAACATCAGTCTCCGTAAAACACTCGTTCAGAAACAGTCATACCACGAGGACGTACTCCAGTCGCAAGCAGCCCTGCTGCCCTCGCTATCGGCTTCCACATCGCAAAACGTCACCTACCGCCCATGGCCAGAATCAGGGGCAGCCTCGGTTCAGAACGGCTATGTGCAGAGTTCCATTGATAAAGTTTATTACAATGGTTCCTACGGCGTGAATTCAAACTGGGTACTTTGGAACGGAAACCGTAATCGCGACCAGATCAAGCTCAACAAAATCTCCGAACAACAGGCAGAGCTCGATTCAGCCCGCATAGCCAACCAATTGCAGGAGCAAATCACCCAATACTATATTCAGATACTCTACACCACAGAGGCCATCAAGGTGAACGAACAGAGTCTGCTTACCTCCAAGAAAAACGAAGAGCGCGGACAGGCTATGGTCAATGTAGGCAGTATGAGCAAGGCCGAACTCTCCCAGCTCACAGCCCAGCGAGCCCAGGATGAATTCACCGTGGTAGATCAGCAGAGCAACCTGCGCAATTTCAAGCGTCAACTGAAACAGTTGCTTCAGCTGACCGACGACGAACCTTTCGATGTGGTCATACCGGAAACAACCGACGAGATGGCCCTTCAACCCATACCAGCCCTCCAGAGCGTTTACGACGCTGCCCTCTCCCATCGTCCGGAGATTAAGAATGCCATGCTGGGCATGGAGAGTAGCGACCTCAGCGTGAAGATGGCCAAGGCAGGCCGTATGCCGACCATCAGTGCCAACGGTAGCATCATCACGAACACCACCTCCATGAGCAACAATAGCTGGGGCACCCAGCTGAAGACGAATCTCAATCTCGGAGCCGGTGTCAGCGTCAGCGTGCCCATCTTCGACAACCGGCAGATCCGTACCTCCGTCAACAAAGCTCAATTGCAGAAACAGAATTACATGCTCGACCTGCAGGACAAGAAGACCACCCTCTATTCTACGGTTGAAAACTACTGGCTCCAGGCCGAGAACAATCAGCAGAAGTTCCGTGCCGCCAAGGTAAGCACACAAAGTGCACAGGACAGTTACGAACTCCTTTCGGAGCAATTCCGAGTAGGATTGAAGAATACCATCGAACTGATGACCGGAAAGGACAAGCTGCTTCAAGCCCAACAGAATGAGCTCCAGTCGAAATACCTCGCCATCTACAACATCAACATGCTCCATTTCTATCAGGATGGAACGTTGAAATAGTTAAGAGTTTAGAATTAAGAGTCAATAAATCACCTGATTATATGAAGAATAAGAAAGTATGGATTGCCATTGCAGCCGTGGCCGTCATAGGTCTGATAGTCTGGATGCTGATGGGCAACAAGAAAGAAGAGAAAGTGAATTTCTCAACGGAGAAAGTAACCAAGACCGACATCCAAACCAGTGTGACGGCTACCGGTACCATTGAGCCTGTTACCTCCGTTACGGTAGGTACACAGGTGTCAGGTATTGTGGCCCACCTCTATGTGGATTACAATAGCGAAGTGAAGAAAGGGCAAGTCATTGCCGAACTCGACAAGACCAACCTTATCAGCGAGCTCAATACAGCCAAGGCCAATCTCAACAGCCAGCAGAGCAACCTCAACTACCAGAAATCCAACTTCACCCGCTACCAGACGCTCTATAGCAAAGGACTTGTCAGTGCTAACGACTTCGAAAATGCCCGCCTCTCCTATCAGCAGGCTCAACAGCAGGTAAACACGGCCCGCGAGAGTGTACGCAGGGCTCAGACCAACCTCGGCTATGCTACCATTACATCGCCCATCGACGGTGTGGTGCTCTCCAAGTCAGTTGAGGAAGGCCAGACCGTGGCAGCTTCCTTCAACACGCCCGAACTCTTCACCATTGCACAAGACCTCACCAACATGCAAGTCATCGCCGATATCGATGAGGCTGATATCGGCGACGTGAAGGTGGGTCAGCGCGTGAGTTTCACCGTTGACGCCTTCCCCGAAGACACCTTCCAAGGGTCAGTCAAACAAGTGCGTCAGCAACCCACCACCGAGAGTAACGTGGTCACCTATGAGGTGGTTATTTCGGCTCCCAACGGCGATCTCAAGCTGAAACCAGGACTGACGGCCAACGTCACCATCTTCACGATGGAACACAACGGCGTACTTTCCGTTTCCAACAAAGCCCTCCGTTTCACGCCCAACGAAGCCCTACTTCAAAAAGATCAGACCATCGAGGACGTCAATGCGCCCCATAAACTCTGGACGCTCGAAGGCAACGTGTTCAAGGCCCATCGCGTAGAGACAGGTGCCACTAACGGCACGCTTACCGAGATTCTCGGCGGCATTGAAGATGGCAAAGTAGTGCTCACCGACTTCAGCATCTCCAGTGGAAACGAAGATGCACAGCAGGGCGAACAGGCCAGCAATCCCTTCATGCCCAAACGTCCTAACAGGAACAACAGCAAAAGTGGCAACGCCGGCAATGGCGGAAATTCCAATAATGCCGGAAATGCCGGAAACAACAGACCCAACAGGTAAGAAATATGGCTGAACAGAAAGACAATCGCAAGGTAGTCATCGAGTTGCAGAACGTGAAGCGCTACTTCCAAGTGGGTTCCGAGACGGTGAAGGCGCTACGGGGCGTTTCGTTCAAAATCTACGAGGGCGAATTCGTCACTATTCAGGGCACTTCCGGATCTGGCAAATCCACCCTGCTCAACCAATTGGGCTGCCTCGACACACCCACCAGCGGAGAATACTTCCTCGATGGCGTCAGCGTCCGCACCATGTCGAAGATACAGCGGGCCCACCTGCGAAACCAGAAGATAGGATTCGTATTCCAGAACTACAATCTTCTGGCCAAGACGACAGCCGTGGAAAACGTTGAGCTTCCGCTGATGTACAACAGCAAATACAACGCCCAGCAACGCAAGGAAGCCGCTATCAAGGCCCTGCAGGCCGTAGGTCTGGGCGACCGTCTCTACCACAAGTCAAACCAGATGTCGGGAGGTCAGATGCAGCGAGTGGCCATTGCCCGAGCCTTGGTCAACAACCCTGCCGTGCTCCTCGCCGATGAGGCTACCGGTAACCTCGACACGCGTACATCGTTCGAGATGCTCGTGCTCTTCCAGGAACTCTACCGTCAGGGCCATACCATCATCTTCGTGACTCATAACCCCGAGATTGCCGAGTATTCATCACGCAACATCAACCTGCGCGACGGCAAGATCCGCGAAGACACCATCAACCCCCATATCAAGTCGGCAAAGGAAGCACTCGATGCCCTGCCCGTAACTAACGACGACTGATCAATGAACATCACGAACCTATTCAAAGTAAGCCTGAAGGCCGTTGCCAACAATAAGATGCGCTCCTTCCTTTCCATGCTGGGCATCATCATCGGCGTGGCCGCCGTCATCATCATGATGTCAATCGGACAAGGCTCCAAGGAAAGCATACGTGCCGAACTCTCCACCATGGGCACCAACTTGCTCACCATCCGCCCTGGCGCAGACATGCGTGGCGGCGTACGCCAAGATCCCTCCAGCATGCAGACGCTCAAAATGGCCGACTACCAGCGCATACTGCAAGAGAAAAAGTTCGTCACCAAGGTGTCGCCCGAAGTAACCGCCAGCGGACAGGTTATCTATGGCAACAACAATACCACCACCACGATGTATGGAGAGTCAACCGACTATCTCGACATCAAGCAGTGGAACATCGAAGAAGGTGAATGCTTCACGGAGGAAGACATCAAGAAAGCCGCCAAGGTCTGCGTGGTAGGTAAAACCATCGTCACCGAACTCTTCGGCGACAACGTTGACCCCATCGGAAAGACCATCCGCTTCAAGTCGATTCCCATGCGCATCTGCGGTGTGCTCAAGTCGAAAGGCTACAACTCCTGGGGAATGGACCAGGACAATGTCATCATCGCACCCTACTCCACCGTGATGAAGCGCATTGCCGCGCAGACATTCTTCTCAAGCATCGTCTGCTCAGCCATCACCGAGGAACT
>DEJV01000067.1:0-17196 GCA_002353525.1 Prevotella sp. UBA2739
CAGTGCTGAGTTAGCTTGCAATTAAGGCTTAATTAAAAGCTAATTAAGGCTGAGTTAGCGTGCAATTAAGGCTGAGTTAGAGTCTAATTAAGGCTGAATTAGAATGTAAGGTGAAGGCTTATGGTGGCAGATACGGTGCCGGCATCGGCGGTGCCCAGAATGGTAACGGCGGCGAGGTATATATTTACGGCGGCAACATCTATGCCGGTGGTGGCGAGGATGCTGCTGGCATTGGCAGCGGCGAGAACAAAAGCGAGAATAGCATCAACGGCGGCACAGTGATGATCTATGGCGGCAGTGTATTTGCCGACGGTCGTGGATGGGGTGCCGGTATTGGTGCCGGCGAGGATGCCGAAGGTGCCAATGTGAAAGTGTACGGTGGCCTCGTAGAGGCTCGTGCCGGTGGCTGCGTAGCCGTAAAGAACGGCGGTGCCTTTGGCAGCATGGCCGGCGAGAATCACCTTGGCACACTGACAATTAGCGACGCTATGACGGTCTTTGCCGGTTCTACTCCACAAGACATCGAGCGCGAATTTCCTGGCGGCGAGCGTGTAAAAGCCTGTTACAACCATCCCTACACTCGCATCGAAGTGCGTGCTGCCGCTGCCAAGGGAATGACATTCTTCGACGAGAATGAGACTACAGGCATCAGTAAGATGGAGGACGTGAAGAGCCTTGAGCCGAAAGCAGAAGTATGGTACTCGCTGAACGGTGCCCGACTGACCGAGAAGCCCACCACACCTGGAATCTATATCTGCAACGGCAAGAAGATTGCGATAAGATAAATAATACTTCTTTCTTGCTTCGGAAGCCACAAAGAAATGGCCTGAAAGATTTTTAACGCATAATCATTTAAGTTTCGGAAACCTCAAAGAGTCGGCCTGAAAGGCCAAAGAGCCCATAGTCCAGGGCAACACCCTGGGTAAACCAAGCCCTCATCCTTCGCCCTGAAAGGGCAAAAGCATTATAATAGAAAGAAGGCTTTTGCCCCGATGGGGCGTTCTTCCTTTGCAACTTTATACCCAGGGTGTTGCCCTGGGCTATGGGCTCTTTGGCCTTTCAGGCCGACTCTTTGTAGCTCCCATATTCACATCACGATATTTGCAGGAAAAGCAGCAAGGCATCATGACCACCATCACATACCGTCTATTCGCATCCGCACACGAAAAAGCCCCGGCACAAATATGCCGAGGCCTTCAGTGTTATTTCTATATAGAAGATAGCCATTATATCCGCACCAATATGGGAGAGAAATCCCTGTCACCTTCTCCTTGTGTATCCAGGGTAATGGATGTCACCGTGGAAATGTTTAAAATCTTTCTCAAAATCCGAAAGATACTCGTCAGGCGTATTGTCAATCCGATTTCCCCAACGACAAAGCCTGTATAGAAGATATATAGTTAATAGTGTCATCATAAGCCCATTCTTTTATATATATTGTGATACCAATATTTGGTATCGTGCGTACCAATGATTGGTAGCCTCACTACCAATGCTTGGTAGCCTGCCTACCAACGCTTGGTAGCATGAGTACCAAAGCTTGGTAGCGTGAGTACCAAAGCTTGGTACTGGCAGTACCAAAAATAGGTAGTGATTTTGGTACTGATAAATACTTGGCTTTCAGGCTGTTGGGAATTTGCGGCTCATCCACCAAAACAGATAGTAGAAGGCGATGCCCGTGAAGAATCCGGCTATGGCATCGATGACATAATGAGCCTGGATGTAGACTGTTGAGACACACAACAGCAGGAAGAATGGCAGCAACGCGAACGTGAGACGGCTGCTGCGGGTATGCATCGAGAGTAGCATGAGCACGGTGCTGATGCCGACATGCGAGCTGGGGAAGGCTGCCGTGGGACGCTCGCCGGCCTCATGGGCATGCTCAACGAGGTGATAGAACAGTCCGTCGGTCCAGCCTGGACTGGTGAGCCGTTCGCTATGGTGCATGAAATAGTCGCCCACGTCGGGGAAGATGCCTCGTGCCACCTGGTCAAGACCAATGGCTCCGTAGTAGTATTGCGGGCCGGTGACGGGCAGGAAGACGAAGATGACGTAGTAGAGCATGAACGAGGCCAGCACTACCCACGAGGCACGTGCCAGCTCCTTGGGGCGACAGAAGAAATAGTAGGCCAGCACCACAAGCATCATGGGGAAATAACTGGCGTAGCCCAAGTCCATCAATTCGCTGAAGACGGGATGGCTGACGGCCTGTGAGAAGAGCAGGGCAGGCTGACAACCAAAGAGTTGTTGCTCCCAGGTGGCAAAGAGATGGTCGAGATTGGGGAAGATGCGGTTCAGCTCGTAGGTGTCGGGATACCACCATGAGAGCAGCGACATCTGTCCCACAACGCGCAGAAACATCGTGACACGACAGGGAAAGAGCCGGTAGACCACCCACAAGGCGACCGTCATGGCCACGAAATGGAATCGCCCCCATAGCATCGACACGGGATTGACAAGCTTGGTCCAGGTGAAGAGAATGACCACAAGCGTCAGCAGCATATAAGCCATGACCGCCCATTCGAAGGCATACAGCCCCCGATGCGGATTCTTCTCTATGGCAAACAGCTTCTTCATCAATTCTCCATCCTTAATTATCAATTGTCAATTATCAATTATCAATTACCTTAAATCCATCCGTGCTCCTTGTACCAGGCGATGGTCTCCTTCACGCCCTGTTCCAGCTGATAGTGGGGCTGATAGCCCAGTTCATCGATAGCAGGCTGGATGTCGCAGCGCCAGTTGCGTTGTTTCAGTATGTGATACTTATCGTTGTTCAGTGCTGAAATCTTGCCCGTCAGTCGTCCGATGTGCTCGCCACAGAAGGTCACCACGCGCAACAGCCACACCGGGGCGGTGATGCGTATCCACCAGGGAGAGCCCAGCTCGCGCCGGATAAGGTTGCTGAAGGTGCTGCTCTGATACACGCATCCGTCGCTGAGGAAGTATTTCCGGCCAGTCTTGCCATGGTCGAGCGCCAGGAATACGGCCTGCACCACATCCTTCACATAGACGAAGGTGATGTCCTGCCGGCGGAATCCCACAGCGAAGTCGCTGTGCGCCTTGATGCTTTTGGCCATAAGAAAATAGTCTTTCTCGCGCGGTCCGTAAACACCCGTGGGGCGAAGGATGACGTAAGGGAAAGTTTCCAAGTGAGAAGTGAGAGGTGACAAGTGAGAAGTGTGATTACCATTCGAGCTGGCGTCATTGCCTTGAGAGGCTTCCAAGTGAGAAGTGAGATTACCATTCGAGCTGCCATCACAGCCTTGAGAGTAATCACACTTCTCACTTCTCACTTGTAACTTGTCACTTGCATTCACTTGCTCAAGGAACTGCTCAGCCAGCAACTTGCTCTGCCCGTAGGCCGTGTTGGGCTGCGGGGTGTCGCTCTCGCGTATTTCCTCGTAGGGCTGTTGTTCGCGGATAGCGCCGAAGATGCTGAGCGAACTGAGATAGACAAAGCGCTTGAGGGGCATCTGCAGGGCAATGAGCGCGCGCACCAGATGCTGGGTTCCCTCGGTGTTGGTGCGGAAAAAGTCCTGCTTGTCGAGACATTTCGTCACGCCGGCGGCATGCACCACATAGTCGAACACGTGGTCACGCAACTGCTCCTCCAGCCGCTGTTGCGACCGGAAGTCGAGCTCGATGAAGTTGATGCGGCTGTCCTGCAACCACTCGCGCGAGCTGCTTTTCCTCACTGCCGCCCACACTTCCATTCCTCTTTGCAGCGCCTCCTCGACGATAAACGAGCCGATGAATCCGCTGGCACCTGTCACTAATATCTTCATTTCGTTTGCAAAGGTAGTGAAAAAAACGAACTTTCGGATAAAAAAGCACAGATTATTCTGTTTTGCCCGCAGCCCGGGCCACCGCTCAAAACGACATCGCGCCACATGAGACCGCCAGGGAAAAGGCCGAACGGCAGCCGTTAACGATTTAAAAAAAACGAAGAATATTTGCAATTTTCGAATTATTTATTTATATTTGCGAAAAATATGAAGAATGAGAATCATTGCAAAAAGCACTCTAATAGCGTACTATACGAAAAACCCGCAGGCCAAAACAGCACTTGAGGAATGGTACAACAAGACGCGCGAGGCCGAATGGAAGACATTTGCTGACATAAAAAAGACTTTCAACACCGTCTCTATTGTGGGCAACCAGCATTATGTCTTCAACATTAAAGGCAACGACTACCGACTGGTGGTGGTCATACAGTTTACCCCACAACGTGTTTACATCCGGTTTGTAGGTACCCATTTGGAATACGACAAGATTAAAGACATTCAAAACATCTAGGCTATGGCACAAATAAAAAGCGAAGCGGCTTATAAAGCGGCTCTCAAGCGAATAGACGAACTACTACCGCTGGTGAATGACGAAACGCCAACGGACGACAGAAACTATTTGGAATTAGACATGATATCCGACATGGTGGAAGAATATGAGGAGGTGCACTACCCCATAGCCAAACCATCCATGATAGATGTCATTAAACTGAGAATGTATGAAATGGGACTGACCCAGAAGAAACTGTCAGAACTATTGAATATTAACGCATCTACCGTCAGTGAGTTGCTGGCAGGTAAAAGAGAACCAACACTGAAAACGGCACGCGAGATTAGCAGAAAACTGAACATCGATGCCAGCGTGGTGCTGGGTGTATAAATTATACTTGAAAAACGAAAAAAATCTACACAACTATGGCAAAAGGAAAGAAAGGCGGAAAACGCATCACCAAGAAACAACTGCAGGAAATGCTGGCAACGCTGTTCCAGCAGAATCCGAACGAAACGTTCACGTTTAAGTATATCTTCAAACAACTGCACCTCGACACCCACCCGCTCAAAATGCTGGCCATCGACATTATGGAGGAGATGGCTTGGGACGACTTCCTGAGCAAGGTGTCTGAGAATGCCTACAGGCTGAACACCAAAGACCAGGTGCAGGAGGGCATCTTCCGCCGTAAGCCCAACGGCAAGAACTCGTTCATTCCCGACGATGGCGGAAAGCCCATCTTCGTGAGCGAGCGCAACTCGATGTATGCACTTGACGGCGACCGCGTGCGCATCACCATGATGGCACGCCGCCGCAACCACATCAAAGAGGCCATGGTGACCGACATCCTGAGCCATGCCCGCGACACCTTCGTGGGCAAACTGAAGGTGGAGCAAGACTATGCCTATCTGGTCACCGAGAGTAATATCTTCGTGCACGACATCTTCATACCGAAAAAGAAACTCAAGGGCGGTAAGACCGACGACAAGGTGGTGGTAAAGGTGACCCAGTGGCCATCGCGCGACAAGAAGAACATCATCGGCGAGGTGATCGACGTGCTCGGCAAGACGGGCGAGAACAATGTGGAGATGCACGCCATACTGGCTAAATACGGACTGCCCTACAAATATCCGCGCAACGTGGAAGAGGCCGCCAACCGCATCAGTGCCGAAATCACCGAACAGGACATCCGCGAGCGCGAGGACTTCCGCGACGTAACCACCTTCACCATCGACCCGAAGGATGCCAAAGACTTCGACGACGCGCTCAGCATCCGCCGCATCGACAGCACGGACAAATCGGGCACCGCCCTGTGGGAAGTGGGTGTGCACATTGCCGACGTGTCACACTACGTCACCGAAGGAAGCATCATCGACAAGGAGGCGCAGAAACGGGCCACCAGCGTCTATCTGGTAGACCGCACCATCCCCATGCTGCCCGAACGGCTGTGCAACTACATCTGCTCGCTGCGCCCCGACGAGGACAAGCTCTGCTACAGCGTCATCTTCAACATGGACGAGAATGCCCACATCAAGGACTGGCACCTGGCTCATACCATCATCCGCAGCAACCGGCGCTTTGCCTATGAGGAGGCACAGGCCATTCTCGAGCAGAACGGAGTGGTAGACGGCAGCGGCGAACCCGCACCACCTGCCACCAAGAAGCATCCTTACCAAGGCGAGTTTGCCGAAGAGCTCATTATGCTCGACCGCATGGCCAAGCGGCTCAGGGCCGAGCGGTTTAAGAACGGTGCCGTGAAATTTGAAAGCGAGGAGCTGCATTTCGACATCGACGATACGGGTAAGCCCATCCGCTGCTACTTCAAACGCTCGAAAGATGCCAACAAACTCATCGAGGAGTTCATGCTGCTGGCCAACCGCACCGTGGCCGAGTCGATAGGAAAGGTGAAGAAAGGCACCAAAGCCAAGACCCTGCCCTACCGTATTCACGACCAACCCGACCCCACCAAACTGGAGAACCTGCGCGAGTTTATCGTCAGATTCGGCTATAAACTCAAGACCGCCGGCACCAAAGGAGCCATCAGCCGCAGCCTCAACACGCTCATGGAGGAGTGCGAGGGCAAGAACGAGCAGAAACTCATACAGTCGGTGGCCCTGCGAGCCATGATGAAGGCAAAATACAGCGTGCACAACATTGGCCACTACGGACTGGCATTCGACTATTACACCCACTTCACCTCGCCCATACGCCGCTATCCCGACACCATGGTGCACCGTCTGCTCAGCCGCTATCAGCAGGGCGGACGCTCGGCCAACAAAGACCACTACGAGGAACTGTGCGAGCACTCCAGCGACATGGAGCAGCTGGCACAGAATGCCGAGCGCGACTCTATCAAGTATAAGATGGTAGAGTTCATGGGCGACAAAATCGGCGAGGAATACGACGCCCACATCTCGGGCATTCAGAGCTACGGCATCTACTGCGAGATTGACGAGAACCACTGCGAGGGCATGGTGTCGATGCACGACCTGGACAACGACTACTATGAGTTCGACGAGAAGAACTACTGTCTGGTGGGCCGCCGCCATCACCACAAATACCAGCTGGGCGACCCCATACGCATCAAGGTGGCCCGCGCCAATGTGGAGAAACGGCAACTCGACTTTGTGCTGGCAGAATGAGAAAAAAAGCTGACTGTTTTTGTGGTTTCACATATTTATATTAATTTTGCAGGCGCAAAACATGATTGAAAATAATGTGATGAAAAGATTATTCATTTTGTCAATAGCCCTCGCATGGGCTGCCATCGCCGTGATGGCGCAGCGCGACAATGCCTTCTGGCGTACTACCATCAGCACCACCGGCCTCTACGGAGCCAACGATGAGCAAGGCAACAACGTGATACCCAACGTGTTCCAACAGATGGGATTCTGGGGGACTAACGCCTTCACATTCGTGAAATACGACGACCGATACTACATGATCGACCGCAAAGGAGAAATGGTGGGCGGCGAAAGCTGGGACCAGGAGCCACGCATCTATGCCCGTTTCGCCATTGTGGGCAATGCCGGCAGCCAGTATCTGATGGACCTGCACGGCAACAAACTCACCGTAGACTGCGAGCAGGTGACGCTGAACAGCCAGTGGAACTGGATGGGCGACAACCTGATGGTCATCTCGAAAGGCCTCAACGGCACACTGAGCCTGCAGGGCATCGACGGCACACTGGTGACGAGCGAGTGCTCGGCCATCGAGCCGATGCGGACACTGCCGCTGGTGAAATATGTGAAGAAAGGCCTGACGGGCGCCTGCAACATGTCGGGAACAGAGATTGTTCCCTGCCAGTATGTCCGCTTGGAGGAGGTGAACCTGGGCACATGGGGCAAAGACGTTGAGCTGATGAAGAAATCGAAGGTGGCCCGGCTCTACGAGAGAGGCGAGCTTTCGGCCATGACACTCATCTTTGCCTATACCGAGGCAGGAAACGTGATGGTATACGATGCGGCCGGAAAACCCATCGGCCCCATCTACGACGACGAGGGCACCGAGCGCATCTTGCGACAGCTGACTGGCAACCCGCTCGTCACTTATCTGCAGAACAAGGCCAGCAACATTGGCACCGTGCGCACACAGACCGAAGTGGCACGCAGCAGTTTCGAGCAGCGCGAGCGCGCATTTGTCAACAGTCTGCCGCGCGAGACCGCCGGCGGCATGTCGCTGCTGGACCTTACCCAAGAGAAGGTGATGCAAATCAATGCACTGAGAAAGAACGACTTTGCCGCCTCGAACAAAGAACTGGCAGCAAAGAAAGAGCAAATAGACAACGACTTCTCGCTGAACAAAAAGCCCCGTGCGGCAGCCAAACGCACCGACGAGGTGAAAGCACCGGCCATAAAGCTGCCCGCTGCCGGCAAACTGCCCGATAAGTTTGAGCTCTATTATGCGTCTACCGACAGCGTTCGCGCCATTCTCATCAATGGCTCAAAGACCGACAGCTACATCTTCTCGTCGTCGTCGAGCGGCGGAAACGTCATCACGGTGACCATCGGCATGCCTACAGACGATGAGGAAGGATGGCTCTTCACCGACGAGGGCTCGAACCGCAGTGTGGTGGTAGCCAAGGACTGGAGCCAGGTGGCCTTGCGCACTGGCCGCACAACTCTCTATTTTGCCCTGCCTATCACGCAGCGCGACTATGAGCTGATTAAGGCTAACGAGGGCACGAAGACGAAGAAGAGAAAGTAAAAAACATATTGAAATAGGCATGCCCACAAAGGACATGCCTATATTTTTTATAGAATGAATTGCTGATGCGCCGGATACACTTCAACCATAAAGAAGAGATATGGAACTCGTCGAGCCACGGCGGGGGCATCGCCCTGGGCGTGGTGTTTGGCGTGATATTCCTGGTGTGGTGTTTCCGTTCGGGCGACGGATGGGCCACGGCAGGGGTCATACTCTATCTTTTCGGCATGCTCATGTCGTATCTGGCCTCGACCATCTATCATGCCGTGAAGGCGCGCAGCGTGTGGAAAGAGCGGCTGCGCAAGTGGGATCATGCGGCCATCTACTGGCATATAGCAGGCTCTTATTCGCCCATCACACTCATCGCCCTGCGCCAGCAAGGCTACTGGGGATGGAGTCTGTTTGCCTTTATCTGGGCAGCGGCCATTGCCGGAACCATTGCCAGCTTCATCAAGTTGAAAGACCACTCCCACCTGGAGACCATCTGTTTCTGTCTGATGGGCCTCTCGGTGCTCGTTGCCTTCAAGCCGCTCATCGACAGTGTGAGCACTGCCGCCGTGGCATGGATCATTGCCGAGGGTGTGTGTTACATCACAGGAGCCGTCTTCTACAGCATCAATAAAAGACGGTACATGCATACCGTCTTCCATTTCTTCGTCCTGGCGGGCAGCATCTGCCATATCATCGCCGTGTGGGACGTGCTAATCTCGTACCTTGATTAAAGTGAAAAGTGAAAAGTGAAAAGTGACAAGTGTGATTAGCTTTCGAGCAGGAGTCTCTGCCTTGAGAGTAATCATACTTGTCACTTTTCACTTGTCCCTTCTCACTTATTAAGCTTCCACGTTACGCCGTCTTTGGTGTCTTTCACCTCGAAGCCGGCGGCAGCCAGCTGGTCGCGAATCTGGTCGCTAGTGGCCCAGTCTTTGGCAGCCTTGGCTTTGGCGCGCAGGTCGAGCACCATCTCTACCACTTTTCCGTAGGCCTCCTCGCGGGCATCGTTCGACTTTCCTTTCTCCTCTTTCAGTCCCAGCAGGTCGAAGGTGAAGAGGCGCATGGTGTCGTTCAGCGTGTTGAGGTCGTCCTCGCTGATGCTGGCTTTATGGTCGAGAATCTTATTGATGGTGGTGCAAGCCTCAAACAGATGACTGATCACCTGCGGAGTGGCAAAGTCGTCGTTCATGGCGTCGTAGCACTTCTGGGCCAGTTCGCTCACCAGACGGTGGGTCTGCTCGTCGCTCTTGTCGGCCGGAACCACACGGTTGAGGTCGTTGATGCCGCCCAAGAGTCGCTCCAGTCCTTTCTCGCTGGCCTTCAGCGCGTCGTTAGAGAAGTCGACGGTGCCGCGATAGTGGGCCGAGAGAATGAAGAAGCGTATGGTCATGGCCGAGTAGGGCTGCTCCAGCGAGGGGTGAGTGCCCTTGAAGAACTGCTCCAGAGTGATGAAGTTGCCCAGCGACTTGCCCATCTTCTGTCCNNTGCATCCAGTATTTCACCATGTCGTCGCCCTGCGAGGCCACGCTCTGGGCAATCTCGCATTCGTGGTGCGGGAACACCAGGTCCATGCCTCCACCGTGGATGTCGAAGTGGCTGCCCAGATATTTTCTGCCCATGGCGGTGCACTCGCAGTGCCATCCGGGGAATCCGTCGCTCCACTGGCTGGGCCAGCGCATGATGTGCTCGGGCGATGCTTTTTTCCACAAGGCGAAGTCGGCCTGGTTGTGCTTCTCGCCCACTCCGTCGAGCTCGCGGCTGGCATCCTTGATGTTCTCCAGCGTGCGTCCGCTCAAGCGTCCATAGTGGTATTTCTTGTTGTAAGCCTCAATGTCGAAATAAACCGAGCCGTTCGACTCGTAGGCGAAGCCATTGTCCATAATCTGCTTCACCAGCTGCTGCTGCTCGATGATGTGTCCCGTGGCATGCGGTTCTATCGATGGGGGCAGCACGTTCAGCGCCTCCATGGCTGCATGGTAGCGGTTGGTGTAGTATTGGGCAATCTCCATGGGCTCCAACTGCTCCAGGCGTGCCTTCTTGGCAATCTTGTCCTCGCCCTCGTCGGCATCGTGCTCCAGATGGCCCACATCGGTAATGTTGCGCACATAGCGCACCTTATATCCCAGGTGTTTCAGATAGCGGAACACCACGTCGAAGGTGATGGCCGGGCGGGCATGTCCCAGATGGGGGTCGCCATAGACGGTTGGTCCGCACACATACATGCCCACATTAGGAGCATGCAGGGGCACGAAGCGCTCTTTCTGGCGCGTCAGCGTATTGTAGATTAAAAGTTTCTGTTCCATAATTTTTTCTGTTGATAATTCTTTTCTATGCTGTATTCATCTAGTGGCGATGGCATTGCGCCCTGTTTGCGGGCCGCCGCTTTGGGCAGGCAGTCACCACCATTTCGGATGCAAAGATACAAGAAATCGGCGGGATAACCAAATATCGCGCCGATTTCTTCTATACTGTGGTTGAAAAACGAGACTAGAGATAGATTCCGAACGAGAGCGAGCGGAACTCTACGCCGCCATCCTTGATCACGTCGTTGGGACTGTATTTCACGTAGAGGCTGAAGGGCTTGAGGTGGACAAGGCCCATGAAGTCGACGGTGAAGGGGCGATGGCCCACTTTCTTTTCTGCCACCGAGCACGTCTTGCCGTCTTCCTTGTATTTCGTCTTCACGCTAGAGTGGAAGTTCCAGTTCAGCACCGGGCCCAGTCCGATGCCAAAATTCTTCGAGAAGTGGCAGTTGTAGACGAGACTTGCGGTGACGCTCGTCACCTTGATGCGCGAGAACTTGAGGTCTTCGCTGGCAGGAGCGTCCATCACGTCGGCACGCCCTTCGTTGTTCTTATAGAAATGCACTTGGTCGGTGGTGCGGTAGTTGCGCCAGTCAACACCCAGTCCCAGCTCAATGCTGTGCTGCTTCAGCTTGTCGAAGTGGTGCTCATAAAGGACGGGCACCCACCATATCTCCCACGAACGGAAGGTAGAGAAGCCAACGCGCTTGTCCACGCCGGTGGGGTTAGTGAATCCGAATGCCAGGTGCATGCTCACGGCGTCGTTGCTGTCTTCCTTGTTGCCAATCTTCACCGAGGGCAGAATGTCCCACTTGTCTTTGTCGTTCGTGGCTTTTCTGACGTACTTGTCGTCCAGCCTGACCGTGTTGCGATAGACGTATTTGCTGTCGCCTTCGCGGCCTTCAATCAATATTTTCTGCAACGAGTCGCCTGCCACGACGGTCACACGGTTGGGTTTGTTCACAACGATAGTGTCGTTGTCTGCAGCCTCAGCCTGCATGCTTACGGCCATCAACATGGCCAAACATAATGTCTTCATAATCGATCAATCGTTTTGTTTTTGTCTTTTCTTCTCTCATTGATATTTCAATGACTATCTCTTCACTTTGCAAAAATATAAAAAAATATTAAAAGTTCCAAATAATTCCACCATTTTTTAACAACGATCCTTCGCGACCACCCACAGGAAAACTCATCGCCTTGCGCCATCCCCTAACCGCTTTTCCGGCTTGCCATCTGGCCGGTTTGCGATTTGCTAACAAATTACACTTCCATTTGCTAACAAATTAGACCTCGATTTGTTAACAAATTACACCTCGATTTATTAACAAATTAGAGTGTAATTTACTAACAAATTGGAGTGTAATTCATTAACAAATGGAAGTGTAATTTGTTATGCAGTTGAAAAACGCGCGTTTTTGGCCTTGCCGAAGATACTCCGTCTCGGAAAAGCTCAAATAAATTTGGCTTTTCACTCGACTTTTCGTACCTTTGCAGCAGAATTTAAAAACACATATCGATATGACAGCACTTTTAGTAGTAGTGGCACTTGTTGCCGTAGCACTTGTGGGCTGGGCCATTGCCGAAGCCAAAAGCAAAGTATGCACCTATCACAACGATGAGGAAGAGGAGGCTGCACTGCAGCGCACCCTGGACAACCAGAAAAAAGCCGAATATGCCGAGATGGACATCCACGACGTGATGCAGACCATCAGCACCAAGGGCTTTAAGGCTGTGTAAGATGCTGGCCGAAGAGCACTGCGTGAGCCTGTTGGAGAGCCACCACGTGAAGCCTACGGCCAACCGCATTGTGGTGGTCAGGGCACTGGCGGCTGCCAGCCGGCCTTTGTTGTTGTCGGAGCTGGAGGCGAAGATCGGCACCATCGACAAGTCGGGCATCTTTCGCACGCTCACCGTCTTCAAGGAGAACCACTTGGTACATCTCGTGGAAGACGGCTGTCAGGGCGTGCGCTATGAGCTCTGCCACAGCCATCATGCCGACGAGGACGACGACATGCACGTGCACTTCCATTGCGAGCAGTGCCACCGAACGTTTTGCCTGGACAACACGCCCATTCCCACCATCGACCTGCCCGAGGGCTACCGCATGTCGTCGGCCAACTATGTGGTGAAAGGCATCTGTCCAGAATGCGCAGGAAAATGAACAATCCCATACTGTTTGTCTCGCTGGGTCCCGGCGACGCGGAGATGATGACGCTCAAGGCATGCAACGCCTTGCGCCAGGCCGACGTGATCTTGCTGCCCGCCACACGGAGCGCCGACGGCTCACTCACCTCAAGGGCCAACGACGTGGTGCGCACCGCACTGGCGCTTACGGCAAAACCGGAAAGAACGGACGGCCCTGAGCAGCCCCAGATATGCCTCTACCCGCTGCCCATGAAGACTGACCGCCGGGCTGCCCATGCCGTCTACGACGAGATGAAGGCCGACGCCCTGCGCTGGCAGTGCGAAGGCAGGCGTGTGGTAATCGGCGTGGAGGGTGACATCAGCATCTATGCCTCGGTGCACTACTTGTTGGACAGCATGGCCGATGAGGGCGTCGACGTGCAGCAGGTGGCCGGCATCCCCTCGTTCATTGCCTCGGCGGCGGCGGCCCGGCAGTCGCTCATCAGCGGCAGCGAGCGCCTGCTGGTGGTGCCCGGCAACGTGGAAGCGACCGAGCTGGAACAGCTGCTGGCATCGGGCCACGTGGTGGTAGTGATGAAACTGTCGCAATGCGAGGCCGCCGTGAAGGCCTTCATGCGTGCCAACCCCCGCCGGCAGTACCACTATTTCGAAAACACGGGTACGCCCCAAGCCCTCTATCTGACCGACGTAGAGCAGATTGCGGCGCACCATTTCCCCTATTTCTCGCAGTTGATAATCAAATAATTAAAATTAATAAGCCAATTATTTTGCCGTGCCATTGATTTTGATTAATTTTGCAGCCAAATCTTAAATCCACAAATTAAATACAAATGGCGTATAAACTGATGACCGCTGCCGAAGCTGCAGCGCTGATTAAGCACAACGACAACATTGCCATGAGCGGATTCACTCCCGCAGGTGTGGCAAAAGCAGTAACTAAAGAACTGGCAAAAATAGCCGTTGCCGAGCATGAGGCAGGCCGCGAGTTCAAAGTTGGTATCTTCACCGGAGCCTCTACAGGCCAGTCTACCGACGGTGATCTTGCCAACGCACAGGCACTGAAATATCGTGCCCCCTACACCACCAACCCCGACTTCCGCAAGCACGTCAACCTGGGTGAGATTCCCTACAACGACCTGCATCTGAGCCACATGGCACAGGAGCTGCGCTACGGTTTCTATGGCGACATCGACTGGGCTATTCTCGAGGTGTGCGACATTGAGGAGACTCCCACTGAGTATCGCGCCTACCTGACAGCTGCCGGCGGTATCTCGCCCACTGCAGCCCGTCTGGCCAAGCACGTGATTCTGGAGCTCAACTCGTTCCACAATCCCAATGCCAAGTTCATCCACGACGTGTATGAGCCGCTCGATCCTCCTTACCGCAAGCCCATCCCCATTGTCAACGTGAGCGACCGCATCGGTGTTCCATACATCACTGTACCCAAAGAGAAGCTCGTAGGCGTCGTAGAGTGCAACATTCCCGACGAGGCCCGCGCTTTCAAGGACAACGACCCCGTGACCGACAAGATTGGTTACCTGACAGCTGAGTTCCTCGTTGAGGAGATGCACAAAGGCCGCATTCCCAAGGAGTTCCTGCCGCTGCAGAGTGGTGTAGGCTCGACCGCCAACGCCATTCTGGGTGCCCTGGGTCAGGACAAGCACGTGCCCGACTTCAATATCTACACCGAGGTGATTCAGAACTCGGTCATCGACATGATGCTCAACGGCCGCGTGAAGGATGCCAGTGCATGCTCGCTCACCGTCAGCAACGAGTGCCTGATGCAGGTTTACGACAATATGGACTACTTCAAGCACCACCTCACACTGCGCCAGAGTGAGATTTCCAACAGTCCTGAGGTCATCCGCCGACTCGGCGTCATCGCCATCAACACCGCCATCGAGTGCGACATCTACGGTAATGCCAACTCTACACACATCAGCGGCGTGAAGATGATGAACGGTATCGGCGGCTCGGGCGACTTCGAGCGCAACGCCTACCTCTCTATCTTCACTTGTCCTTCTACTGCCAAGGGCGGCCTCATCAGCTCTATCGTACCGTTTGTCAGCCACCAGGATCACTCAGAGCACGATGTCAACATCATCGTCACCGAGCAGGGTGTTGCCGACCTGCGCGGAAAGAGCCCCGCACAGCGTGCCCAGCACATCATCGAGCAGTGCGTACACCCCGACTACAAGCAGCTCATGTGGGACTACCTGAAGATTGCCAAGGGCGGACATACACGTCACAACCTGCCCGCTGCATTCGCCCTGCACGACACACTGGCCCGCAAGGGTGACATGCGCCTGACCGACTTCGCCGAGTATGTGAAGTAAACGGAAAGAAACAAAACACTATAAAAATGGGTTACGGAGATTTCCTCTGTAACCCATTTCTTTTGGTATCACCCTCTCTCTTTAAAAACAACTATTTCTTTTGGAGCCCATGCTCGCATTTTTGGTGCCCCATGCTCATTTTAACAACAGCTATTCTCTCATTTTAATAACAGCTGGCGGGCAAACTCCCATATCACGATGCCGGCCGTCACACTCACGTTCATGGAGTGTTTCGTGCCAAACTGCGGAATCTCCAGACAGCCGTTGCTGGCGTCGACCACCTCCTGGTGGACGCCCTTCACCTCGTTGCCCAGCACCACGGCATAGCCTTTCTCCGGGCGCGCCTCAGCA
The DNA here is from genome assembly GCA_002353525.1 of Prevotella sp. UBA2739. GTDB lineage: Bacteria > Bacteroidota > Bacteroidia > Bacteroidales > Bacteroidaceae > Prevotella. The sequence goes on from DEJV01000067.1 coordinate 15,614, forward strand.
CCGTCGCTCAACTGCAGTTGCTGCAGCTTGGTCGACCCCTCCACCTGCTCAACGCTAAAGACCAGCCAGCCGTTGCGTCTGAGCTCGCCGACGGCCTCGAGTGCCGTGGGGAAATAGCGCCAGCTGACGCTGTCCTCGCCGCCCAGTGCCGTCTTGTGTATCTCGGGGTGCGGCGGCGTGGCCGTGATGCCGCACAGATAGACGGCCTCCACGCGGAAGGCATCGCAGGTGCGGAACACACTGCCCACATTATACAGCGAGCGCACATCGTCGAGCACGACGATGAGCGGCAGCTTCGGAGCCTCCTTGAACTCCTCCACCGACAGGCGGTTCATCTCGATGGTCTTCAGTTTGCGCATGACTACGGGTTTCGGTTGGCGGTAGGGTCAGTGGGCATCTTTCACCTGGAAGGCCAGCGCATACATGCGTATCTGCTTCACCATGGCCAGCAGTCCGTTGCTGCGGGTGGGCGAGAGATGGTCTTTCAGTCCGATGCGCTCGATGAAATAGAGGTCGGCATCGATGATTTCCTGCGGGGTGTGGCCGCTCAGCACGCGGATGAGCAGGGCGATGATGCCCTTCACGATGAGCGCGTCGCTCTCGGCCTGGAACACAATGTGGCCGTCCTCATAGTCGGCCTGCAGCCACACACGGCTCTGGCAGCCGTCGATCAGGTTGCTCTCAGTCTTGTATTTCTCGTCGAGGGGAGCCAGCTCGTTGCCCAGGTCGATGAGCAACTGATACTTGTCCATCCAGTCGTCGAAATCGGAAAACTCCTCTATTACCTCGTCTTGCAGTTCGTTGATACTCTTCATATTCTATAGTAACTCTTGATATCTCAACTATTCTACTCGTTGTTCTCTCACGGCCGGCGGTCAAGCCTCGCTCTTGACCAGCTTAAACAGCTTGTCGTTGGGCCTCACCTTCCCGGGCACGGGAATCGACACGCGCTGCCGTTGCAGGGCGGTCTCTACCGGCTTCAGCTCATAGCGTATCTCGTCGGGCGTCAGCCACATGGCACCCGTGGTGGGACCCGTGATGAGCATCTTGTCGCCCACGCTGAACTCGCAGGCCTCGACAGCCACCTCGGCCACGCCCAACCGCGAGAAATACTTGATGACCTTGCCCACCAGCTGTTTCTTCTCGGTGGCGTTCGAACCATAGTTCTTGTTCCACTCGCCCAGCCGTTGTCCCAGATAGTAGCCATCCCAAAAACCACGGTTGAAGACAGTGGCGAGCCGCTGGTCCCAAAGGTCTTTCTTCTCGTCGGTGAAGGTGCCGTCGAGCACGCTCTGAATGGCCTCCTTATAGCAGTTCACCACGGTGTAGACATACTCTGGTCCACGGGCACGGCCCTCAATCTTGAATACCCTCACGCCGGCTTTCATCATGCGGTCGATGAAACGTACCGTCTTCAGGTCTTTCGGGCTCATCAGGTATTTATTGTCCACCTCTATCTCGTTGCCTGTCTCGGCATCGGTCAGAATATACGAACGGCGACAAATCTGAATGCACTCGCCGCGGTTGGCCGAGCGGTTGGCATCGTGCAGACTCATATAGCACTTGCCGCTGACAGCCATGCA
>DEJV01000067.1:17305-57846 GCA_002353525.1 Prevotella sp. UBA2739
TCGGCAAACTGGGCATAGAAGCGCAGGGCCTCGATGTTGGAGATGTTGAGCTGGGTGGACAGGTGAACCTCCAGCCCGATGCGGTTGCAATAGGTCATCACGGCCACGTCGCAGGCAATGACGGCAGTGATGTCGGCCTCCTTGGCGGCATCACAAATCTCGCGCATGGTCTGCAAGTCCTCGCCATAGATAATGGTGTTGACGGTGAGATACGACTTGATGGCGTGCTCGCGGCACGTCTGTGCAATCTCCTTCAGGTCGTCGATGGTGAAGTGGTTAGCCGAATGCGAGCGCATGTTTAGCTGCCCGATGCCGAAATACACCGAGCCGGCGCCTGCCTGAATGGCAGCGGCCAGCGACTCGCGCGAGCCCACCGGAGCCATAATTTCAAAATCGCTGATATTCTGTTTCATGCTGCAAAATTACAAATTTAATCTCAATAATCAATTGTCCATTCTCAATAAATTTGTATCTTTGCAACATGATGAGACATTTCGCCTGCATATTAGCCGTTGCCATCCTGCTAGCAGCCTGTCACGACGGGCAGCCGGCAGACAACCTGTCGTTCGAAAACGAGGTGCTGTTGCCCATCACACCCGTGAAGGACCAGCGCGGCAGCGACCTATGCTGGGCCTATGCCATGCTCGCCACCATCGAGACCGAGCACATCGCCATGGGCGACTCGGTGAACCTGTCGGTAGACTTTGTGGGGCGCCACTTGCTGAAGCAGCTGACCCTAGACCATTTCGAGCAACCCGACAATCATCCCATCCATCTGCGCGGCATGGCCCCACGCCTCATCACCTGCATCATGAAAGACGGCCTGCTGAGCTACGACAGCTACCACTCCACCGAATGCAACTACAGCGTGCTGCAGCGCAAACTCACCAAGATGGCCGATATGGCTATCAGCCGGCGCATGACCAAGGACAAGTTTGCGCAAAAGGTAGAGCAAATGCTCGACGACGAGATACGGCCCGTGCCCCGCTATCAGTTCATGGGCGGGGTGGAATACACCTCACAAGAATTTGCCCATAGCGTATGCCTGCCCGACGAATATGTGGCCCTCACCAGCCTGGCCGGTCATCCTTACGGTCAGAAGGTGGTGCTCGACGTACCCGACAATACCGACGGCCACGCTTTCCTCAATCTGCCCATCGACACGCTGACGGCTCTGGTCGAGCGGTCGGTGCGCCAAAACCACCCCGTATGCTGGGAAGGTGACATCAGCGAGGAGGGGTTCAACTTCAAACAGGGAACCGCAACCACCAGCGACACCCCCACCCCCGAACGGCGACAGCAACAATGGGAGCGGCGCAAAACTACCGACGACCACTGCATGAGCATTGTGGGTCTGGCCCACGACACAGAGGGGGGTAAATACTTTATCTGCAAAAACTCATGGGGTACAAATAATCCCTTCGGAGGCCTCGTTTACATGTCGTTCGACTATTTCTACATGAAGACAATAGCCGTTGTTTTACCTAAAAATGGAGCGTGTAGAAACGGTCTGTAAATAATTGTAACTTTTACACCACGGTAACCCGTAAAATTTGTATTTTTAGGCACTTTTTGCCTACAATAACTCTTTGTAATCGCATTTTTTTTGCTATCTTTGCGCAACTTAGAACAATCACTTTTAATCACCAATCCGATAGTTATGGTAAGCAACCGATTATCCCCAGGCGCAAGGAAAGCTTCAAAAGAGCAGCCCTCAGAGCGAGAGATCGATATCCTTAAGGCCATGGCCCAAGGATACACCTCTAAGGAGATAGCAGAACAGCTGTTTATCTCGGAGAACACTGTAGAGGCTCACCGTAAGAGTCTCTTCTACAAACTGGGTGCCCGAAACGTCGCAAACCTTATATATAAGGCCATCGAACAAGGGTATATAAAGATCAAGAAATGACCTTATGGTATCTGGCGATTGATTTTGCCATACCTAGCAGATCAAACTCATCGCCAAGGGGCGCTCCTTACGGGGTGCCCCATTCTTTTTGCCATCATTTTGCTTTGTCGGATACCGACACAAAAAAAGGTGAAAAGCGCAACCCTATGGGCCACAGCTTTTCACCTTTATGTGGATAAGAGGAATAACTAGTTTTTATTTCACCTCCCAGATGTCGTTGGTCTCTACCAGCTCCATGAAGTTGTGATACTTCTTCTTCTGGCTCACCTCCTCAAGCTGCTCATGCACAGCCTGGTCGTAGGTGGGAGCCTCCACGTCGCGAATCACACCGAGGGCAATGGGGAATCCGTCCTCAAGGCTCATCATGGCGAGTTTCAGCTGCAGGGTGTCGTCCTCGCAGTGGGCATCGTGCACCAGCACGTCGTCGAGGGTATAGCCGTCTTTGCCAATCTCAACCACCTTCAGGCCGAAACCATCCTGCACCAGTCCGAACTCATTGTTCTCGCCGAACACGAGTTTCTCGCCGTGACGCACGTAGATGGCGTTCTTTTTGCGGCCTTCCTTGTTGTAAACGGCATCGTGGCAGCCATCATTGAAGATGACGCAGTTCTGCAGAATCTCGCACACTGAGGCGCCCTTATGCTGGTAGGCAGCCTTCAGAATGTCGACAGTACCTGCTGCATCGGTGGCAACGGCACGTGCGAAGAAGTGACCGCGGGCACCAAAGCACAACTCAGCGGGGCGGAAGGGATCCTCTACCGTTCCGTAGGGGCTCGACTTCGAAACGAATCCGCGTGGCGAAGTGGGTGAATACTGACCTTTGGTGAGGCCATAGATACGGTTGTTCAGCAGAATCATGTTCAGGTCGATGTTACGACGCATGGCATGGATGAAGTGGTTACCACCGATGGCCAGTCCGTCGCCGTCGCCGCTCACCTGCCACACACAGAGGTCAGGGTTGGCCACTTTGGCACCCGTAGCGATGGCAGCCGCACGACCGTGGATGGTCTGCATGGCATAGGTACTTACATAATAGGGCAGACGGCTTGAACAGCCAATACCCGAAATCACGGCCATATTGTGCGGGGCAACGCCCACCTCAGCCATGGCTTTGTGCAGTGATGCGAGGAAGAAATGGTCACCGCAACCCGGACACCAACGAGGTTGTCCTTTCTTATAATCTTGTGCTGTATAACTCATACTCTTAATCATATTTTCGACCACGAATAACTCGAATTTTACGAATGATTATCTCTACAATTGAATGGTATCATGCGAATGATTCATTATGACGAATAGACACGAATTACACTACTAACCGCTCATAAACCAGCGAAGACTCGCCAAAATTTAAAAGCAATGCCAACTTACAATTGGCAACTTTCGCATAATTGTATGCCTGCGAATGGTGCATATCGTCTAGAGCCTTAACGGCTTTTAACTCAACAACTATTTTATCGTAACAAATGAAAAACTATTCGTTCTTTTCGTTCAATTCGTGGTCGTTGTTTATTAAAAATTACCGGGCTAATATTTCCTCAAAAGCTGCAACCAACTCGCTGACTACGAACGGCTGGCCCTTTACCTGATTGAACTGATAGGGAACGAAACCGTCGACCTTTGCACGCAGATAAGCGGCCAGCTGACCAAGGTTCTGCTCGGCCACGACAACCTTCTTATACTTAGAGAGCACCTCTGCCGTGTTCTTGGGCAGCGGGTTGATGTATTTGAACTGAGCCTGAGCCACCTTGTAGCCCTTCTGCTGCAGCTCCTGCATGGCACTTACCAGATGACCGTAGGTTGAACCGAAGCCCACAATGAGCAGGTCGGCATCGTCGTCGCCCATCACCTCCAGGTCGGGCACAGCAATCTTGGCCACCTTCTCGGCGCGCAGACGGCACATCAGATCGTGGTTCTCAGGATCGGTAGAGATGGCACCGGTCTTGCCGTCCTTCTCCAGTCCGCCCAGAATGTGGTTGTAGCCTTCCATACCGGGGATAGCCCAGTAGCGCACCTTTGTCTCCTCGTCGCGGAAATACGGGGTGTAGTTGCCCTTCATCTCGGGAGTAGCGTAGTGCGGACGGATTTCGGGCAGCTGCTCCATGGTGGGCAGGCGCCATGCACCTGAGCCATTGGCGATGAAGGCGTCGGTGAGCAGGATGACTGGTGTGAGGTGCTCAAGGGCAATCTTGGCAGCCTCGTAGGCAGCGTCGAAGCAGTCGGTAGGACTGGTGGCTGCGATAACGGGCATAGGACTCTCGCCGTTGCGGCCGTAGAGGGCCTGCAGCAGGTCGGTCTGTTCGCTCTTGGTGGGCAGACCTGTAGAGGGACCGCCGCGCTGTACGTCGATGATGACGAGTGGCAGCTCGTCGATGACGGCCAGGTTCATGGCCTCGCTCTTCAGACAGATGCCAGGGCCAGAGGTAGAGGTGGCAGCCAGGGCACCGGCAAACGATGCGCCGATAGCACTTGCACAGCCCGAGATTTCGTCCTCGCACTGCACGGTGATAACGCCGCACGACTTGTGCTTCGACAGCTCGTGCAGGATGTCAGTAGCAGGAGTAATAGGATAAGAACCCAGGAAGAGACGCAGACCAGCCTTCTCGGCAGCAGCAATCAGACCGTAAGAAGTGGCCTTGTTGCCGGTGATGTCCATATAGCGTCCGGGCACTTTCTCTTTCGAATCGATGCGATAGGTGGCAGGCACGCTCGAGTGGGTGTTATGGCCATAGTCATAACCAGCCTGCACCACCTTGATATTGTTTTCTGCAATAGCAGGTTTCTTGGCAAATTTCTCGCGCAGGAAATTGGCAACGAGGCTCAGGTCGCGGTTGAACAGCCAGCACACCAGTCCCAGCGCAAACATGTTGCGGCACTTCAGGATGGCCTTGTTGTCCATGCCGGTATCCTTCAGGCACTCTTTCACCATAGTCGTAAGCGGACAAGCCACCACGCGGTCGGGGTCGATGCCCATCTCGCCCAGATAGTCTTCGGTCTTGAACGCAGCTTTCTGCAGGTCTTTCGGTCCGAACGAGTCGGTGTCGATGATGATGGTAGCCTGCGGTTTAGCATAGCGGTACTGTGTCTTGAGCGCAGCAGCGTTCATAGCCACGAGCACGTCGCAGAGGTCGCCAGGGGTATACACCTTGCCTGCACCGATGTGCACCTGGAAACCAGATACGCCGGTGAGCGATCCTTGCGGGGCACGGATGTCAGCGGGATAGTCTGGGAATGTTGAAATGCCGTTACCTACGGTGGCACTGACCGTAGAGAAGATGTTACCGGCCAACTGCATACCGTCGCCGGAGTCACCAGAGAAGCGGACAACGACCTGGTCCAGCTCCTTTACTTCCAATTGTTCTGCCATAATAAAATTATTGTTTGTAATCCGTAATATTAGGACTTTAAAGTAAATCGGGTGCAAAGTAATGAAATATATTTGAGATGGCAAAATCTTTTCGCTGAAAAATCATCCCAAGTGATGTTTTTGCACCTTTTTACAAATATTGTCTTTGCGCCGTAACCACTTTATTTTCATGACAGAAACACAACGTTCTCATGAATAAAACACGGTGTCTTCATGACTGAAACACGGTGTTTTCAGCACCAAGACAAAAAAGGCGGTTACTATAGCGCAAGCATGACGGGAAAGCTACTTTGTGCGCGTCAGTGTGAAGGGCTGGTCGTCCCACTTGCCAGAGATAGTCTTTCCGTCGGCGCTCAGGGTCATTATTTCCTGGTCTTTTCCTTTACCAAAAAAAATCTGGTTGCCCTTCACCACGTAGGTGTCCTTGTTCGACTTAGGTATCACGGCCATAGCAGCTTTCATGGCTTTGCGCTTCAGCCAGCTCACACCGACAGTCTTCAAAGCAGCATCGTCGACCTTCATATCGGCTTTCATCACCGCCTGGGTGGCCGAGATGAACTCGATGGTGACAGCCATCGACATGGCCTTGAACGCAGCATGAGCCTTTGTCCTTCCTTCATTCATTTCCTTTTCCAGCTCAGCAGCCTCTTCGGCTGTCATTTTGCGGCCTTTTTCCTTTTCGACCTTCGCCACGGCCTCTGCTTTATGCTTAGCGAGTTTCTGGTCGAACTCTTTCAAGTTTTTATTTATTTCGGCAGCCATGATGTTGGGATGATAGTATATGCGCCCCACCATGTTGGTCTGTCCATAGCTGTTAAGGGTCATGAGCAGTAGCATGACACACACTAAAAATAAATTCTTTCTCTTCATTATATTCCGTTTATGATTCTATACGAATTGTTGTTTCTTCCTCCGGAACAGGCTCTGCAGCCGATGCAGCAGGCTGCAGTTTCTGCTTGCGGCGTTGTATCTTTTTGCGTATGAGGCCATAGGTGAGCACAATGAGCACGACAAGTGCGAAAACCAGCACCTCGATAAATTCGAATCGCTTTTCGACGCTTTCCTCCACATCTGCGCCGAGGGTACGGAAGTAGATGGCGTAGACGAACAGCAAGTGCATGATGATGTTCAGAACGAGAAACACTAGCAAAGCATTCTCTTTGGCCCGTTGCCAACGGGTCTGCACCGGCCGGTCGTAGAATGCGGCCTTGTAGCATTCGGCCGTCAGCAAAAATGCAACTAAGGCACTCAATGTAATGAAGATATCTCCTCCTATGCCGTCATTGGTCTCGATGAAGATGGAACCTGAACAGAGATCAACCAAAAAGGCCACCGTCAGAAACAGGAAAATGCTCAGGATGACGGTCAAGCTGATGCGCCATATCGTGGCCCAAAGACCGAAGCCGAACAATTGCTTGTAGACAACGATGAGCTGCAGGCCGATGATGATGTAGAACAGCACGTCGTTAACACTGCTGGAGGTTTGCAGCCCCAAAACCCAAAGCAACACTCCCACAATGAAGACGAGAAGGAGAAAGAGCGTGCTGTTGAACACTTGCACAAAAAATCCCTGTGGCACCGTGTGCAAGGCATGACGCGGCGAATAGCGGAACACGATGTTGGTGGGAAACAGCAAAAACAGGAAAAAGAGCAGCGACGACCAGTCGTAGTGGTTGCTCAGCCAATCGCTTATCTTCTCAAAAATGTTGTCTTGGGCAGTATCGGTTACAGCATCTTCTGGACCAAAGAGCTGCAGGCCCGTCAGATGGTCGATGACGAAGATGAGCGTGGCCACGATGACCAGCATCTTCACCGGCGGAAAACTCACCTGCTTGCGACCGCTGATATACTCGCCAATGAAATAACCCGGCCGCAAGAGCAACTGCCACAGCGTGTAAGGCATCGACCGCGTACCGATGCCCCAAAGCTCCATCACGCCCTCGTGGATGCTACGCCATGTCACCACACCCGTGCCGCCGCGCTGTCCGCAGCAGGGACAGAAGTTGCCCTCGAACTCCTCGCCACAGTTTTGGCAACGATGCCTCTCGTCGCTCATTTTGAAGACGACGGGTGACTTTTGCCATTGCTTAAACCGCTTATAACTCTCTTTGATATTCATTTATGCGCCAGGGTTACTAAGCGCAAAGATAGGCATTTTTTCTGTAGTAATCAAACTATTTGTGAAAAAAAGTGGAAGCGCGTTCCCCATGCGACAAAAAAGCAGGCAGCAAGCCCGATTTGTCATACCCAGAGGTGGGTTGTCGCAACAACCTGCGATGAAAAACCAGAAAATAGTTGGAAGAAACCTGCTGCCACTCCTACCTTTGCAAAGGAAAGGATATACGGAGCAATCGGAGTATTCAGAATATTCGGAGTATTCAGAGTATTCAGAATAATCAGAATAATCAGAGCAATCCGATAACGAAAAGAATGCCAACCACGAAGATAAGAATTTTCCTAGACAACGCCGAGACAACATCAACCAATGGAGATGTTAGAAGAAAAAATATAGATGCTAAAAAGAAAAAAGACAGGAAAATCTTAAATTCATATCGTTATGCCAGAAATGGCAAAGCGGGGATGCGCTTGTGACAAGTGCATCCCCGCTCTTTTTGTGCTTACTCTTCTACCGAGAAGTCTTCTTTACCTACGCCGCAGATGGGGCATACCCAATCCTCAGGAATATCCTCGAAAGCAGTTCCGGGAGCGATGCCGCTGTCGGGATCGCCTACTTCAGGGTCATACACGTAACCACATGTGTCGCAAATGTACTTTTTCATAATCTTTTTGTTTGTTTTAGGGGTGAATAAAATGATTGATTCTCTCTACTATCGTGTCGGGACTGATGCCATAAAGACAGGCATAGTCGCCACGCTGACAGGGTTTGTTACCATAGATGCTGCACGGCCGGCAGTCCATGGGCAGCTGTATGGCGTTTTCTTTTGGCTGGTTCCAGCCCATGAATCCGGCATAGGGATGCGTGGCTCCCCAGATGCTGACCACGGGAGTGGCAGTGAGCGATGCCAAGTGCATGTTGGCAGAGTCCATCGAGAGCATCACGTCGAGGTGGCTCATCAGGATGAGCTCGCCCTGCAGGGAGCCGCAGAGGGCCGACGCGTTGAGGCAGCGAGGGTACTTTTGGCACCAATTGTTGATGACGTCGCGCTCGTGGGCACCACCTCCGAAAAAGAAGATGCGGGCATTGGCATGTTCGCTGAGGAGCCTGCTGACCACCTGCTGCATTTTCTCCTCAGGATAAATTTTTCCTTTATGCGCCGCAAAGGGGGCAATGCCAATCCACTGCTGGAAGGCTTTTTTCGGTCCTATCGTGTCAGGCAACAGGCGCAGGTCGCCGCCTGAGGGCGGGAAGATGGAGGTGAACTGCAACTTGACGGGATAGCCCAGCTTGGCCAGCACATCGGCATAATTCTCGAACGAGGTGGGTTGCTGCACGCGTTTCTTGTTGTTCTGTGCCGTCAGCATGCGTTTGCCGTGACGGTGCTTGTTGATATGCGCCACGGGAATCTTGTCGATTTGGAAGCGCATGCGCAGATAGTCGGAGCGCAGCACCTGGTGGAAATCGGCCACGGCGGTGAACTTCTTGGCCAGCAGACGCCGGTAGAGGGCATTGAGCCCCTTCAGTCCTTTGTACTCGCCATGCAGGTCGGCCTCCATAAACCCCACGTTGGGTGCAAGATTCTCGAAGAAGGTCCGTGCGAACTTACGGCTCAACACCGTGATGCGCAGCTCAGGATACTGGGCTGCCAACGAACTGACCACGGGCACGGTCATAGCCACGTCGCCAATGGCTGAGAATCGAATGATAAGCAGATGGGGCTTTCTCAAAACAAAGATCTTATCTTATTCAACTGTTCACACAGAACTCTTCACACTCGGCCTCAACCCTTTTTATAGAGCACTGGGTTGGTGGCGGGGTCGTTATACATCTTCATCTGCCGATACACCTTCATGTATTTGCGTCCGGCCTCGATGTCTTCGAGCAGCTGGTCGATAGCTGTAGAGAGGTCTACCTGCTGTTCGAGCAGCACGTTGAGCTTCTGCTGGCACTTCTCCCGGTGCTCGGGCGATGCGTCGGGGCGCTCCACCTGCTCGCGCATGTGGTAGATTTTCAGTGCCAAGATCGACAGGCGGTCTACGGCCCATGCGGGGCTCTCGGTGTTGATGCGTGCATCGGGCAGCACGTTCACGGTGCTATACTTCTGGCGGAAGTAGCTGTCTATCTGCTCCACCAAGTCGGTGCGATCCTGGTTAGAGCGGTCGATGCGCCGTTTCAGTTGCAGCGCCTCAATGGGGTCGATGTGCGGGTCGCGGATGATATCCTCGAAATGCCACTGCACGGTGTCGATCCAGCATTTCAGATACAAACGGTTATCGATCGAGTCACGATCGTAAGGGTTGTTGATGGGCGTGTCAATGTTATCAGTGACGTGATAGTCATTGATGGCCTGATTGAAAATGGTGTTGCAATGCTCGGTGAATGTCATTTTTCGTTGTATTTTGATTTATCTCGCAAAGATACAACATTTTTTTAATTCTCCAAGCAAAAAGATAAGAATTTGCACAATAATGGCCGCCGTGCAACACGATGTGCCACTTATTTCACCACACAGCCCACGGGGTTGCGGTTGCCTTTCATGCTGGTGAGGAAGGCTTTGGCCGAACCGAAACGCAGGAACATGTCGAGGCGCACGGGGATGTGGTTTTGGTCGTCGGTGACATAGAAGCGCACTATCTCCTTGTACTTTCCTTTCTCCTGCTCCATATAGCTGAGCTGCAGACAACGGTATTTCACGCCGTTGTCGGCCTTGACGTTGGTGGTGCCGCTATATTTCAGTATGGCGTTGGTCATGCCGGTGCCGTCGGCAATGGGTATTTTCACGATGTGGCCTTTCTTCCATCCCTCGGGATTGAAGCTGCGTGCGCGCAGGAAAATGTTGAGCATGTCGTAGACGCAGTCGTCATAGCTGTTTTTCTTCCACGAGTGCTCGCCGCTGTTGTGCTGGCGGTGCTGGCGCAAGTTGCACTTGCCTCCGGCATAGTCGTAGAACACCTCGTCGACGGTGTAGTGGCTGCCCTCGCGTGCGCCTTTGCGGTAGTAGAGCGGTGCCAGCTCCTCGCTGCAATAGCTGAGCAGGGTGTCGCGCAATACGAACATCTCATCTACCTTATTATTTCCGCGCGTGGTGAGGCTGGCCCTGTAGGCGGGTTTGCCGCCATAGCGGCTGAGCACGGTCGACATGCTGGCCGTTCCGGCTTTCACCCACACGAATTTCCAGTTGTAATAAAGGTTATAGCTCAGAAACTCGCCGCTGTTGAAGGAGGTGTTGTTGAACGTGCACTGAGCCTGTGCGCTGCCTGCTGTGAGGAGCATCACCAGTGCTATCACATAATTTTTAAGAGTCTTCATTGTCATTTCGCTTGTAGTTGTTCATCCAGTTTTTTTAACTCGTCGGGCAGCTCGATGCCCAGTTTTTTGGCCCTTTGATAGTTCTGACGCTTAATGGTCTTCTGCTTATCAGCTTTTTGTTTGACGATTTCAGCGGGCTTTTGTTTAGCGAGATTAACACTTTTTGGATTCCATGTGCGCGATACGTCCCATTTTGCCTTACACTCGATGGGCTCGTGGAAGTAGTAGACGGGCTCGGGCTGCAGGTCTTCGTCGTAGCATCCGGTGTCCCAGTGCCCATTGCCGTTATAGTCGATGAATGCGCGCAGATAGTAGGTATCGGGTTTCACATAGAAGAACTCAGCCACGCCATTGGTGGTGGTGAGCTGCTTCACGGGCTTGTCTTGCTTGTCGATGATTTGCACGACGAGGGTGCTGTCGGCCATGCCCGTCACGTTGAAGAGCAGGGTGCTGTACTCGTCGAGGCTCTTCATTTTGATGCCTTTCTTGACTTTGTCCGACACGCGGCCGTAGATGCTGACGAATGCCGCCGAGTCGATTTCCAGACTGTATTCGCCCTCTGGTCTCCACTCGCCCAGTATCTCGTAGGTGCGGGCCACATGGGGCACTGCCCGGAACTGCATGGGTGCGTCGTACCACAGTGTGTCGTGTTTCGAATAGAGGTGTATGGCAGCGGTGTTGATGCTGTCGAGCGGCACGGGCGAGGTGATTAGGATGTTTTTCTCGGGATCCATGTCGGCGGGCACCTTCACGTCGATGGCCAGCGGTTTGTCTTCCTCTAGCTGGAGCGGTTCCACCTTGTTGCCTCGTTTCTCGGCCTTTTCGGCTTTCTTCTTCCACTCGTCATATTGTTTCTGGCGTTTCTTCAAGCGTTTCTCGTACGGTTCTTTCGACAATACCTCCAGAGTGTCGGTCTGCGAGACGAGTATGCCCGTAGAGTCGGTCTTCATATAGGTCATCTCCAGGCGCAGCGTGTCTTGGTTGACGAGCATGGTGTCGCGCAGCCAGTAGGTGATGGTGTCCTGCCGCTCGTTGCCCTCGACGACGAATGCCGAGTCGGCCTGGAAGTTCAGTCCGCGAATCTTGGGCTGCTCGCCATTGCCATAGCTGAAGTATAGCGTGAAGTGGTCGGGCTCTTTGCGCTCTTGCTTGATGAAGAAACGGTCGGTCTGCACCTCCTGGAAGGCACGCAGCACAATGTTGTCGGGCATGAAGTGGGTGTAAGGCACCTGATTGATGCTCTCGATGTGCAGCGAGTCGCGCCAGATGGTGTCGGGCCTGGTGTCGGGAAACGAGCTGGGCACCACAATGTCGTGGTTGAAGGCAATGCGCTCGCTCTTCTGATTGAAGATATAGTTACCGTCGGCATCCTGCAGCGCATAGATGCGGTAACTGCCATGGGCCACACCCTTGATGACAAATCGTCCGCGGCTGTCGGTGCGCGAGACGCGCTGCAGCGGCTGACTGGTGAAGATGGTGTCGGTGAGATTGCTGTAGAGTCCCACCAGAATGCCTTTCACTGGTTCCAGGTTCTCGGCATCGAGCACATATCCCGACACCTCCATGGTGTCTATCTGCTCGCCTGTAGAGAAGCTGTAGGTATAGTTGCCCAGGGGATTGCCCTCGTTGTTGTCGGTGATGGCGTCGCTGAAGTCGATGGTATAGGTGGTGTTGGGCTTGAGCGAGTCTTTCAGCTCGACGATGATGCGCTTTCCTGCAGACTTGATTTCGGGCATCTCTATTTGCGGTGGCGACACCACCACGTTCTCCGTGGCATTCTCGATTTTGATAAACTCGTTGAAGTTGATGACCACCTTGCGCGCAGTGACGTTGGTAGACTGGTCGGCAGGCGAGGCACTCACCACTCGCGGCGGCTGTTCGTCGTACCATCCGCCGTCGGGCTGTCCCATTTTGGCGCACGAGCCGAGCAGGAAAAGCAACAGGGCGAGCATACAAAGAAGTCTCAGCCTCTCTGCCTGCTGGTTGTGACGATGTTTCCTGTTCGTTGTCATTGCTTGGTTGTTTTTTTTTGTGGTTCAACGTTGAGTCAGACGCTCTGTTTGCTGTTCATCCTGAGCAGTTCGTCGAGCGTGGTGCGGCTGTTGCTCAGCCGTGGCACCTTGTGCTGTCCGCCCAGTTTGCCCTTCGACTTGAGCCAGTCGTTGAAGAGGTCGTGGCGTGCCTCGACAATCTCGAGGTGCTGCAGCGTGATGTCCTTATAGCGCTTGGCCTCGTAGTCGCTGTTGATTTCCTGCAACTTGCGGTCCAGGATGTCGGCAAAATGCTGCAGGTTGTCGGGTTGTTTGGCAAACTCGACGAGCCACTGGTGGCGGCATTTTGCCTGATTGTCCATAAACACGGGTGCAGCCGTATACTCCCGCACCTCGGCACCGGTCTGCTGACAGGCGTAGAGCAGTCCCTTCTCGGCATTGTCGACGATGAGCTCTTCGCCAAAGGCATTGATGAAATGCTTGGTGCGGCCGGTGATGACAAACTTATAGGGATTGCGCGAGGTGAAGCTCACGGTGTCGCCGATGATGTATCGCCACAGTCCGCACGAGGTGGAGATGACCATGGCGTAGTTCTTGCCTATTTCCACATCGGCCAGTGGCACAATGTGGCTGTTCATCTGCTGGCGGTCCTCAGGATTCTCGCTGAAATGCTCCATGGGGATAAACTCATAGAGGATGCCATAGTCGAGCATCAGCAGCATGGACGAGTCGTTGGGGTCGCTCTGTATGCCGAAGAATCCCTCGCTGGCATTATAGGTCTCCATGTAGTGCATGTCGGGCTTGGTGATGAGCTCCTCATACTGCTTGCGGTAAGGCGTGAAAGCCACTCCGCCATGGAAGAACACCTCCAGATTGGGCCACACCTCCTCGAGATGCTGTTTGCCACTGAGTTCCATGACGCGAGTGAGCACGCTGAGCATCCACGAGGGAACGCCCGAGAGGTTGGTCACATTCTTCTTCAGCGTCTCGTTGGCAATGCGGTCGCGCTTCAGCTCGAAGTCGCTCAGCAGGGCGGTCTTCTTCTTCGGCACGCGCACCAGGTTGGCCAGCGGGTTGATGTTTTCGATGAGAATGGCGCTGAGGTCGCCCACGAGCGATCCCGACACATTGTAGTTGGGCGAGTGGCTGCCGCCCAAGATGAGCGAGCGCCCGTCAAACAACCGGCTTTTGGGATTGTTGCGCAGATAGAGCGCCACGGAATCGAATCCGCCGGCATAGTGAATGTGCTGCAGTCCCTCGTTCGACACGGGAATGAACTTCGACTTGTCGTTGGTTGTTCCCGACGACTTGGCAAACCATTTCACCTGTCCCGGCCACAGCACGTCGGTCTCGCCGTGGCGCATAAGGTCGATGTGGTTTTTCAGCTCCTCGTAGGTGTTCAGCGGAACGGTCTGGCGGTAGTCGTCGTAGGTTTTTACGGTAGTAAAGAGATGCTCTCGGCCATACTGCGTGTCTTTGGCACGCGACACAAGTCCCTGCAGGGCATGCATCTGCATGGCCTCGCCCTCAGCATAGTATTTCTCCAACTCTTTTTGCCTGGGCAGAAAGACCTTGGAAACAATAGATGTTAAACTCATGGCACTTATTATTCTGCAAAAGCAGCAGCCTCAGCAGCTGCAATGATTTCCTCTTTCGTCATCTCGCGCGGAGCGGCGGTGATGTCTGAGAGGTCGAATATGTCTTCAGGCTCGTCGGTGGCTGGTTTTCCGTCGACGGCCTTTTTCTGTTCGGCAACAGGAGCGGTCTCGGCAGAGATCTTCGCTGTTGTCTTCTCCGGTTTCTTCTCTTCCTCCTTCACGATGATGAAATCGTCTTTCACCTCCGTGTCGGGCACGGTCTGCACCGGTTCCTCCTCCATTTTCGTACGGTTGGCTTTGGCAGCAAACACAGCATCGATGAATTGTGGTTTTTTGCGCAGACGGTCGAGCGTCAGCTTGGCCGCCATCTGCTGGCTTTCCTTCTTGCTGTAACCCGTGCCAATGCCTCCCTCCAGGCCCTCGATGATGACCTGGTAGGAGAAAACGGGACTGTTGTTTTCGTCTTTTTTCTGCTCCAGCAGCTTGAAGTCCATCTTCACACGGTTCTTCTGGGTCCACTCGATGAGCTTCGACTTGAAGTTCACCTCTTTGTAGGCCACCTTGTCGAGGTTGATGAGCTGGTTGAGGATTCTCTTCTCCATAAACCGCATGCAGGCATTGTAGCCATGGTCCAGATAGATGGCGCCAACCAGTGCCTCAAACGCATTTCCTCCCATATAGCTGTTATGAGAGGATGTGTGTCCCGACGACAGTATCAATTGGTTGATACCCATCTCCTGCGCCAGCTTGTTCAGCGTCTCGCGCTGCACAATCTTGCTGCGGGTGTTGGTGAGAAAGCCCTCGCGCTTGCCATCGAAATGACGGTAGACAATGTCGCCCACCACCGCGTCGAGAATAGCATCGCCTAGAAACTCGAGCCGCTCGTTGTTCACCGGCTTCCCGTTCACATTGCGCTTGGCCACGCTTTTGTGCATCAGCGCCTGCTGATAGTATTGAATGTGGCGGGGATAGATGCCGATGATTTGGTATAAAGACGAAAAAAGCTCCTTCTCCTTTCGGAAAGGGAGCCTTAATCTGTCTATAATATTATTCAGCATATTTCTTGAATACTACACAGGCATTGTGGCCGCCAAAACCAAACGTGTTGCTGATAGCAGCACGCACCTGGCGCTTCTGAGCCTTGTTGAAGGTGAAGTTCAGGCGATAGTCAATGTCTGGATCCTCGTCGCCCTCCTCGTGGTTGATGGTGGGAGGAATGATGTCGTTCTGCACGGCAAGCACGGCAGCCATGGCCTCTACGGCTCCGGCAGCACCCAGCAGGTGACCAGTCATCGACTTGGTCGAGCTGATGTTCAGCTTGTAGGCAGCGTCGCCAAACACTTCCTTGATGGCCTTGGCCTCAGAGATGTCGCCCACATGTGTGGAGGTGCCGTGAACATTGATGTAATCGATGTCTTCGGGCTGCAGTCCGGCATCTTTCAGTGCGCGCTGCATCACGAGTTTGGCACCCAAACCCTCGGGATGAGAGGCTGTGATGTGATAGGCATCGGCGCTCTCGCCCTCGCCCACCATCTCGGCATAGATCTTCGCGCCACGGGCCTTGGCATGCTCCAGCTCCTCAAGGATGAGGCAGCCTGCGCCCTCGGCCATGATGAATCCGTCGCGGCTGGCACTGAACGGACGGCTGGCGTGAGCCGGATCGTCGTTGCGTGTCGACAGGGCCTTCATGGCATTGAAGCCGCCCACACCGCAGTTGCAGATGGCACTCTCGGCACCGCCGGCCAGAATGGCGTTGGCCTTGCCCAGACGAATCAGGTTGAAGGCATCGGCAAGTGCGTTGCTCGACGAGGCACATGCAGAGGTTGTTGTGAAGTTAGGACCGCGGAAACCGTATTTGATACTGATTTGTCCGGCGGCAATGTCGGCAATCATCTTCGGAATGAAGAAGGGGCTAAACTTGGGTCCGTCCTCCTCGTGGGCACCAAAATACTTCACCTCGTCCTCGAAGGTGCGGATGCCGCCAATACCTACTCCGTAAACAACGCCTATCTCATTTTTATCGACCTGCTCCAAATCCATACCGCTGTCGGCAACAGCCTGTTCGGCTGCGATGATGGCCAGCTGTGTGTAGCGGTCCATCTTACGGGCCTCCTTGCGGTCGATATATTGGGTCACATCAAGATTCTTCACCTCGCAGGCAAAGTTGGTCTTGCACTTAGAGCAGTCGAATTGCGTAATAGGTGCTGCACCGCTCACACCGTTCAGCAGGTTCTGCCAAGTCTCCTCGGCCGTGTTGCCTACTGGTGTAACGGCGCCCATGCCTGTTACTACTACTCTTTTTAATTCCATGAATGAAAAAATTGAAATTTGAAAAATTGCGAATTGAGAATTATGATTACCTCCTGTTCAATTGCAGCGGTAAATCATAATTCTCAATCGTCAATTCCAAAAAGGAATATTATTTTGCGTTCTCCTCGATATAGCTGATAGCGTCACCAACTGTACCGATAGCCTCAGCCTTATCGTCTGGGATAGAGATGTTGAACTCCTTCTCAAACTCCATGATGAGCTCCACTGTGTCGAGTGAATCAGCACCCAGGTCGTTTGTGAAACTTGCCTCGGGCTTTACCTCAGCCTCATCAACACCCAATTTGTCTACGATAATAGCCTTTACTTTGCTTTCAATTTCTGACATAATCTTTTTACTTTTAAATTGTTAATAATTACTTTCTTAACCAAAATTCGGGTGCAAAGGAACAAATTTTTATTCATGTATGCAAATTTTTTCAGAAAAAAAGCATTTCCACTTGCACACAAAACCCCCATTTGTGCAAAAAATCAAGCTTTTTTTACATTTATCTCACGCCTTATCGCATAATTTCCGCGCAAACGCTCAAACTGTTCGGGCGCACACTTTAGCTTTTCACTGTCTGTCAGGGGATTATAAAAACGCAGATAATCGTCGGCCGAAGGCTCACCCGCGGGCATCGGCTCGGGACTCTCTGGAGGCTCTATCTTCCATCGGTTCTCAATGCCGAAGTGGCGGCACAGACCCTCTATCACCATGTTGTCGGCATTCACCTTGCCGTCGGCACTGTAGCCGGCAATGTGGGGTGTGCCGATATACACCTCGCGCAGCAGCTCGCGGTTCACGTCGGGCTCGCCCTCCCACACGTCGAGCACGGCATCGCGCACCCTGCCCTCATGCAAAGCCCTCAGCAGCGCGTCGTTATCGACCACTGCCCCGCGGCTGGTATTAATAATAATAGGTTTGCGAGTGAGGCGTTGCAGCAGCCGTTCGTCGGCCATGTGGTAGGTGGGAAAATCACCCCCGCGCGTCAATGGCACATGATAGCTGATCACGTCGCACTCCGCAAGGTCGCACTCGAGGCCCAGTGGCGGGTCGCTCACCACCACACGGAAACCCATCTCGCGTCCTACCTGCACCACGCGCGAGCCTACATGGCCGCAGCCCACCACGCCCAGCGTGCTCTCCCGGGGCACCACACCGCGCTCGAGGGTCAGCAGAATGAGCACCGAGCGCACATACTGGGCCACCGACCCGGCATTGCATCCCGGACAGTTCATCCACCGGATGCCGGCCCGCTCAAGGAAAGAGGTGTCCAGATGGTCGTAGCCGATGGTGGCCGTGGCCACAAACAGCACGCGGCTGCCGCCAAGCAGCTGCTCGTCGCATCGTGTGCGGGTGCGCACCACCAGCGCGTCGGCATCGCGCACGTCCGCAGGCCCTATCTCACTGCCCGGCAGGTAGACCACCTCGTCGGCCAGCTCGTCCAGCACCTCGCTTATATAAGGTATCTTGTCGTCAACAACTATTTTCATTGCTCTTCTCTATGATGATGAAAGAGCGCGGACGTCCTCGCCCGCGCTCTTAGGATTCTGTTGCAAAATTACACTTTTTTTTTAAACTAAGTTACCATCCTCCTTCTTTTTACCTTTAAAAAACTAAAACTACTATCTCCTTGCCTTCATATCTTCGAAAGCATCACTATTTATTATAAACCATTTTCTTAATACCGTCGCCATATTTTGCCAGGAGTGCATCTTCTTTCTGCTGCTGGCGGCAAATCTTCTTGTCGATGCTCTTCAGCTTGCCCTGCAGGTAGTTGATCTCCGAGACGTCCGAGATGCTCTGGTTGTACAGGCCGGCCACCATGCCATACTCTCTGTTACGGTCGGAACGGGTCTGGGCGAGCTTGGCGGCCACCATGGCCTTTTTGCGCTCGAGACTGGCCTTCTCGTAGGTGATAGCCTCTAGTTTCTTTGTGGCTGCAATCATCTCGTCAGTATAAAAGGAGACCTCTTTTCCGTCCATGCTGACCGTGATGTAGTCGCTCATCAGCATTCTAGTGTTCTTCGACCTTTCCTCGGTATAGTTGATGACCATCACCGAGACAAATCCTATCATCATGAAAGCTGCAAACAGGAAAGTGACTATCGTCTCTTTGTCCTGGAAAAACTTATTGGTCTTCATCATCGTTATTTTTTAAAAGGGTAAATACTCTTGTTTTCTGCTTTTGATACCGCAAAGTTAAGTCCATCTGCCTCGCCTTCCAACTATTTCTCCCTCTTCTTTCCTTTTTTGTTGCGACAACAGCCCCAAAATGCGACAAATACGCCTCAGCAATGCAAAATGTGTCGCAAACAACAGCTGGATAAGTTGAGATTCCTAGCGTTTGGGCACAAAAAGCCGGAGCATTATCCGCTCCGGCAAAATATGTGTCAGCCATGCCGACATAGATAAAACTACTTCTTAACTATTTTTTTTCTTCCCTGTACATAGATACCCTTTGGCAAACTCTTAACATTTTTCGATTCGACTTTCACGCCACTAATTGTATATAAACTTTCACCGTTGGAATCATATCGTACACTTCTTATTCCTAATGACTCATCTTCCACGATATTCTGGAACTTACTCCAAGGTTCTGTTGATGCATAGGCGTCTTTACTTCCTACAGGAACGTGCAAGGTGCATGTTGAATATGAGTCAAAGGCTTCAACTACACAATTGACGGTACTGGGATCTCCCCATTCTACGTAAACATCCGACAAATTGCATTGCCAAAAAGCATTATTTACGATACTCGTTACAGATTGAGGAATTAAAATTTCTTTTAAAGCACATACTTGAAAGGTTCCCCATGGTATCTCCTTCAATATACTTGATATTGACGCACTTGACAATTGACGACAATCACTAAAAACACAGGATCCTATGGTTTTAACGGAGTTGGGTATTTCAATTGATTTGAGACCAGATTCGCTGAAGGCATTACTTTCAATATATGTGACACTGCTGGGAATGACAACAGATGTTAACTTGTCACTTTGTGAAAATGCGTAGTTTCCTATTCTTGTAACAGAATATTGTTGGTTTTCGTATTCTATATTTGCAGGTATTATCACATCACCACTATACGAATTATATTTGTCATTCTTATATGACACCTTAGCTTCATGGTTTGTTTCATCAAGAATGTAATAAATTCCATCAACAACAATTGTACCTTTCTGAATATTATCTGAGATGTGGTTGTTCGCATAGGTTTTTACTCCATTGGTTACATTTAGGTCAACAAAGGACTGACGCTCTTCCTTGAAGAAGAATTTTTCCCACGCATAATTTTGATCTTTGCGTGCTACTGGATATAATATATAGTTTCCGTCTGGTAATACTTCTGTTAGTTGAAATGATACATTTACTCTACTATTAGGATCTGATATATAGTAGTATTGAATATCGTGAGTATCAATATTTTCCACAGCTAATGCGACTTGTATAGTTACCCCTGCCTCATTGCGGTCTCTATCTTCCCAACCCAAATGATAAGCCACAAGACGATCCATCTCGGGAACATAAGCAAAGTCTTCCCTAGAATAGAATAAATAACCTGGTTTTCCTCCCTCATTCTTCTTGATCCTATATTTAATACATGTCCCATATCCGTAAGGGATTGTCAACATGGTATAATATCCATTATTTAAGCCACCCCAACCAAAATTAAAATGGAAATAACCGTTACCATCATATCCATCAATAACTAAAGCATGTCCACTACCAGATTCCGAAGATTTATCGCCATCATAGTAAAGGGGACGCCCATTCACAAGTTCATCAAGAATGATACTATTCCAAGTGTCTGCATCACACATACTTCTTGCGAGATATCTCATATCGTTATCATAATCAAAGTAATTGCATAAACTTGATGGTCGTAAGACTCCCGCACTTTCATATTTCCTATAACCCATAGTACATGCATAGCCTACATCTCGCATCAGCAAGGCTACAGCGTCGCATGATTCCTGGCTACTATTGCTATTGTAGGTGGGTGTCATCAAGTCCCAACGATACTCCGACTGGCTATAGTCTACTGAAAGAGTCTGTCCATTCCATTCATAACTATGACTGCCCTGTCCTCTTTCCGGCCACTTATGATAGTACATAATCTGAGCAGTAGCAGTAGCTACACACCCTGTTGGGCAATGTTTGCCATCAATAGTGGGACACATATTATTATAAGGTGAATCCTGGGCCCATTCTGTCTCTCCCAGCAAGGGAGCTATCTTAGTCTCATCTGCACTATTAACTGCTGGCATCTTATAATCAGGATGTGCATTCAAATAGGCGATCTGTTCGGCATATATGTCAAGAACCATCTGCATGTTACAGGGAACATTCTCCGAATCGTAATGCCCACTTTCTGAGTAAGCAAGAACATCTGGCGTACGCTCGTCGCCGCTGACAATGGCATAACCAGTATTAGCTTCGTCGTTAAAGATGTAAAACTCTTCACATTCGTTGGCGAGTACCAATTGTGGTGCCTTTCTAGGAACCTTTCTTACCGCAGACTTTTTGATAGTTTTGGCGAAGAAAGCAGCAGCCTTACTTTTAGCTTCATCCAGAGTAACTCTCTGAGCATACGATACAAGACAATTCATCCATAGCATGAGGATGGTGATGGTGGTGATAAGACCGTTCATCTTAATGCTCGAAATCCTTTTGATACTTTCCATAATATAAATTATTGGTGTCCGATAAAAAAATGAGCTGTGTTTCCATCTGCAAAGATATGCTTTTTTTATTGGATTTGCAATTATCATTCCATAAAAATCGCA
Organism: Prevotella sp. UBA2739; assembly: GCA_002353525.1. Classification (GTDB taxonomy): domain Bacteria; phylum Bacteroidota; class Bacteroidia; order Bacteroidales; family Bacteroidaceae; genus Prevotella. The sequence goes on from DEJV01000067.1 coordinate 38,703, forward strand.
TTTGTGGTCGAAAAGAAAATGAACCTCTATAACACACGGCGGAGCCAGAGGGCGAAGAACGGGTCGTAAACCGTATAGACACCTTTGTCCTCTGTTATCAGATCTTTTTCAAAAAGACTGCGAACAGCAGCTGTCACTACGCTGACGGTCTGTAAGTGATTCCGCTTGATGAATAGTTTACCGGTAATTCCTTTTGCATTGCCCTCCCTTGCTATGGCAAGAAACACCTCACGTTGTTTCTCCGGCAGTTTGTCAAGCAAATCAGAGTATGTTTCCGAGAACATGTCAAGTATGTATTCCTCCGCTCCGTCCACCATATCAACCGTACATTTTTGACGGGGTAGTGTTTTCATGAACAAGACATTCAACAAACGTTGAATACAAGATGTCACAGCGTCAACACGTTTATATACCTCTTCAACGGTTGCACTGTCGATGCTTTTCTCATATTTCTCAAACTGCATTTGGGCAAACTCTACGTATTTCTCCACAGAAATAGGCCTGAGGTTCATTATCAGCACCGACTGATAAAACGGTCTCGAAGGCGAAGTGAATATTTTTCCCATCAGATGACGCTTGCTGCCAGAGAAAATGAATGTGGCATTGATGCATTTCTGCATATAGGTTCTCAGCGTGGCTTCTATATTGGGAGAGTCTGAGTATTTCAAGATTTGCTGGAACTCATCGATGCAAACCAGACAAGGCTTGTCAGCCTTCGCGAGATAACTGAAAATCTCGTCGAGTGTGGTTTCCGGATGATCTATATCTCCTAAGCCAAGACTCCAAGTCGGAAAGTTGTTTACATCGTATGTTATCTCGCTGCGCAAAGAACGTAGTATTTGCAGAAATCCTTCCCATACCGCTTTACCCTTTGGCTTTAGTTCGTCAAGAATGGCACGACCGAACACATTCACAAAATCACGAAGGCTGCTGGTGGCATAAATGTCAATATGGAATGTATAGTATTTATCCACTATTACCGGTTGTTGGAAACAATGTCGAATCAGGTCGGTTTTTCCCACACGGCGTGGTGATATCAAAGCCATATTATTGCCATTGGTTATCAGTTCTACCAATTGCCTTGTTTCCTTCACCCTGTCGCAGAAATATTCAGGTCCTGCATACCCTTTTGTCACAAACGGATTATCCATAACTTTCTTATTTTGAGCACAAAAATATGCTTTTTACAAGAATTATCCAAATTAGGATTATCCTGTTTAGGATAATTTAACCTAAATCATGCGTAAAAGGTTGTGGTTCAACAACATCTGCAGTGGAATACCGGACTTCCAAAAATAATTGCCGGGGCAGACATCGAGTGTCCGTCCCGGCAAGAGTGTTTATGACTCAGGTTTTAGATTATGCTATTTTCTGGCGTGTACCCATGCGGGCCTCTACCACGTTCACCACGTAGTCGCCCAGTTTCTCGCACTCGTTGATGAGGTCCATGTAGATGGTACCTACGGCATAGGTGTACTCGTGGTTGTTGATGTCGACGATGTTCTGTCCCTTCAGCTGGTTGCGGAAGTTGTTGATCTCNNTTCTCGATGTTGAAGGTGCGGTTCACGTCGAAGGCCTCCTTGCGTCCGCCCATGAGGTTGTTCATCTGGGTGAGCGAGTTGTCGGTGAGCTCCATCATCTGGTGCAGATGCTCATACTGCCCCTGGGTGAAGTGGTCTTGCTTGCCCTGCACCTTGCGGTTGATGGTGCGTGCCATGTTGAAGCAGGCATCGCCGATAGACTCCAGTTCGCTGATTTCGCGCAGCATGGCACGGATCTTGGCCTTGGTATCGTCGGAGAGGTGGGCGTCACTCACCTGGTCGAGGTATTTGGCAATCTCTATTTCCATGTTGTCGGAGATGCCCTCATACTTCTCAATGCGCGAGTAGAGCTTCACAAACTTCTGGTCGTCTTTCTCGGTGAGCAGTTCGCGCACCATGCCGAACATGCGCTGCATGCGCTCGGAGAACGACTGTATCTCTTTTTGAGCCTCCAGCACGGAGAGCTCTGGGGTCTTCATGAAACCGGCAGTGATGAAGTGCAGGCGGAAATCCTCTTCCTCGTCCACCTTCTTGGGCTTGATGACCCAGCACACGAAGCGCTCTATCTGCGGGATGAACCAGATGAGGATGAACGTGTTGGCCACGTTGAAGGCGGTGTGGAAGGCTGCCAGCACAAACGACAGTTTGGCCGAGTTGGCCAGGAAGGCCTCGGTGCCGGCGCTCTGCTTAGTCATGGTCACGTCGTAGCCTACCCATCCGCACACCATGTCGATGAAGGGACGGAAGACGAAGAGTATCCAGATGACGCCAAACACATTGAAGAACATGTGGGCCAGGGCGGCACGGCGCGCCTGCGTGTTGGCCGACATGGCAGCGAGGTTCGACGTGACGGTGGTACCGATGTTCTCACCCATCACCAGTGCGATGCCCTGATAGATGGGCAGCACACCGCTCGAGCAGAGAATCATGGTGATGGCCATGACGGCTGCCGACGACTGCACGCAGAACGTGAGCACGCCACCGAGCAGCAGGAAGATGAGCGTGGTGGAGAACGAGTTGGGATCGAACGAGGCGAAGAAATCGAGCACGGCCTGCTGTTCGCCCAGGTGCATGTCCATGCCCGTCTGGCGCAGGGTGCCCAGACCGAGGAACATGAACGAGATACCGAAGAGGAAGTCGCCAATGAAGCGGCGCTTCTTATAATAAATAAGGATGATGGCAATGAAGAATGCCGGCCATACAAAGTCGGTGATGTTGAACGAGAATCCTGCCGACATAATCCATGCGGTGAGCGTAGTACCGATGTTGGCACCCATGATGACCGAGATGGCCTGTGCCAGCGTGAGCAGACCCGCATTGACGAACGAAACGGTCATCACGGTGGTGGCCGTCGACGACTGTACAGAAGCCGTCACGAGCATACCCGTCAGCATGCCAGTGAAGCGGTTGGTGGTCATAGCACCCAGGACGTGTCGCAACTGCGGACCCGCCATTTTCTGCAAGGCATCGCTCATTGACTTCATACCGAACATCAACAGCGCGAGCGAGCCAAGAAGTTTAAAAAGAATTAACATGGAAATTAAGATTTTATTTGATTTTGCTGCAAAAATAATAAAAAATTTCTAAATAGCGTCATAATTCGTACTTTTTCGTTATATTTGCAAAAAAGTTATTCGCTGCTCAAGCCGTTGATACTCAAAAAGAAGGCTTGTTGCACCCAACCATTTAAAAACACAACATCGATATGGTAGAAACAGTGAAGGTTTTTTGCATCAACAACAGCAAAACCATGCAAGTGGCCACAGGCAGTCTGCTGGCCGACGTATACTATGAGTCAGGACTACAACTGGAGCACGGACCCATCTGCGCCCGCGTCAACAATAAGGTAGAGGGCATGCACTACCGCGTGTATAATGCCAAGGAGGTGGAGTTTCTCGACATTACCTCGCCCAGCGGCTCCAGGGCCTACACGCGCACGCTCTTCCTGGTGCTCTGCAAGGCAGCCCACGACCTGTTTCCCGACTGCAAGGTGAGCATCGACATCCCCGTGTCGAACGGCTACTATGTTGACCTGCAGATAGGACGGCCCGTGACGCTCGACGATGTGGGCCTCATCCGCCGCCACATGCAGGAGATGATCGATGCCGACATGCCCATCCACCGCTACGAGACCACCACGGCCGAGGCCATCGAGATGTTCCGCCAACTAAAGTCGCTGACCAAGGTGAAGCTGCTCGAGGGACTGGGCAAACTCTACACCACCTACTACGACCTCGACGGATATAAGGACTATTACTACGGTTCGATGCTCACCTCGACGGGCAAGCTCTATCTCTTCGGACTGGAGAAATACTTCGACGGACTGCTGCTGCGCCTGCCCTCGCGCCAACATCCTAACGAACTGGGCGAGATGACCCATCAGGACAAGATGTTCGGCATCTTCAAGGAGCACCACCGCTGGCAGGACATTATCGGACTGCGCACCGTGGGCGACCTGAACAATGCCATCACCAAAGGATTCTCGCCACTGCTCATCCAGGTGAGCGAGGCCCTGCAGGAGAAGAAGATTGCCAAGATTGCTGACGACATCGCTGCCCGCAAGGGAGTGCGCATGGTGCTCATTGCCGGACCGTCGTCGAGCGGAAAGACCACCACCTGCAAACGACTCTCGGTGCAGCTGCTCACCAATGGCATTAAACCCATCGGCATCTCGCTCGATGACTATTTCGTCAACCGCGAGCAGACACCACGCGACGAGAAGGGCGATTACGACTATGAGCACCTGCACTCGCTCAACCTGCCGCTGCTCAACGAACAGCTGTCGGCGCTCTTCCGCGGCGAAGAGGTGCAGCTGCCTCACTACGATTTCCAGTCGGGACGCAGCTCCATGACTGGCCGCAAGCTGCAACTGCACGAGGGCGAGGTGCTGGTGGTAGAGGGCATCCACGCGCTGAACCCCGAGCTGACCTCGCAGATTCCGCAAGACCAGATTTACCGCATCTACGCATCGGCGCTCACCACCATCCTGCTCGACTCGCACAACTATATTCCCACCACCGACAACCGGTTGCTGCGCCGCATCATTCGCGACCACAAATACCGTGGCGTGAGCGCACTTGAGACCATCCGCCGCTGGCCCAGCGTGCGTGCCGGCGAGAACAAGTGGATTTTCCCGTTCCAGGAGAATGCCGACGTGATGTTCAACACCGCCATGCTCTTCGAGCTGGCCGTCATCAAGAGCCAGGCCGAGCCGCTGCTCGAGCAGGTGCCCGAGAACTGTGTGGAACATGCCGAGGCCTACCGTCTGCTGAAGTTCCTGCGCTACATCAAGCCCATCCCCGAGGCCGACATCCCGCCCACGTCGCTCTTGCGTGAGTTCCTGGGTGGCAGCTCGTTTACTTATTGATTGTGGTTTCGGAGGTACGGGGGTGCGAAGGTACGAGGGTACGAGAATACACTTGTCTTCTTTATCAGCAACTCCTAGGATCTCAGCGAGCGAGGCTAATTTCGCACCCTCGTACCTTCGTACCCTCGTACCCTCGAATATCAACAATGAAAGTCTAGGCCCCCATATAAAAAAACTTAACACTTAACTATGAAGCATTATCTGAAGAAACTGGAGGACACCATCCACCAGCAATGGCAGCAAAAGGCGCTCTGCGATTACGAGGGCGACGCTTTCACCTATGCCGACCTGGCCACCGAGATAGAACTGTTTCGCATCTTTCTGGCCAATGCAGCTATCGGCAAACGCAACAAGATAGCCATCTGTGCTGCCAACTGTGCGCGATGGGCCGTCACCTTCTGGAATGTCAACGTCAACGAGTGTGTGGCCGTACCCCTGCTGGCCGACTTCCATCCCAGCAGCATTGCTACGTTCACCCACCACTCCGACAGCGTGCTGCTCTTCACCGACCAACAACTGTGGAGCAAGCTCAACCCCAGTCAGATGCCGGCACTCAGAGCAGCCATCAACGTGAAGGACTACACGCTGCTGTGGCACCGCGACGAGCAGGTGGCGCAGGCCTGGCAAAACCGCCAGCGCGACTTCGACCGGCTGCATCCCAACGGTCTCTCGCCCGCCGACGTGACCTTCCCTGCCGATAATGCCGACAAACTGGCCATCATCAACTATACATCGGGCACCACCGGCAACCCCAAGGGCGTGATGCTCACCTACGGCGCAATCTCAGATACCGACGAGTTCAGCAACACCCACTTCCCCAACGAGCCGGGCGAGACCATCGTTTCGATGCTGCCCATGGCCCACATGTACGGACTGGCCATCGAGTTCATCCATCCCAATGTGGACGGCGTCACCGTCTACTTCCTGGGCAAGACGCCCTCGCCCACCCTGTTGCTCAAGGCCATGCAGCAGGTAAGGCCCTACATGGTGGTCACCGTGCCGCTGGTCATGGAGAAGGTCTATGCCAGCTCCATCAAACCCGCGCTCGAGAAGATGCACTGGCTGCTGGCCGTTCCATACGCCCGTAAAGCCATCTATAAAATGGTACGCAAGAAAGTGCTTGCGGCCTTCGGCGGACGTGTGCGCTGCTTCATCATGGGCGGCGCTGCCCTCAAGCCCGAGGTCGAAGAGTGTTTCCAGGCCATGCACCTGCCCTTCACCGTGGGCTACGGCATGACCGAGGCTTGTCCGCTGCTGGGCTGGGAGTGGTGGACCGACTTTGTGCCAGGCTCCTGTGGCAAACCCGTTCACGAGCTGCGCATAGACTCTAAGGATCCGCGCACCATTGCCGGCGAGATTCAGGCGCGCGGTGCCAACATCACCATCGGCTATTACAAGAATCCAGAAGCCAATGCCTCGGCATTCACCGACGACGGATGGTTCCGCACCGGCGACCTGGGACTGATGGATGCCGACGGCAACATCTTCATTCGCGGGCGCATCAAGACCATGATTCTTAACTCTTCCGGCCAGAACATCTATCCCGAAGAGGTAGAGGCAGTGCTGCTGGGCATCCCTTCTGTGGTCGAGACCATCGTCGTCGACCGCAAGGGCAAGCTCGTGGCCCTTGTCTATCCCGAGATTCCCGAAGATGCCGACGACACCACGCGTGCCGCCATTCCCGAAACCATCCGTGCTGCCGCCAACAAGTCGTTGCCCGCCTACAGCCGTCTCTCGAAGGTCGAGCTGGTAGACACTCCTTTCGAGAAAACCCCGAAAATGAGCATTAAGCGCTATCTTTATAAGTAACCAAAAGCGATACATTTTAAAAAAAGGATAATCATAATCTCTTCTCGCATGCAAGATTCTCTTGTTTCGGGCGTTATAAAAGAAAAAGAAATATATGATGAACTGGAGAAAAGCATTATTCACCCTGACGGCCTTCCTGCTGACGGCCTTCGCAATAGCTGCTTGCAGCGACGACGTTGAAAGCTTTGCTGAGTTTAGCGACGATTGTTTTTTTGCCGTGCTGAGCGACGATGACAGCCAGCCACGCGGTTTCTCATCCGAGGATATCGTGTTGCGGTTGAGCAACATCGAAGCCTTTGACCCTGCCACGGGCAAAATAAAGATCAACGACGCGCAACGCATCAACGCCGTGGCCTTCCCACTGCCCACGCAGCATTACATCCATTTCTTCTCCAACGACGACTACCTGTTCTCGGCAAAGCTGAGCCATGCATTTTCCAGCATGATGGTCACGGGACTGACGATGACATACTGGATGACCGATCAGAATAACGCATCAATATATGAATTCTCAACCTTCCAGATTGTTGACGACGACAAGGTGATAGAAGGATCGCGCACCGACCAGCAAAAAAGTGGTCTGAAGAGAATGCAAGAGATTCTGCAATCCACAGGAAAGGTGAAAAAAGTAGACTATCCGAAATGGGAATTTCATTAACGAAGAAAACCTATCCGTTGATGAAACCATAAGTCTCTCTCAGCGATTCAATAAAAAATAGCGGCTGGCCCATCTCAGCGAGAGAGCCAGCCGCCCATCGATCTCAAGGTTAAAGTGTTGGTAAGCCTATCCTATCAGTCCGCAACTATTGGCGCCGAGCGCACCCAGGATGGCAGTGGCTACGGCCACTAGCAACTTGAGAATTTTCATCAATGTGTTTCGTGTGATTTTCATGGTATCTTTTTAATTTTCAATCCCTAATTATCAATTGTCAATTATCAATTGTCAATTATCAATTATCAATTACCATCAGGGTTCCTGCTGCTCGCCGCCTTCACCGCCTTCGGTTCCGCCTCCTTCGGTTCCTTCGCCGCCTTCTTTCTCATCCTTCTCAGCCACAACGGCATTCTTAGGCAGCTCGCGCACCGATACGCCACGCAGCAACACCTTGATGTGTCGGCCGCTGTCGGCATCCATCTCGGTCTCAGGCAGGAAGTTGATGTGCAGACTCTTGATGTTCTTCTTCACGTTGAAGTCCTTCACCGTCGCTGAAGAGACAGAGCGCAGTCCCACCTTGAAGGTGCCCAGGTTGTCAATCTTCACGCTCTTCGAGTCTTGCAGCTGCAGACGGATGGTGTCGCCCAGCTCTCTCAGCACGGCAAGGATATCTGAATGCTTCACGGTGCAGTTCGACTGCATGATGTCGGCCAGCTGCTTGGTGGTAACCTTATTAGGGTGAGCGGCGCGTGCGTACCAGTAGCCCTTCGTGGCTGAGTTCTTTCTGTTATCCTGAATCAACTTATAAAATACTGACATAATTGTGTTTTCCTTTCTTTTTTAAAATGGTTAAACTTTTGTTATTGTTATCGTGTCATCCGGAAGACGTTGCAAAGGTACAACCATTTTCGCTATGCTCCAAACATCATGTGCATAGTCATCGCGGTAGAGTTGGCAGTAGAGAGGTTTTTTCTGAATATTCTGAGTAATCTGAGTATTCTGATTATTCCGATTATTCCGATTATTCCGAATACTCAGAAAAAAAACTCTCTACTGGCCGCTATCTGATTTTCTTGATGATGCGCCGTTGACCGGTTTTCACCTCAACGATGATCATCTCTTTCGGCACATAGGGCAAGAGCAGGGCGGCATGATAGCCGTCGGCCGTAGCCACAGCCTGATGACTGGCGATGGGTCGTCCGGCAGCGTCAATCACGCGCACAGCCACCGTCTCGCCCGATGCCACTGCCGGCATGTCTACTGCCAGCTGTCGGTCCTTCAACGACAAGCGCAGCGCGCCTGTTGTCACACCATCAATACCGGTGGCCTCGGCATTGCTCAGGCAGAGTTGCGAGAATCCTTTCAGTCGGCTGCCCTCATAATAGCTGAAGTACACCGTGTCGTTGCTCTCCGTCGTTGGTGCCTGATAGCTGAGTGTGGTTCCCTCCACGGTCACCGTGCCCACCAGTGCATTGGCATACTTGATCTCGTAGCCCTCGGGCAGCTGCGTGTCGAAGCTCACCTGCTGGTTGGCACGGATGTCGAGTATGGCGGGTGGCACCACCCAGGTGGTGTCGCCATATTCACCGTTAGAGAGCGTTGCCATCGTGGTTGTGCCAGGGCTATCGGTCAGGTTTATCTTATAAGAATCGCCGTCCATTGCAGCCACCTGATGCAGCAGTCCGCACTCGAGTGTAGCCTCCTTCTCGATGTTCGTCAAGCCATGATAGCACACCATGGGCACATGGTTTTCTACATCGGCAAAGAAGTGGAATACATCGAAGAAAGGTTCGTTCTCACCCAGTTGCAGTCCTGTTCCTTCCAGTGTGAAATTGCACAGCGAGAGCGTCCAGAAGAGAGAGAAATCTCTGATATGATTAAACCCCACATTGATGGTCAGTTTCTTTGCCCCCGTATAGAACAGCTGGTTAATGCCCTTCAGATTGTTGAAGCGCAGGTCCAGCCACTCCAGCGAGTCGAGCAGTGCCAGCGGCTGCAGGTCGTCGAGTTGGTTGTCGCTCAGGTCGAGCATGCGCAAATTGGGCATCAACGGCATATCGCGCACGTCACTGATTCCCCGGTGCGACAGGTCGAGCTGGGTGATGGTGTCGAGCTGTGCCATGCTGATGGCTGCCGACTCCGCTATATGGAGATGCTGTCGCACTCCCGCTTCCACTTCCGCAGAAAAGAATGTCACCTCCTGTGCGGCACTCTGCAGTGCCGCCAGGCAGAAAATCATGATTGTGATGATATATTTCCTCATAGCCATTACGGTTTTACGAAAGTTAGTTTGTTGGGAATAGTCTCAGGATTCTGGTTCGACGCCGACTGCAGTTCCACCGTAAAGATGGCGGGCGTTGCATCATTATCGGCCATCTTATTCAGATTTTCTATTTTCACGAAATCGTTGTTCACCAGCGGCACACGGGTCACTCGTTTGTTTTTCCACGTGATGACCATCCATGCTTCAATCTCGTTTCTTCCATCTGCCACACCTCCGCCGAACTTCAGATTCTTGATGGTGATACCCTCGTCGGTGAGTTCTATGTTCTCGTTGCCCACCACTTTCGTTTCAGGATTATCCATGACAGTGGGGCTCTTCAGCTGTACCTCGATGGTCTCTATCATGCCGTCGTGCGTGGTCCTGGCACCTTTCTCCAGGAAGTAGTCTCTTCCGTGGAAGTAGCCTCCATGCCCACCTGAGGGAGTAGAGCGGCGTACCTTAATATGATAAATGGCATTTCCTTCGGCCAGTCGGTTCCACAGATACTGATGCGAGATTTTGTTGGCAAATCGCTCGGCAGCATCAGCCATCGCCTCGCCCACCTCGAAGTAGGTTTTATACACGTTGATGACAGGATCCGAATTCCATCCGTTGTTCAGCTTCACATATTTCAAGACGAGCTTTGCCAGTTCAAAGAATTTGTGGTTGTCGTCGGCATTCACGGCATCGTAGCTTTCTTTTATCTTTTCGTAGAGTTCATAGATATTGTGATGAAGCTGGGCAACCTGGAATCCCTTGATGCTCTTCTCAGCTATTTTCACCGCCTTGTCCATGTCGCTGAAGAAGCAGTTGAGCAACAAGCCAGTTGACTTAAGGGCAGCATCGACCACATCCTTGTTGAGATCCTCAAGGTTCAGGTCATTTTCATACGAGTCGATGATATTATCCAAAGCCTTTTGTGTGGCTCCATTCTTACCAAATGCCAGTTTGAACGGATCGCCCCATGCACTAAACTGCTTCAACAACTTCAGCACCTTGGCATAGCCTTTCATGTAGGCTGCAAAGTTCTCTAAATCGGTGGTCACGCAATTCTTCGGGTTGAAGTCCACCACCATGGGTTTTGTGCCGCTGTACAGCAGCTCTTTCTTCTGGTCAGTGCCTTCCCGCTGCGAATACACATAGACATAGTATTCCTCTTCCTTGTTTTTCTGCGGCAGGTCTATGATGTCGAGCGACAGCACGGTGGTTTTCCTTCCCTCCAGTTCTACGCGCTGGTTGGCAGAAGTGACGTAGACAGGCCGGCTCTCGAAATAGTTTTTCGGTGTGAAGGCGGTCTCCCACATTGTGGTGCCCTCGCCGCTCTCCATCTTGTCGTCTATATCCTTATGCTCCTTATTCACAATGACTACCATCAGGTTGCCTTTCCACGTTTTCTGCGATTTGTTATAGACGGTCATCTCCCATGCTGCGGGCGTCACCGTGACGCTTCTCTCCAGCCTCAGGTCATAGGCCTCGTTTTCGGGTTGCAGGTCGTCAGTTCCCGTGGAGGTGCCATCAAAACGATAGGTGTTATGGCCTGTGTTCTCGTTGACTATCAGCTTGACATTCTTGTAAGAGTACTTATCTTCTTCCAGCTGAATATCTAACTCTGTACCGTAAGGAACATCTCCAATCACAAAATGGCCCATCGCTTGTTGACGGAAATAGTAATTGCTCTTAAATGCGTCTTCACCATTGATGAGCACCTTGTATTCATGGAAACTCACATTCTGAATCTCCTTACCGTCGTGACGTATCACACCATTGATGGTTCCACGCTTCACCGTAGCAGCAACGGTGTTGACCGTCACGCTGACGCTGTTCGACAGCACCTTCTGAGTCTTGTTGTCCGCATCGGCATAGACACCTTCCACGTAGTAGGAATAGGTGCCTGCGGGTGGCGTTTCAATGATTTGCAGGTTCTGCGGATGCTGAGTGTTCTCCAGTTTTTGCACCTTTACCTTCTTGCCACTCGCATATTCTCTTATCAGATTGTAATACAGCGCATTGGCCAATGAGTTGAACTTGAAGGTGGCAATGCCTTGGTTCTCGGTCACGCTGGCTGTAATCACCGGATCTGCCACCTTCGTCTTAGTGAACTTGTGGTCTACTACCCCACTCCACATTCCGGCCGAGTTGCCAAACTGCATGTGCAGCGTATGCTGCCCGTCGGACAGTCGGCGTGCATCCAGCCTGTCAGGCTGTGTGATGACGTTCTCCGGGTAGGCCACCGTCAGCACCACCGGTTCCTCATCGTCAAACCAATAGGCCTGGTCCGTAACGGTCAGGTTCTCTGGATGGTCCATATGATACTTCGACTTCACTATCACGGGGGTGCTCACCACGGCGGTCACCGTGCGACGGCTGCTGCTCACTCCGCGGCAGAACAAGCGGTGGTAACCGGGAGTGACGTCGGTCAGGTCGAGGTCGCTGGTAAAGAGATATACGCTGCCATCGGCCGACACTTGGCCGTCGATGGTCTTGCTATTGGCGATGTCGCCGTCAATCCAGTATTCCAGTTTGTTGGGCGAACCGGCCATGAGCTTCAGCACATGACTGGTATATACCGGACTGGCTTTGCCGTTCATGATGACGCGCAGGTTGAGTTTGTGGAAACCCATGGGGAACGTGGTGTTGCTGCGCAGGTCGAGCGTCAGCTCCTGCATCTCGCCGTTGCCCGCATCGAAGGGGGTCTGCACGCGCTGGTCGTACATATCGTCGAACCAATACTCCAGGGTGCCGCCGCTGCCCATGATGCCCTTGAAGAAGAGCAGATGGCTCACTGCCGACTGGTAACCGTCGGACTGCACCACGCGGAAGCACACCTTATGCACGCCCATCGAGAGTGCCGAGAGGTCGAGCTCCTCGATGATTTCGGCGCTGGTGCCGCTCAGGCTCTTCGTCTGCATGTCGCCGATGTTGTCGTCTATCCAGTAGTCAAAGCGCGCGAGCGTCTGAGCTGCTGACAACAAGGGGAACAGCGAGAGCAGGCAGAGCCAAAACAAGGTTGTTGTTTTTCTACTCATGTTCTCGTCCTCGTTTTAGTTATTGGTTGGCCTTCACGCTGATTTTTATTTTCAGTTTGCCCTGGGCATCGGTCTGCTCGTCAATCTCCTTTTCTATAATATAAGGTGTAGGCGCCTTCTGCTCGTCGCTGAACTTAGTTCCAGCATAGATGCCTACCTGGCTCTCATAGTCCTTATACTCATCTTTAAAATGGAAATCGGAGTTTGTGTTGATGGCTCCGCCATTGTAGTTTACGAAAAGATTATTCCAATCGCTATCAGTGGGACGAACATCACTTTCACCAAAACCACATAATACCATGTTTGAAACTATCTCATTACTACCACCTTGGAGTATTGTACGATAAGTTCTACCCACCTCACGGTTTTGTTCTATGATAATGTTAAATTTAATTCTTGACAGGTCAGCATTAATTGCTGTATAAACTGGCCAAGAATAGCCAGGACTACCTGCATCATAGGTGTAGTAACTTAAAATAATATTATGTGAAAGTAAACCATTTTTTAATCCTCTTACTGAATGCATAATATTATTGGTAATTTCAGCATTCGTACCACCAAAACTAGATGTGCTGCGTATATAATTCTGATTCACGAAAGTTTCCTGGCACTCGCTGTTATTTACCTGCACACTGTTGAGATTGCAATAGCGCACGAGCACATCGTTCACGGCTCCGTCTTCGCCAATCACCACATTGCCAGTGATATAGCATCCCATGATGGCACTCTGGCTGCTGCCCACATTGAAAAAGAGATTACCCGAGATGGTAGTACTGCCGTCCACATTGTCGGTGACGGTCTTATGCCCTGTTCCGATAATTGTCACGCGCTTGGTGATCTTCACGTCGTCGGCAATGGTGAAGCCGCCGCCCGGCAGATAAATCACGCAACCGTCTTCAATGGCGGCGATGGCCTCTGCCAATGTGCGATGGAGCGTAGTGCTGCCGTCGTCTTTCACCACCGATATCTGCTGTGCCTGTACGTTTGTCATCGCAGCCATGGCGATGAACAGAATCAAAAATACCTTTTTCATAGATTCCAAGTTTTTATAGTTTTATTGTTTATATTGTTAGTTATTCGCATTTTTACATGATATTCTCAAAAAATGACAGGAAAAAAGTCATTTTTGCAAAAATAGAGAATAATCATGAGAAAAGCAAGCAAAAAACCATTTTTTTGGTTATCTTTGCATGCACGAAACCTTAAATCATCCTTTCTGGAGAGAAAAATGCTTACTGACGAGATAATCACCAAAAAAAAGAAATTTGCCGGCGAGAAGAAAACCTCGATGCACCGCCGCGACGACCATCACGACTATACCGAACGGCGCATGTATATGATTACCATAGAGGTGGAGGGCCGCAGGCCCCTCTTCGGCACGCTCACCGGCGATCCCTTTGCTCCTGCGGGCAGCGGGCGCGAGGCGCGCATCCAGCTGTCGGAGCTAGGCATGGCGGTGGAACGCGAGTGGAGGGCCATTCACAGTCATTACCCGCAGATAGAGGTGACAGCCCTCCAGATGATGCCCGACCACCTGCACGGCATCCTATTTGTCACCTCCCCCCTGCCCGTGCACCTGGGGCAGGTTATCAACGGCTTTAAGACTGGCTGCCGCAAAGCGGAAAGGGCGTTGAGAGAGAAGAAGGAAGCAGCAGGGATGGCAGCAGGGATGGCAGGGATGGCCGCGGCACAGCCGCTGCCTACGGAAAAAGCCGGGCCGCAAGCTAACTGCCAAGGAGCAAACAGCCTGCTCTCTGCTCAGCAAGGCCAAGGGAAAAACAGCCTGCTCTCTGCTCGGCAAGGCCAAGGGGAAAACAGCCTGCTCTCTTCTCAGCAGGCGGCGGCTGTGCCGCTGCAGCCCCCTTCCTACCGCCCGCTTTTCGCCAAGGGCTATAACGACCTGATCCTTCGCAGCTATGACGAACTGCAGGCCTGGCTGAACTACCTGCGCGACAACCCGCGGCGCCTGATGATGAAGCGCGCCCTGCCCCACCTGCTGCGCCCCTTCTTCGGCCTGCGCATAGGCTCGCATACCTATAATGGCATTGGCAACCGCCAGCTGCTCTGTGCTCCCCACCGCCTAGCGGTGCGCCTCTCGCGCCGGCTCACCGAGAGCGACATCGAGCGCGAGATTGCCCGCCACCTGGCGATGGCCCGACAGGGCACGGTGCTCATCTCGCCTGCCATCTCGCCTGCCGAGAAACGGGTGATGCGGGCCGTCTTCGATGCCGGCTATCCCACCATCGTGCTGATGGAGAATGGCTTTACGCCCCTGTCGAAGCCCCACGGCGAGCAGTTTGATGCCTGTGCCAGAGGCACCCTGCTGATGCTCTCGCCATGGGAGCACCACAACGAACGGCAAAAGCTCACCGCCAGCCAGTGCCAGCAACTCAACCTGATGGCACTAGAGATAAGTCAATACCAAAAGCTGGACGACTTATGACGGTTGGGACGGCGACGGCGCACATACGACACATGGATCCAGCGCAATCCGTTACGCACCTTATGCTCGTAGAGCAACTGGTCGAACTGCAGGTTGTCGCGGATGAAGGCAAACATCTGGTCGCCTTGTTCGGGCGATGCCACAAAGATGTCGGCCGCCTCGCCCCGCATGTGCTGCGACTGTGGCGAACCGCCCACGGCCCTGTTGAGCCGCACGTTGCGGAAGCCGCTGGAGATGAGAATCACCCCAAACTGTTGTCGCAGCGGTTCCAGCACATGCTGACAGAGCGCCTTGAGGTTGTCTACTTGTTCCGCAGTAGGAACATTGTTGATGCCGAGCAGGTCGGCAGTGTAAGAGCGGAGCATCTCGCCCAACGAGAAGTGCTCCGCCAGAGGCTCATCCATGTTGACTACGGTGAGCAGCTCATTCTTTTTTTCTTCAGTGTTGTTTTTCATGGTTTTTTGTTTTAACGCCGCAAAGATAGCCTATTCATCCGTGACGGGCAAGCGAGTGGTGCATAGTGTTGGTGATAGATGTAGCGATAGACAGAGCGGATAATCGATTTTCTGTTCGTACAACTGCCAGCAATAATGGTCGAAGAACGAGCGTGAGCGGATGTTTTTGCGGTTTTGTGCGCGGTTGACATAGCTCGACGGGTTACTGGGCATGTGCAAGCCGAATCTCTTGCATGCGCTTCTCACCAGCGAGAGGAACGTACAGTTGGATCCGTCGTCTTCGACCAGCATATCGGAGAGGAACACGATGTGGGTGATTTCCATGAGGTCGGTCATGGAATACTTCCATGTTAGCGGCTCGGGTATATCGGCGGTGAGCAGGGTAGTAAACTCGTCGATGAGTCGTTGTTTGGCGTTGCTGACTTGTTCGTTGTTCAGCTTCAGCGTTACCTGATGTGTGTTTTTGAGTGTCATTTTCTTTTTTATATTAATAAATAGGTGGAAGTAACTAGTACTTTCGGCGACAAAAGTAAGTGCCCTTTGTGCACAATAAGTTCACAAATTAAGGAATGTGTGTTAAAATCGGCGGAAATTAATAATTATTAACGGTGTTTTTCGAGGGTACGAAGGTACGGGGGTGCGAAGGTACGAGAATACTCTTTTTGATTAATACTACAATTAAAAATCTCCATAGGCGAGGCTATTCTCGTACCTTCGCACCCACGCACCCTCGTACCCTCGAAACATCCACACCTTCTTACCCCTGAAAAAAAACTTCGAAAATATATAAAAAAACCTGTGGATAACTATGTGGATAACTTGTGTAAAAAGCTGTGGATAACCTTTCGGGGGTCTCGGAATGTGGAAAAATAGGTTGTTTTCCACAGGCATTCCCACATTTTTCCACAATTTTGCACCGAAAAAAGATATAAACTTATTATCTTTGCAACGGAAAGGAAAAATGTGGATAACGTGGAAAGATGGCTGATAGTCAGCAAGTAACTGTCAACAGCCATTGTGCATAAATAAAAACCACGGGTGGATAACTTCCTGTGCAAGTATTTTGGCAGAAAGTTTTGCACTTATCCACGCCACATCATCCTTATCATTCTATTTTAAAAAAAGAAAAAGAAAGAAAAGATTATAATGTTTGGTGGATAAGACGGATAACATTGCCGCTGTGTCTGCCCTAGAAAAAAGAGAAACTATGATAAAACAAGAATGGAAAGAGAAGGGTTTCATCGACGAGGCGGTCGATGAGTCGGTGGATTTGAAAAGCGAGATCCGTCGGTTGGCTGCAGAGAAGCATGCGGTGATTCTGGCGCACTATTATACGGTGGGCGAGATACAAGAGGTGGCCGACTTCATTGGCGACTCGCTGGCACTGGCGCGCAAGGCTGCCGAGACCGATGCCGACATGATCGTGATGTGCGGCGTGCACTTCATGGCCGAGACGTGCAAGATACTCTCGCCCGAGAAGGTGGTGCTCTGTCCCGACCTCAACGCAGGCTGTTCGCTGGCCGACTCGTGTAAGGCCGACGACCTAAGGAAGTTTAAAGACGAGCATCCAGGCTATCAGGTCATCAGCTATGTGAACACTACAGCAGCCGTGAAGGCGCTCACCGACGTGGTGGTGACCAGTGGCAACGCGAAGAAGATTGTGGACACGTTCCCGCAGGATGCGAAGCTCATCTTCGGTCCCGACTACAACCTGGGCTCGTATATCAACTCGATTACCGGCCGTGAGATGCTGTTGTGGAATGGCGGCTGTCATGTGCACGAGCGTTTCTCGGTGCCCGAGATTGTGAAGCTGAAGGAGCAATATCCCGATGCCCTGGTGCTGGCGCATCCCGAGTGTAAGGGTCCGGTGCTGGCCATTGCCGATGTGGTGGGTTCTACGGCGGTGCTGCTGAAGTATGCCATCGAGCATCCTGAGGGTGAGTATATTGTGGCCACGGAGGCCGGCATCCTGCACGAGATGCAACGCAACTGTCCGCAGACGGTGTTCCATCCCGTTCCGCCAGAGGTGAGCGAGGGATCGATAGGTTGCCACTGCAACGAGTGCGACTATATGAAGATGAACACGCTTCTTAAAATCTATAATGCCTTGCGCTATGAGTGGCCTACGGTGGAGGTAGATCCCGACATTGCCCGCGAGGCCGTGAAGCCGATCAACAGAATGCTGGAGCTCTCGTAGACCACGAATTTTTCTGAAGGAGTTTTTTCGACCACGAATTTTTCGAATGGAGCGAATTTTTTAGAGGGTTGCGTCATTTTTTTCGAATGAAACGAATGGTGATGGCACAATTTTTAAAAAAAAATCGGAGAATTCGAAAAATTCGTGGTCGGATTGTTTTGATTTGTTAAGAAATGAGGTGGTGATTTGTTATGAAATTGATAAGTGATTTGTTATGAAATTGATGAGTGATTTGTTATGAAATTGATGAGTGATTTGTTATGAAATTGATGAGTGATTTGTTAAGAAATGAGGGTGTAATTTGTTAAGAAATTGAGGGGTAATTTGTTAGCAAATGGCGAGGTGATTTCTTAAGAAATTGAGGGGTGATTTGTTGGCAAATGGCTTTTGGGAGATTGGAGAGGGATGAAAGAGATGGAAAATACTAAGTGTTAAGTATTGCAAAATTGAAGAATTGTTTGTATCTTTGCGGCGTGATGGATGGGGGGTGACGTGACACACGTCACCTGCTGAGAAAAAGGTTCTGATATTCACCTGCTGAAAAAAAGGTTCTGATATTCACTTGCTGAGAAGAGGTTGAGTATTGGCCTGCTGAGAAAAAGGTTCTGATATTCACTTGCTGAGAAGAGGTTGAGTATTGGCCTGCTGAGAAAGGTTCGAGTATTTTTTCCTGTATTCTGTGTATGAAATAATATCATTAAAGTTTGTAACTAATCATTGACTATGCAAAACAACCTAGTAAAAAAGGCTGTCCTGCCGTTGCTGTTGTGGTGCCTGTGCCTGGGTGCAACAGCCCAGAAAAACAGTTCTGGGGCAAGAGGCGGACACACAGTCTCTATCGAGGTGCTGGAGAAAGGCACCAAGGAGGCTGTCATTATGGGTACCTGTCAGCTGAAGCCGACGGGTGCGATGACCGTTACCGACATGGACGGTAAGGCTACGTTTAAGAATGTTCCTAACGGGACATACACGCTCATCATCTCGTATGTGGGCTTTGAGCCAATCACCACTCAGGTGAAGGTGGACCGCAACATGAACATGAAGTTCCAGATGACGCCCACGTCGCTGGCACTGAAAGAGGTGACGGTGACTGCCAAGCGCAACGAGAGCGGTACTTCGACCAGCTCGATAGTGGGCCGTCAGGCTATCGACCACCTGCAGGCCAACTCGCTGGCCGACATCATGCAGCTGATTCCCGGTCAGCTGATGGGCAATCAGGACCTCACCTCTCAGTCGAACCTGCAGTTGCGCACACTGGTGAACAACAATACCAGTGCCTTCGGTAGCTCGATTGTCGTAGACGGCATGCCCATGTCGAACAACGGTAATGTGAGCCAGGGCTCGTTCTCGGCCACGTCGTTTGTCGGTACCGACCTGCGACAAGTGTC
>DEJV01000067.1:57880-86171 GCA_002353525.1 Prevotella sp. UBA2739
TATGGCGACCTGACCAGCGGACTGGTGGTGGTACACTCGAAGGTGGGTGTCACCCCCTGGCAAGCCAAGGCCAAGATCAACCCCTCGACCATGAACTACTCGCTGGGCAAGGGATTTAATCTGGGCAAGGCCGGCATCCTGAACGTGAATGCTGACTACGCGCAGGCATGGGGCGACCCCCGACAGAAAACCCGCTCGTACGACCGCTACACGCTGAACGTGGGCTATGGCTACGACCTGACCAAGAAATGGCACACCAACACTAAGCTGCGCGTGATGAGTGCCAAGGACTGGAGCGGCAACGACCCCGACGCCCTGGACGACGGTACCTACAACGAGAACAAAAACCTGAACATCAACGTGACCCACAACGGGCGCATACAGGTGGACAAGCCGCTGATGCGCACCCTCTCGTATACCGCCGGACTGAGTTTCACACGGACAGACACCAAGAACTCATCGTACGTCACTGCCAGCGGCGGCATGATACCCATCATCACCGCCATGGAGACCGGCTACTATGAGGTGCCCTGGATGACGCAGTCGTATCTGGCCACAGGCATCACCGAGAGCCGCCCGGGCAACCTCTTCCTGAAGGTGAACGACAGTTTCTTCTTCCGCACGGGCAAGACCATCCAGAGTTTCAAGGTGGGTGCCGACTACCGCTACGAGTGGAACAACGGCCGCGGATACTATAATGCCGACGACAAGCTGCCCTACCGTCCGAATGCCGACGGACGTCCACGCGCCTTCAGCGATATTCCCTCGCTGAACCAGCTGTCGGCCTATGCCGAGGACGCCCTGACATGGAACATCAACAAGGTGAACAAGCTGAAAGCCACCGCCGGACTGCGCTTCACCACGCTGCAGCCCTTTGGCGATGTGGCCACCTACGCACTGTCGCCCCGTCTGAACATGAGCTTCGACGTGACCAAATGGCTGACGCTGCGCGGCGGCATCGGCATGAACTCGAAGACACCGGGTCTGAACTACCTCTATCCCGACAAGAAATATGAGGACCGCGTGGCTGCCAGCTACATGCCCCAAAGCGATCCTGTGGCACAGCTGCTCTACTACCACACGCAGATGTACGAGGTGAAATACTCGAAAGACATGAAAAACGCCACTACCACGAAGGTGGAAGTAGGTGTCGACGTGAAGCTGCCCGGCAACCGCCGGCTGAGTGTGCTGGCCTATCAGGACAAGACACCAAAGGGCTTTGGAGCCGTGACGGAGTACACCACCTACACCTCTAACTTCTATGGGCCCGAGGCGCTCATCATCACTGCCGGACAACCCACCCGCATCAACTTCGACGCTCCCACCCGTCAGGACATCATCTTCATGACCACCGGCCGCGTGGGCAACACCAACTCGACCAACAACCGAGGCATCGAGTTCGACATAGACTTCGGAGAGATTCGTGCCCTGCGCACCCAGATACAGCTGAGCGGAGCCCTGAACGAGACCAAGACATGGTCGACGGGAATGAACGCCCAGTCAATACCGGCCTCGCTGCTGCCCACCAGCTATTCGGCCTACGGACTGACACCCTGCAAGGTGGTCTATCCGTCGGGACAAGACTACGACAAATACCGTCGTTTTGTGAACACGCTGCGCACGGTGACCCACATTCCCGAACTGAAGATGGTGGCCTCGTTCACCGCACAGGTCATCTGGCAGGACTATCGCCACACGTTTATGGCTGAGAAACGCCCCATCGGATGGATAGACACCAACCTGCAATACCATGAGGTGACCAACCAGAGCGAGATAGAAGGTGTGGACATCGACAGACTGTTGCTGCGCTACTCTGACAGTAAGCCCGTGAAGCAGCCCGTGACATGGAACCTGCAGGGCCGTCTCAGCAAAGAGTTGGGCAAGATTGGTCAGCTGTCGCTCTACGTGAACAACCTGATGTTCTATGAGCCCTACATGAAGACCAACATCAGCAACTCGCTGGTACAACGCAACACCAACTCGTTCAGCTACGGCGTGGAACTTTCATTTAATTTATAATTGACAATTGATCATTGATAATTATGATGAGAAATATAAAAAACAAAAATATCGCGGGGAAGACATGGGCGGGCCTGTTGTCTTGCCTCGTTGGAACAGGCCTCTTGTCGCTTTCGTCGTGCATTGACTACGACGATGTGACGCGCGAGGTGTCGGTAGATATTCAGTTGGTGATGCCCGAGGAGTTCACCCAGGGTGTCGACATGGAAGGACACACCGTGACGCTGACGCAGCTGAACGGACAAAAAACACTCAGCGCCACTACCAACGCGCAGGGCGTGGCCTCGTTCCAGGGCATCATTCCCGATGTGTATAGCGTATCTACCTCGTGGGATATTACCTCCGAGGAATACACCCAGCTCACCGGCGACCCCATCGTCAACGAAGGTGCCGTGGTGTCGGGAAATATCAGTCAGCAGCTGCTCACCGAAAACCAGTCGACCACTCCCCTGCGGCTTGCCACCCAGCTGTCGATTAATCGCTCGCTGGTCATCGGCAAGATTGCCTCGTCGGGTTGTAAGGACAACAACAACAAGAACTATGTGGCCGACCAGTATATTGAGCTTTACAACCAGAGCGACAAGGAGATAGACGTGGCAGGACTCTACATCGGACTGGTAGAGAGCAACAGCAAACCATCATATACGATGGAACAGCTGGCTGAGTCGTTCAATAGCGACGTAGTATTGCTGAAACAAGTCTTCCGTATTCCGCTCGATGCCGACTGCAAAGTGGCTCCAGGCGGTACGGTGGTGCTGGCCAACTGCGCCATCGACCACACTGCCAATGCCGCTGCATCGCACAATTTGCTCACTGCCGACTTCGACGTGAACGACACACGACCCAAGAATGCCTACATCAACAATCCCGACGTGCGCGACATGGACCTTATCTATACGTTCAGTTCGGGACTTCCCTATATGAACCTGATGCAAGGCGGACCGTGCGGTGTAGTGATTTTCCGCACCGACGAGAGTATCGACGATTGGGATCTGACCTACGACTACGGCAAGACTAAGGGAAACCAGTGGAAGGTGATGCCTAAGAAGTATATCATCGATGCCGTAGAGATACTGAAAAACTCGAGCAAGGGCATCGACCTGGCCACCAAGCGGTTCTACGACGACCTGGATGCCGGCTTCACCCACATCGAGGCAGCCAGCGGATATACCGGCGAGATTATGTATAGAAAGACCTCGTCGCGCCGCGGCAAAGACGGACATAAGATTCTGCAGGACACCAACAACAGTACTGCCGACTTCAAAGTATCAACAACCATAGCCATTCGCGAATATGATGAATAAGACATTTCTAGGCCTCATGCTCATCTTAGGCTGTCCGGCAGCAGCCACGGCACAGAACAGTCTGGCCGGAATGGGCGAATATAAATATGACGATGCCACTCAGCTGTGGCGCAACACCGGCAATGCGGCCGCACTGACCGTCGACTCGGCACGCAACCGCGGCATCGCCATGTTCGACCTCTCGCACCGCGAGGGCGACTTCCACCGTGTACAGGAGGGCGGACAGCGCAACCAGCTGGAGTTCTTCACCGAGCGCTATCAGACCATCGGCAAGTATCTCTATGGCTACGGCAAGTTCCGATTCAACATGGGACGCACCAAAGAGCGCGCCTGGGCCGACGTGATGCGCCCCTACAACAGCAACCCCTTCTATGGCGGCAGCAGCGTGATGGGCAAGTACGACAACCAGGACTTCGACCTCACCGCCGCCGTGGGAACCACCAGCCTGAACGGTTTTCGCGTGGGTGCACGTCTCGACTATCTGGTGGCCGACCTGAGCCGTCTGCGCGACCCGCGCTCACGCTCGCAGCTGCTCGACTATCAGATTACGCCGTCGGTGACCTACACGTTCGGTCCCAGCACCGTGGGTGTGGCCGCCTACTACCACCGTCGCAAGGAGAAAATACCCAACATCAACACCGTGCAGACCGACGCCACGCTGAAATACTACATCATGACGGGCATGGAGAGCGCCGTGGGAACGACCCGCGGATTTGCCGGATTCCAGCGCGAGTGGGTGGACCACAGCTTTGGCGGAGAACTGTCGTACGGCTATAAGGGCACGGCCTTCAGCACGCTCAACACCTTTGGCATGCGCCATGGCAACGAGGACGCGTGGGGAAGCTATAAATATGAGCCGGGCAAATATGTGACCTACGGCTTCGACTTCCAGACCCAGAACCGTCTGCACACCGGCAACGTGATTCACCAGCTGGACGTGAAAGCCAGTTACGAGCAGGCCTATGCCGACGAATACCGCCAGCAGCTCATCATCGAGAGCGACCCCAACACGGGCTACAACAGCTATCGCTATGAGACGCAGATAGAGTTTAAGAAGCGCTATCAGGTGAATCTCTTCGACGGCCGTCTGCACTACCGCGCCAATATGACCGACGGAGCCGCCAAAATCAACCACTACGTGGGACTTTTGGCCGACATCAGCACCGCCAAGAACAAACACCTGCTGCCCGAGTCGAAACTCGAGTACGGCGGCACCAACCTCCAGTTGGAAGGCGGTTCGGCACTCTGGGGCGACCGTCTGTGGGTAGAGGCCAAGGCCGGCTATCACTTCTCGAACAAAGCCGACCTGCAGTTGGCCGACAGCGAGGGCGACTATGCGAAGAGTGTGCTCATTCCCGACATGGCCTATTACGAGGCCGACTACTGGCGGGCACACCTGAAGCTGACGTGGCAGTTCCCGCTCAGCATCAAGGGCGTGCGCTCGCAGTGGTTTGTGAGCGCCTACGGCGACATGCTGAAGACCAACAACAGCCTGAATAGAAGCCAAATCGGACTGTCGTTCGGCATTTACAACTAAAAGTTTTTGCGATAAGGAAAAATTGTTTTATTTTTGCATCCAATTATGGTACTGAATTATATTTGGATTGCATTTTTCCTTATCGCATTTATTATTGCGTTAGCGAAACTCATTTTCATGGGGGACACATCGGTGTTTCCTGCCATGATGGACAGCACTTTCTCGTCGTCGAAAACAGCTTTCGAAATCTCTATCGGACTGACCGGTGTGCTCGCACTCTGGCTCGGCATCATGAAGATTGGCGAGAAAGGCGGAGTGGTGAACATGCTGGCCCGCCTGTTGAGCCCTGTCTTCACCAAGTTGTTTCCTGACATTCCCAAAGGTCATCCCGCCACGGGCAGCATCTTCATGAACATTGCCGCCAACATGCTGGGCCTGGACAATGCCGCCACACCGCTGGGACTGAAGGCCATGGAGCAGCTGCAGGAACTGAACACGAAGAAAGACACCGCCACCAACCCCATGATCATGTTCCTGGTGCTCAACACCAGCGGACTGACCATCATCCCCGTGGGCATCCTGACCTATCGGGCACAGATGGGAGCCGCCAACCCCACCGATATCTTCATGCCCATCTTGCTGGCCACGTTCTTCTCTACGCTGGCCGGAGTCATCGTCACCAGTCTCTATCAGCGCATCAACCTGCTGAACCGTACCATGCTGCTGACGCTGGGCGGAGCCTGCGCCTTGGTGGCAGGCATCATCTGGGGATTCAATCAGCTGGACCCCACCACCATGAACACGGTGAGCACCACCATCGCCAGCACACTGTTGCTGACGGTCATCATAGGATTTATCGTGGCCGGCATGCGCAAGCGTGTGAATGTGTATGACGCGTTCATCGAGGGTGCCAAAGACGGTTTCGAGACCGCCGTGCGCATCATTCCTTATCTGATAGCCATTCTGGTGGGCATCGGCGTGTTCCGTGCCAGCGGAGCCATGGACATGCTCATCGACGGACTGAAATGGCTGATAGCACTGACCGGAGCCGATGCCGCCTGGGTAGACGCCATGCCTACGGCCCTGATGAAACCCCTCTCGGGCAGCGGTGCGCGCGGCATGATGGTCGACGCCATGACCACCTTTGGTGCCGACTCGTTTGTGGGCCGGTTGAGTTGCATCTTCCAGGGATCCACCGACACCACGTTCTATATCTTGGCCGTTTATTTCGGCAGCGTCGGCGTGCGCTACACCCGCCATGCCGTGACCTGCGGACTGTTGGCAGACCTAGCCGGCATCATAGCCGCCATCGGAATAGGATATATGTTTTTTGGATAATTCGGAGTAATCGGAGTAATCGGAGTAATCGGAATAATCGGAATAATCAGAATAATCGGAATAATCGGAGTAATCGGAATACTCAGAAAACTCAGAAAACTCCGACCTTAAAAGAATAAAAAGAAAACTATGGCAAATCTCAAGTCACTAGTCAAAGATACAGCCATTTATGGCCTCTCCAGCATCGTAGCCCGGTTCATTAACTTTCTGTTGGTGCCCATCCAGACAGCGCGTTTTGCTGCCTCGGGCGGAGAGTATGGTGTCATCACCAATGTCTATGCCTATGTGTCGATACTCATCATTCTGCTCACCTTCGGCATGGAGACCACCTTCTTCCGGTTCATGAACCGCGAAGGTGAGAACCCCGAGCGCATCTACAGCACCACCCTGCGCATGCTGGCCACCACCTCGCTGCTCTCCATTGTGCTGGTACTCAGTCTGATTCACCCCATCGCCTCGGCCATCGGCTATGCCGACCATCCGGAGTATGTGGCCGTGATGTATGTCACCGTGGCCATCGATGCGTTCATGGCCATTCCCTTTGCCTACCTGCGCTATCAGCACAAGCCGGTGAAGTTTGCCACGCTGAAGATTATCAACATCCTGTTGAACATCACGCTAAACCTGCTCTACCTGATAGTGTTGCCGGCGCTGAAGCTCAATCCCTTCGGCATCTACGACGACCAGTTCACGCTCGATGTGGCCTTCGTGTTCTACATCAACCTGGTGTGTACGGTGTTGTCGCTGCTGTTGCTCTGGAAGGAGTTGCGCGGTTTCCGTTTCGGATTCGACGCCGCTGCCTGCCGCCGCATGCTCAGCTATACGTGGCCGCTGCTCGTGATGGGTGTGGCCGGACAACTGAACCAGGCCGCCTCGCAGATATTGTTCCCCTATTTCTACGACGGTTCGGCCGAGGAGGCCCGCGCCCAGCTGGGCATCTATGGCGCCTGCATCAAGATAGCCATGATCATGGTGATGCTCACCCAGGCTTTCCGCTTTGCCTACGAGCCGTTTGTCTTTGGCAAGTCGAAAGATAAAGACAACCGCGAGACCTACGCCCAGGCCATGAAGTTCTACGTCATTTTCACGCTGCTGGCATTCCTTGCCGTGATGGGGTATATGGACATCCTGCGTTTCATCATCGGCAAGAGCTACTGGGAAGGACTGCGCGTGGTGCCCATCGTCATGGCCGCAGAGATTATGTTCGGTGTCTTCTTCAACCTCTCGTTCTGGTATAAACTGACCGACCGCACCATCTGGGGAGCCTATTTCTCGGGCATTGGCGCCGTGGTGCTCATCACTATCGACGTTCTGCTGATTCCCCGTTTCAGCTATATGGCGTGTGCCTGGGCTGGTTTTGCCGCTTACGGTGTGTCGATGCTCCTGTCGTATTTCATCGGACAAAAGTACTATCCCATCAATTATCCGCTGAAAGACATCTTCGTCTATGTCGTCATTGCAGCCCTGTTCTTCGTCATCATCCACTATTCCAACCAGCTGCTGCCCCTCTGGGCCTCACTGGTTGTCAACACGGGTGTGCTGTTGATGTTCGTCGCACATATCATCTACCACGACCTGCCGTTGAAGAGCCTGCCCGTCATCGGGAAGTATTTCAAATGACCATAACATTTAAATAATAGTTATCTATGAGAAAAACAGCGACCAAAGGTATCGCACTCATCCTGTTGTACCTTTTTTCTTTCTTGCCCACGAGTGCCGACGAAGGCATGTGGACACTCTACAATCTGCCGCCAGCTATCTATGAGCGCATGCAGCAGGAAGGTTTTCAAATGACTTACAACGACCTCTACTATGGCGACCATGCCATCAAGAACGCCGTTGTCAACTTCTCGGGTTACTGCTCGGGTGTGGTGGTATCGCCCGACGGACTGGTATTCACCAACCACCATTGCGGCTTTGAGGCCATCCGTAGCCACTCCACCGTGGAGCACGACTACATGCTGAACGGCTTCTATGCCAAGACCTACGAAGAGGAGCTGCCGAACAAAAACATGTTCGTGAGCTTCATGATCGACCAGAACGACATTACCGACCAGGTGATGAAGCTGGGTTATGAGAACAAGTCGCGCGACCAGCGTGCCCAGTTGCTCGACTCGCTGGAGAATGCCATGTCGAAAAGGGTGAAGGCCGAAGACCCGACCCTGCGCCTCGAAATCAAGCCTTTCTACGAGCGGAATAAGTTCTATGCCACCACCTACCGCGACTTCACCGACCTGCGACTGGTATTCACCATCCCCAAGTCGATGGGTAAGTTCGGCGGTGAGACCGACAACTGGATGTGGCCCCGTCAGACCTGCGACTTCTCGGTGTTCCGCATCTATGCCGACCCGAAGACCAACGGTCCTGCTGCCTACAGCAAGGACAATGTGCCTTACCGCCCCAAGCACTGGGCTCCTGTGTCGATGCAGGGATATAAAGACGGCGACTTCTCGATGACCATCGGCTATCCTGGCACCACCAACCGCTATCTGTCGAGCTATGGCATCCGTGAGATGCGTGACGCCCAGAACGAGCCGCGTGCCCAGGTGCGTGGCGTGAAACAGGAAATCATGCTCCGCCACATGCGTGCCGATGAGGCTGTGCGCATCAAGTACGACTCGAAATATGCCCAGAGCAGCAACTACTGGAAAAACTCTATCGGCATGAACAAATGTATCGATTCCATCGGTATCATCCAGCAGAAGCGCGACTTCGAGCAGACGCTGCGCAAATGGCAGAACGAGACGGGATTCCTCAAGGGGAAACTCGACTTCGACAAGCTGCAGGAGCTCTACGACCAGCGTTTCGAGCGGGTGCGTGCCTTCATGTATTGGAGCGAGACGTTCCGTCGTACCAACGAGTTCACCACCCGTGCCATGCGTGTGCACAACGCCATGCCGCTGCTCGGTCCGAAGGAGAAGCCCAACAAGCAGTATTTCCTCTTCGACGACAACAGCAGCGAGTGGGACTATGCCCTCGACCGCGAGGTGCTCATCGCCCTGCTGAAAAACTATGAGCAGCATGTGGGTCAGCAGTATCTGCCGGCTTTCTACCGCACCATCAAGACCAAGTTCGGCGGCAACTACGAGCGCTACGTCGACTATCTGCTGAAGAAATCGGTGCTGATGAAGCAGGGAAAGCGCATCTACTGCAACAAGAAGAGCTTCATGAAGGACTGTGGCGTGAGCTACGGACTCGACCTCATTGAGTTCCTGGCCGACCAGCAGGCCGCCATGGGCAAGCTGAACGAGCAGATCAGCGAGCAGGAACGCTATCTCTGTGCCGCCAAGCTGCGCATGGAGGAAGACCTGCCTCACTACTCTGATGCCAACTTCACCATGCGTCTGAGCTACGGACAGGTGGGCGGCTTCATGCTCAACGGTCAGCCCTCGGGCTATTATACCGCTGCTCCGAGCATCGTGAAGAAGATGGATATGGCCGACCAGAACTTCGAATATGCCGCCGAGCCTATCATGAAAGAACTGCTCTCGGCCAAGAACTTCGACCCCTATACCGACAAGACCACAGGCGAGATGCAGCTCTGCTTCCTCACCAACAACGATATCACCGGCGGAAACAGTGGCTCACCTATGTTCGACGGACAGGGCCGGCTCATCGGACTGGCCTTCGACGGTAACTGGGACAGTCTCTCGAGCGACATCAACTTCGACTCACATCTGGCCCGTTGCATCGGTGTTGACATCCGCTACGTGCTCTTCATGATGGACCGTTGGGGACATGCCGACCGTCTGCTGAAAGAGATCAACGCGAAATAAAATAATAATAAGGTAACATATAAAGGGCAAACAGCAAGGCCACCCGCTTGCTGTTTGCCCTTTTGTTTTTTACGATTGCGATTATAATTACGACCACGAATTTATCGAATTGATCGAATTTTTCATGCTTTTGCGAATGCATCAAAGATGCAACGAATGAATCGAATTTTTAGTAAATTGTCAATTATCAATTATCAATTAGATAAGTTCGTTGGTCGCTTGCGACCTTCGTTTTATTGAAAAATAATTCGTATAATTCGAAAAATTCGTGGTAGTGGTAGGAAAAAGTCATCAGGCTTCTCTCATGGCCAGTGCCTTGTTCTCGGCAGCCTCCATTATTTCGCGTTCGCCCGGTCCTTTGTCGTTGATGCCGCAGAGGTGGAGCACGCCATGGATAATGACGCGGTAGAGTTCCTCCTCGTAACTTTTCTTGAATAGTTCGGCATTCGAGCGCACCGTATCGAGCGAGATGACCAGGTCGCCGCTGATGACATCGTCCTCATCGTAGTCGAAGGTGATGATGTCGGTGTAATAGTCGTGACCCAGGTATTCGCGGTTCACCTCCAGAATCTTTTCGTCGTCGACGAACATATATCCAATTTCGCCCACCTTGCGACCGTAGGTGGCAGCCACGGCCTTGATCCAACGGGTGGTGTCGCGCTTTCTGATTTTCGGCATGCTCACGCCTTCTGCGTTATAGGTAATCATGTAAGAATGTGGTTATGACAGTGATTTTTTACTCCATGAAAGGTGCGTTTTTATTCAATGAAAGGTGCTGAACGTCAGCGTTTTTTGGGAAGAAACGGCGACGTGTCGACACCAAAGTGCTGCAGCTCGCGCACCACGGTGCTACTGATGCTGGCCAGTTGCGGCTCGGCCAGGAGAAAGATGGTCTCGATGCCGCCGCTGATTTGGCGGTTCACCTCGGCCTGCTCGCGCTCATACTCAAAGTCCTTCACCGAGCGGATGCCCTTGATGATGAACTGTGCGCCCTGCTCCTTGGCAAAGGTCACGGCCAGTCCGTAGTAGGGTTTCACCTCGATGGCAGGCTCGTCGGCATACAAGTCGGCAATGGCCTGCATGCGCTCTTCAGCCGGCCGCATGTAAGGTTTGTGCACATTGTCGCCCACCACGCCGATGACCAGCCGGTCGAAGAGCGGCAGTGCACGGCGCACCACGGAGTCGTGTCCCACGGTGAACGGATCGAAACTTCCTACAAATATTGCTGTTCTCATGCTGCAAAGATACGATTTAGTAGGCGAACGAGCAAATTTTTTTGCTTTTTTTGACAGCACATAATTCCGTAATCTTGCAATTTGTAAGAAATTATTGCAAAAAGCGATATTTCAGTGCTTTACATGCTTTAGAATGAAAAATTATTTGTAACTTTGCCGCATGAATGAAGAGACGCTCGACTTTATTCGCCAACATGCCAACGATGATGTGCGCCAACTGGCGTTGCAAGGCTCACGAGCAAAGGCCGTAGACCTGCCTTATGCGCTGAACCAAATTGCCGGACGCCAACAAGCACGACAGAAATTGCCATCATGGGCCGTGATAGAGGGGTTGACGTATCCGCCACATATCTCCATGGAGCAATGCAGCAGCGAGAAAACCGCACGCTATAAGGCAGCGGTGGCAGCGCGTCTGCTGGGCGACGATCAACGGGCGTGTATGGCCGACCTGACCGGAGGCTTCGGGGTAGACTTCTCGTTCTTGGCCCCGACATTCAGAAAGGCGGTCTATGTGGAGCAGCAACCGCATCTGTGCGAGGCTGCCCGGCATAATTTCCAACTGCTGGGACTCACACAAGCCGAGGTGGTGCAGGGCGATGGCGTCAGCTATCTGCGACAGATGGAGCCTGTAGACCTGCTGTATATCGACCCGGCGCGTCGCGACAGTCATGGTCAGCGCACTTTCGGAATAGCCGACTGTACGCCTAATATACTGGAAATAGCCGATGAAATGGCTGAAAAAAGCCATTATTGCATGATAAAACTCTCGCCCATGCTCGACTGGCATCAGGCCGTGGCCGAGCTGGAAAACGATAAAAGGGGTGGTCACAAGAAGCACATCACAGAGGTGCACATCATCTCGTCGAACAACGAGTGTAAAGAACTGCTACTGGTTCTTTCACGACAAGATTCGCCAAAGAAATCTCTCTATTGCGTGAACGACGAGCAACAGTTTGTGCTGGATATCAGCCAGACCGCTGTATCTCTGCTTTGCAAGGCCGCCCCGGTTTTTATAGGTGATAGTTTAGAGCTGAGAACTGATAGGCTTTTCCAAGGTGATAACGGAGAGCTGAGAACTGATAGGTATGATTACTCTCAAGGCAGCGGTTCAAGCTCGAAAGGTAATCATACCTCTCAGTTCGCAACTCTCAGTTCTCAACTCGTACTCTCACCTCTCACCTCTCACCTCTCACCTCTCAATTATTACCTCTTTGAGCCCAATGCCAGCATCATGAAGGCAGGATGCTTTGATGCTGTGGCAGAGCGGTTTGGCGTTCGCCAGGTGGGAAACAACAGCCACTTGTTTGTGGCTACACAGGATGTGGCCGATTTTCCAGGGCGAAGGTTTCAGATAGAGCGCGTCACCAGCATGAACAAGCGCGAGCTGAAAACTGCGCTCAGCGGAATAGAAAAAGCCAATATTGCCGTCAGAAATTTCCCTCTCTCGGTGGCCGAGCTACGCAAGCGGCTGCGACTGAAGGATGGGGGCGACCACTATCTCTTTGCCACGACGGTGGGCGACCGCAACCATGTGCTTATGGTGTGCAGGAAAGTTTAGAAATCTTTTTGCCATGCGCGTAACTTAAAATTCGTTGAAAATGCACTCAATTTTTTGTTTTTTCAGCGGTTTTTTGTATTTTTGCATGATTTAATCATCTACATTATGTCAGCAGTAACCATTAAGAAGGTAGAGAGCAAGCGCGACTTGAAGACCTTCATCGAGTTTCATTACGATTTGTATGAGGGCAACGCATACGACGTGCCCAACTTGTTCAGCGACGATATGAACACGCTGAGCCAGGATAAAAACGCCGCATTCGAGTTTTGCGAGGCAGAGTATTATCTGGCCTATAAAGACGGAAAAGTGGCCGGACGCGTGGCTGCCATCATCAATCATAAAGCCAACAAACGGTGGGAACGCCAGAGCGTGCGCTTCGGATGGCTCGACTTCATCGACGATATAGAGGTGAGCCGCGCCCTCTTTGAGGCGGTAGAGGCCTATGGAAAGCAGAAGGGAATGACGGAGATGATAGGTCCGTTGGGATTTACCGACTTCGACCCCGAGGGCATGCTCACCGACGGTTTCGACCAACTGGGCACCATGGCCACCATCTACAACTACCCCTACTATCCGCAGCATATGGAGCAGTTGGGTGGATTTGTGAAGGACAACGACTACGTGGAGTTCAAGATTATCGTGCCGCCCGAGATTCCCGAGAAGATGACCAAGATAGCCGAGATGATACAGAAGCGCTATCATCTGCACGTAAGGAAGATGACGCGCAAGGAAATCAACAGCGGAAAAGGCCACGAGGTGTTCCACCTCATCAACGACACGTTCAAGGATCTCTACGGGTTCAGCGAGCTCACCGACCGGCAGGTAGACCAGTATGTGAAGATGTATCTGCCCATGGCCGACCTGAACCTCATCCCCATCATCGAGGACTGGAGCACACCTGAGCACAAGATGATAGGCGTGGGCATCACCATCCCGTCGCTATCGCGTGCCCTGCAGAAGTGCCGTCGCGGAAGGCTGCTGCCCTTTGGCTGGTGGCATGTGCTGCGCTCGCTGAAGATGCACAAGACGAATATTGTAGACCTGATGATGATTGGCGTGCTGCCCGAATATCGCAAGAAAGGCGCCAACGCCCTGATGTTCTACGACCTCATTCCCTGGTACAACAAATATGGCATTGAGTGGGGCGAGAGTCAGGTGGAAATGGAGTCGAACGAGAATGTGCAGGGCCAGTGGAGCTACTTCGAGACCCACCAGCACAAGCGCCGCAGATGCTACAAGAAAATAATAGGTGGTGAATGATGGGTGTTGATGGATAGTGATGAATAGTGATATACACTTAGACAATATAATAAAAAATCTACATAATGGCAGATAAAGAACAAACCATCAACACCCAACCGTCAACACCCAACACCGTTGAATATACCGACGACAACATACGTCACCTCAGTGACATGGAGCACATCCGCACACGCCCTGGCATGTATATTGGCCGACTGGGCGACGGATCGCTGCCCGAAGACGGCATCTACGTGCTGCTGAAAGAGGTGATCGACAACTCAATAGACGAGTTTAAGATGAACGCCGGTAAGCGCATAGAGGTGGATATCGACGACAATATGCGGGTGTCGGTGCGCGACTATGGCCGTGGCATTCCGCAAGGCAAACTCGTTGAGGCCGTCAGCATGCTGAATACGGGCGGAAAGTACGACTCAAAGGCTTTCAAAAAGTCGGTGGGACTGAACGGAGTGGGCGTAAAGGCTGTGAATGCGCTGAGCCGTCGCTTCGAGGTGCGCAGCTACCGCGAGGGAAAGGTGCGCTCGCTGACCTTCGAACGAGGCATTCTGCAGACCGATCATACCGAGAAGACAGCCGACGAGACGGGCACCTTCATTTTCTTTGAGCCTGATAACGACAAGACGCTCTTCAAGGACTATCGTTTCCACGACGACATCATCGAGACGATGCTCCGCAACTATACCTACCTGAACCAGGGACTCACCATCATGTACAATGGCAAGCGCATCGTCAGCCGCAACGGTCTGCAGGACCTGCTCACCGACAATATGACGGTCGACGGCCTCTACCCCATCGTGCACATGAAGGGCGAGGACATCGAGATTGCGTTCACCCACACCAACCAATACGGCGAGGAATACCACTCGTTTGTCAACGGACAGCACACCACCCAGGGCGGTACGCACCAGAGTGCGTTCAAAGAGCACATTGCACGCACCATCAAAGAGTATTTCGGAAAATACGAATATGCCGACATCCGCAACGGACTGGTGGCTGCCATTGCCATCAATGTGGAGGAACCGGTGTTTGAGAGCCAGACCAAAATCAAGCTGGGCTCTACGCAGATGGCTCCCGAGGGAGAGTCGATCAACAAATATGTGGGCGACTTCATCAAGCGCGAGGTAGACAACTATCTGCACATCTATACCGATGTGACCGAGGTCATCGAGAACAAGGTGAAGGAGAGCGAGCGCGAGCGCAAGGCCATGGCAGGCGTCACCAAACTGGCTCGTGAGCGGGCAAAGAAGGCCAATCTGCACAACCGAAAGCTGCGCGACTGCCGCATTCACTACAGCGACACGAAGAACAACCGCAAGGAAGAGTCGTGCATCTTCATCACCGAGGGCGACTCGGCCAGCGGAAGCATCACCAAAAGCCGCGACGTGAACACCCAGGCGGTGTTCTCGCTGCGCGGAAAACCCCTCAACTCGTTCGGCCTGACCAAGAAGATTGTCTACGAGAACGAGGAGTTCAACCTGCTGCAGGCAGCCCTCGATATTGAGGACGGACTCGACACGCTGCGCTATAATAAGGTGATTGTGGCCACCGATGCCGATGTCGACGGCATGCACATCCGCCTGCTCATCATCACCTTCTTCCTGCAGTTCTTCCCCGAGCTTATCAAGAAAGGCCACGTCTATGTGCTGCAGACACCCCTCTTCCGCGTGCGCAACCGCCGCACCAAAATCAAAAACAAAAAGGTGATTGCCGAGGAAGACACGCGCAAGGCCGAGCGAGGCGAGAAGAAAAGCGACTTCATCACCCGCTATTGCTATAGCGACGAGGAGCGGCTGAACGCCATCCACGAGCTGGGTCCCGACCCCGAGATTACGCGTTTCAAGGGTCTTGGCGAAATCAGTCCGGAGGAGTTCTCGGGATTCATTGGCCCCGACATCCGCCTGGAGCAGGTCACCCTGCACAAAACCGACCAGGTGCAGAAGCTGTTGGAGTACTACATGGGCAAGAACACCATGGAGCGCCAGAACTTCATTATCGAGAACTTAGTAGTAGAAGAGGACCGTCCTGAGGAGGAGGACCCACCCCAGCCCTCCCTATAAGGGAGGGGGTAAATAGCTCTTTTGCTTCAAGCCTGTTGGTAATAAGACACTGATCATGGAGTATAAGACAGCCCATCCCGACATCTATCCGCTGCTAAAGGAAAATGCCAGAAAGAATCGCAAAAACATGACAATGGCTGAGCATCTCTTATGGGAAGCTCTTCGCAAAAAAAGAATGGAGGGTCATCCGTTTTTGCGACAGCACATTATAGGTGACTATATCGTAGATTTTTTAAGCAGAGACGACGGACTGATCATAGAGGTAGATGGAGGTTATCATTCAGAGCCGCGACAGCAAGAGTATGACAGCCAGCGTGCAGATTGGCTGGAGCAACAGGGCTACCATATCCTGCGTTTTAGCTACGAAGAAGTGATGAATGATATTGAGAACGTAATAAAAACAATAGAATTATATTTCAAATGAAATTATCAAAACATCTTGTAAGACGAATTATCGTATTGCTACTGGTGCTAATCACTCCCTCCCTCATAGGGAGGGGTGGGGTGGGTCTTGCCCAACTTCGCTTTAATCTGGGCAACAACAGCCCCATACGCAAACTGCAGATTGCCGAAATGGCCATTAACAACCTCTATGTAGACACCGTCGACGAGTCGAAACTCGTGGAGGATGCCATCCGCGGCATGCTCAAAGAACTGGACCCCCACTCCACCTACGCCACTCCGAAGGAGGTAAAGGCGATGAATGAGCCGCTGCAAGGCAATTTCGACGGCATTGGCGTGCAGTTTAATATGATTGAGGACACGCTGATAGTCATCCAGCCCGTGGTGAACGGTCCCTCTGAGAAGGTGGGCATCATGCCCGGCGACCGCATCGTGGCCGTCAACGACACTGCCATTGCGGGCGTGAAAATGTCGAAAGAAGAGATTATGAAGCGGCTGCGCGGCAAGAAAGGCACCAAGGTGAAGCTGGGCATTGTGCGCCGTGGCATTCACGATCAGCTCACCTTTATCGTCACCCGCGACAAGATTCCCGTAAAGTCAGTCGATGCCGTCTACATGGTGCGTCCTGGCATTGGCTATATCCGCATCACCAATTTTGGAGCCACTACCTACGACGAGTTTATGGAGGGTGTGGCCACATTGCAAAAGCAAGGAATGCGCGACCTGCTGCTCGACCTGCAGGACAATGGCGGTGGCTACCTGCAGGCGGCCGTACAGATTGCCGATGAGTTCTTGCAGAAGAACGACCTCATTGTCTATACGCAGGGCCGCAAACAAGGACAGCGCTCAGAGTTTCGTGCCAACGGTCGCGGAAAGTTGATTGATGGCAAGGTGGTGGTGCTCATCAACGAGTTCACCGCCTCGGCAGCCGAGATTGTGACGGGTGCCATTCAAGACCAGGACCGTGGCACGGTGGTGGGTCGCCGGTCGTATGGCAAAGGCCTTGTGCAGCGTCCTATCGACCTGCCCGACGGCTCGATGATTCGTCTGACGGTGGCCCATTATTATACGCCCAGTGGCCGTTGCATTCAGAAACCTTATAAGAAAGGCGACCTGCGCGACTATGAGATGGATCTGGACAACCGGCTGAAGCATGGCGAGCTGACCAATCCCGACAGCATTCATTTCTCCGACTCGCTGAAGTGTTTCACCCTGCGCAAGCAACGTGTTGTCTATGGCGGTGGCGGCATTATGCCCGACTTCTTCGTTCCGCTCGACACCCTGCAGTATACGCGCTATCACCGCCAGCTGTCGGCCAAGAGCATTGTGCTGAATGCCAGCCTGCGCTACATCGACAACAACCGCAAGCAGCTGCGCAGCCGTTATCCGTCGTTCGAGCAGTTCAGCCAGCAGTTCAGCGTGCCGCAGTCGCTCATCGACGAGATAGTCAGCGAGGCCGAAAAGCAAAAGGTAAAGCCGAAAGACGATGCCGAGATGCAGCGCACCCTGCCCTATCTGAAAAACCAGCTGAAGTCGCTTGTGGCCCGCGACCTGTGGGATATGAGCGAGTACTTCCACATAGCCAACGAGCAAAACCACATCTACCAGAAAGGACTCGAGGTGATTTTAAAATAAATAGGTTCAAGCAACGCTAACAACAAAATAAAGCGAATTTTCCGAATTGATAATCGTCAAACTCGGAAAATTCGCTTCATTCATTCTGAAGAGAGTTCCTCTCCTGGCAGGAAACTACAGTTTCATCACCCGTTTCATCTCCAGGTTCTCATATCCTTCAGGACAGTGAGTAGAGAGGTATACGGTGGGGTTCTGGCCGATGAACTCGCGCACACGGTCGAGCGTCTCGCGGGCAGCCTCTTTATCCTCGAAGATAATGCTCAGTTTGTTGGCTTTCAGGGCTGCGTCGCAGTAGGTCACGTCGCCGTGGAACATATAGTAGAGACCGTCGTCTTCGGCAATGATGATGCTGTTGCCCTTGGTGTGGCCCTTGGCCTCGATAAACCAAATGCCAGGAGCTACCTGCTGGGCGTTGGGGAAGTTCTTATAAGGCTCGCCATACTGAGCGCGCACAATGTTGTCGCCTTCCAGTTTCATGGCGTCGGCATCCTCGGGCGCTACATATACTTTTGCATTGGGAAACTCCTTGATGCAGTCGCTGTGGTCGTTGTGCTTGTGGGTCAGCAGAATTTTCGTCACCTGCTCGGGTTTGTAGCCAGTGGCTGCGAAGGCTTCCATGTAGTCGGCCAACTTTGTGCCCATGTAGAGCGGAGCGCCCAGTTTCTTGGCAGGTCCGTTGTAGCCTGTTTTGAATCCTGTGTCGACAAGAATCACCTCGTCGTCCGTGTCGATGAGGAAGTTTTGCAGACTGCTGCGGTAGATGATTTGTTCGTCGAACTTGTCTTTGCCCTCTTCACCGCCGAAGGCAAAGCCCTGGTGCATAAAGCCACCGTCGAACATGCGTATTGCTTTTATTTCCATCTTCGTTTACGTTTATTAAGTGAATAATGGGCGGCTCGATTTGGTATCTCAGTCTAACGAGTCACGCCGATCTTGCCGCCCTTGAAGAAAAAGTTTTTTATTGCGTCGTGATGTCCGTCGACATCTAGCGATGCCTGTTTTACTTGTCTTTGGGTTCCCATTTGCAGCGTACGGGCGACACGATGGCACCCTCTTTCTTCAATGCTGCAAAAGCCTTGTCTACTTCCTTGCGGTCGGCACCCAATGCTTTGGTCACGTCGCCTGCCGAGACGGGCTTACCAGCCTCGCGCATAGCCTGTAATACTTGTTCTTTCATCGTTTATTCCTCCATCATTTATGATTAAACTTGGGTGAACAGCCAGTTCTGCTTGCCAATCTTCTCAATCATCTCCAGCGCACCCTGGCTCCAGTAGAGGTCTTCCTCCTCGTCCTTCAGGTAGGCCACCATAATTTCATAGGTGGTGGGGTCGTTGATGAGTCCCTCGCAGCACTTGTAGAGCAGGTCCACGCCAGCCTTTTGGATGTCGAGGTCGGCCTTGATATATTCTACGGGGTCGTTTACCAGTGCGCGGCTCTTGGCACCGTCGAACTTGATTTCTCCGCCGAGGTCGAGAATACGCTCAACGAATTTCTCTACCCATTCCATTTCCTCGTTGAAGTGATTCACATATTTCTCACCGAGCTTAGAGAAGCCCTGGGCCTTGAAAATCTGACCCTGAAGTTTGTGTAC
The DNA here is from genome assembly GCA_002353525.1 of Prevotella sp. UBA2739. Taxonomy (GTDB): domain Bacteria; phylum Bacteroidota; class Bacteroidia; order Bacteroidales; family Bacteroidaceae; genus Prevotella. Next base: position 77,533 of record DEJV01000067.1, read on the forward strand.
CAGTGCACCCTCAGTCAGTCCTGTTGCGAAGAACTGCAGTGCCTCAATTGATTTTTTTGCGTCCATATTCTTTTTAGTTTTAAGATGAATTATTTTCGGTTACAAAGATACGGAAAAACGGTTCATCCTCAAAATCTGTAACGATACAAAACTTGTCTGAAACAATACAAATATAGAATAATTTTCCTATCTTTGCATCCGATATGTATACTTTGCGCGAAGCTTGGATCAAAATGCACGGATGTGAGCCCTACAAGGGATGGGGCGGACGGATGTACTGCAGCGAAACCGATGCGGCCATCACCTTCCGTGCCAACATGACGCAAGGATACATGGCGGCCTATACCTTCACGCTCGTCACCGAGGGGTGGCTTACCATCGTCTACAACGGACAGGAACTGACGCTGCGCCCCAACGACATCTATCTCTACTCGCCCGGACTGGAGGTGACCATCCTTGCCGCAGCCGAAAACTATCATGGCATCTGCCTGCTGGCCGACGAGCACATGACCATCGAGTCGCCCACCGTGCACGACATGGTGCACATTGCCTTCGTGCCCATCGTGCAACTGCACCAGCCCGTGCTCTCGATGTCACCCGACGACGCTCAGCGGCTGGCCGAGAAGATGAGCGAAATCACCGCCTATCTGCACTCCACGCACGTCTATAAAGAGAAAATCCTGCAGATGCTCTATGCCGTCTTCCTGCTCGACCTGCAGGATGTGCAAGAGAAAACCATCGTGGAGCGCAAGGTGCCACAGCGCGTAGAGGAGATCTTCATCGAGTTCATCCGCCTCTTGCCCCAGCATTTTGCCGAGCACCACGACATTGGTTTCTATGCCTCACAGCTCCACATCTCGGTGGTCTATCTCTCGCGCGTGGTGCGTCAGGTGTCGGGGCGCACCGTGGTCGACTACATCAACCAGATGCTGCTCATGGAGGCCTCGTTCCTCTTGCGCACCTCCGACCAGAGCATCACCCAGATAGCCGCCCGTCTGCATTTCGCCGACACCCCTTCGTTCAGCAAGTTCTTCTCGCGCATGAAGGGTCTCTCTCCCCGCGACTACCGCAATGCCGAATAGCCGTGTAGAGCCGTCGTTGCCAAGCCCTTTTCCCATTTGTTAGCAAATTACACTCCCATTTGTTAGCAAATTACACCTCAATTTCTTAACAAATTGCACTTCAATTTCTTAAGAAATCACACTCTAATTTCTTAAGAAATCGCACCTTAATTTGTTAGCAAATCGCATCTTGATTTCTTAGCAAATTGCCCCTTCATTTATTCATTCAAGTTTTGGAGGGAATGGAATCAGCGCAGTAGCGCCCCGAAGGGGCACAAGCATCTAGCCCAGGGCAACACCCTGGGTATAAAGGTGTTGAGGATGGACGCCCCACCGGGGCAAAAGCCTTTTTTCTATGATTAATGCTTTTGCCCTTTCAGGGCGCAAGTGGGTGTGTACAATTAACCCAGGGTGTTGCCCTGGGCTAGATGCTCATTGGCCTTTCAGGCCGCCTTTTTGTATCTCCCGAAAATTCAATTAGCAAATGGAAAATCCGCCCAAACGAGGGGCATCGTCACATAGCAGAAAACAGCTAGATTAGATAAATGCCCCCTACCCTCTCAAAAACTTGAGGAGGCAGGGGCATTGGGAAAAACTTACTTCATCATGACCTTTACGGCCCGTTGCCCAATCTTCACGATAGCTATCGAGCCTGCCTCGAGCGTGGTGTTGATGGTAGCCTGGCCGCCGCTGATGCTGTCAGAACCCAGCAGCTTGCCCTCGGCAGAATAGACCGTCACCGCCTGTCCGTCCAGCTCGCCCTTCACGGTTATGGCGCCGTTGTTGGTGGAAATGAGCACGGGAGTATCTATCTGCATGGCCTTGGCAGAGGTAGGGTCATCGGGAGCGGTCTCCGTAAAGGTGCCGCGCGTCCACACCAATGTGGCCGTAGCCACATTCGAGTTCTCATAGCCCGACTTGGTGGCATAGACGCTGATTTCGTAGGTGGCCGAAAGGTTCACTTCCTTGTCGTATCCTTTCTTGATGTCCGTGTCTTTAATCTCATAGACATACTCCACACCCTCCGTCTCGCACGAGAATGTCAGCACCTTGTTGCCATAGCTGATGGTTGGTGTGGCGCATTTCTTGGCTTCTCCTCCGTCAATGGCCTTGATGGTACCAAACTCGCTCCAAGGTGCCTTTGTCTTATAGTCGTTGATGGCGCTGGCAGGAACGTAAAGCGTAGCATATTTGGGATAAGAATCCTGAAAAGCATCCGTTTTCGTTTCAGGCACCTTCTCGGTGTAGCAATAGACTTCTTCCAGCTTGCTGCAATAATAGAATATATTAAATATTGATAATCAATTACTTACGCTTTAAACGGTAGAAAAGTGGATTGGAGACTATGGATTGTACGAAATGAAAGCATAGATTTAACGTATTTAACTTTTGTTGGGCTATGATATGGTATATGAATGTCACCATTGTAGCATAAATAGGAATTCCATGAGTATGGAGACTCTGGAAATGAAGGATGAAGGCTTAATTGGTTGGTCTTTCAAACAGTCTTCATTTTGACTTTGTTGCGATGGTAATTCTTATTTAGAAGACAATTACAATTTTTCTTTTATAAAGCGATACAATAACACAGCACTTCCAAATGAACAGGTCTTATGATATCCATTTGCTTTGTTTGGATCTGCAAAATCGCCAACACCTTTCATCCAAAGAGCATTTTTTTGAGTTTTACCTGATAATAATTTTGAAGTAAGGTATAATCCAAATCCTTCCATATCTAATCCCTCTAACTTACGATCACTTTCTTGCAACTCCTTAACAACTTCAGTAGAAGTTACTACATAAGGTCCACAACATGTTGCAGACCATTGGACTTGATACGAATCTCTCTCATCAACAAGTAAATTTGCCTTCTTTATCTTTGACATAATGGCTGATTGTGTCTCATCATCTTCTATTAATTCCTGCATAGGAAGAGACAGTCTTGTCGATACTTCTATTTGGTGAATCTCTTTTATTAGTTGTACACTGCCATCTATATCTTTTAACTTGCCTGATGCATAGTCCTGAATAGACGATGCTACAAGTATATCTCCAAGCTTCAATTGATTTGAAGGGAAGCCCGCAGAAAATCCTGTCATAAATACGGTATCTACATGAAAGAGTGTGTACATTAGAGTCGTCAATACTGAAGTGGGGATAACACCTGGACGACCTGCCATCGCAGCTACAACACGTATATCATTATTGTTTGCCGTGGTGACTACAGTGCTCTTGAATTGAAATGGTACATCTTCCTCCACGTTAATTCTTTGCCATTTATTTTCACCGCCAAAAGCCTCAATCATTTGCTTAAATTCTTCAGAAAGAGCGCATATTACAGCTATATCATATTTGTTCCTGTTTTGAAGTCGACTCTCTATTGAATTTTTACACCTAATGGAATAATTAACAGCATACTTAAGTTGATTTATCCATTCTGCATCACCTTGTTTGCATTGGATGACATTGAAGAGAAGAGACTGAAATTCTTCTTTTTCTTTATTATAGGCGTTTGCCTTTTCTGTCAATCCAATTATCTGAGCTGGAACTTTCACTCTTCCGTCTGCTGACATTATTTCACGAATGAAACTCAATCCTCCCTCTTCTTGTGGTTCTTCGTTTTCAAATAAAGGAAGAACAAGATCCAGCAGAACAAGGTCGAAATAATCCTTTGATATCGCCTTTCTTCCATTGGCAACACTCTTCGCGACCTCAATATCATTTTCATGAAGGTCACATCCCTCAACAAGTACCTGTTTAATTTTGTCGATTTTTCTGTCAGAATCGTCGAGAATCAGTATTTTTATCATATTATCGAATGAATATAATTAGTTAATTGTTTCTTCCAATCACTTTTTTTGAAAGAAAAAAAGATAAAACCATCATAACTATCAGGATTATCATCTTTCAGTTCTTTATCAAGCTGGCTGATACTTTTACCATCAAAATTTTCAAACATAGTGACAACTTTCACTTTTGTAGGAATATCACGTAGGTACATACCTTCTAATATTCTCTTTCCAGCCAAGGTTTCTGGAACGCCTCCATTTTCTTCTATGTTGACATCAAATGTCGACATAGATATATCTAAGAGAATGAGAAAATAATCATTATAATGCCTATATATTTCTTCAATGGCAGAATGGTATGACGATTTTTCAACGATCACTATTGCAGGAAACTCTTTTAATATTTCCTTCTTTATTTCATCTGCTTTTTCTGGTAAATCTTCCACCAAGAGCAACTTTTTCATATGCATATTTCCTTTAAGTTCAATACTACAGACGCAATACATTTACCATTCTCTGCTTTTATTTCTAGCAAATTTCTTTCACAACCAAGCTCTGCTTTAATTATTTTATTTACTTTAACCAATCCGCTTCTTCCCTCCATTTGGAGCCGGCTTTCAAGTTGTAGCATTTCTTTAAACTTGGCATTCAGAGAATCTTCATGTTCGCTTATATTATTTTCAAATGTTAGTATTACATTATTTCCTTCTCGAACAAGAGAAATTCGGAATGGCCTTGGGCTTTCTACTTTACTGTAACTAAACATATTATTGTAGAAAATGGTAAGCATATCTGATATATGAATCACATATTCTGATTTTATGATAACATCATTTTCGAATCCTTCAAATGATAAGTCTTCTATAATGTTCGGATACATTTTTGATGTTATTTGCCATACTGCCTGCATTTGCTTAACAAGGGAAAAATTATCAAACTTTGCATCTTGTAGATAAAACCATTTTTCTATGTGAGCTATTTTCTGAATCGTTTCGGTCCTCGCATTTATCACAGCTCTATTTAGTTCATCATAAAAATGACGCTCTGCAAATACTTGAATGTCCTGAGATAAATTGTCCACAAGTTTATTAAGTGTATTTTTCAAATTGTCATTTATCTCCTTTCGTATATTTACGAGACTACTATTAGCCATTTTTAGCATATATTCCATAAGGACCATACAAAAATGGTTATAATCTTCTGTTTTTGTATTTGAGTAAACTGTTGCATAGCACATGTCATCAGGAGTTAGTCTATAATCGAACATGCCCTTATCAGTATCTTCGATTTTTATTTGAAGCGCATTCTCTTTAAATGAATCTATAGCATGGTTAACTCCAATCGAGAATTTCTCAAGCATCTTAGTGAGGTCAAGATGCTCCGTTTGAGTTAATCCATATTTTTTCATCCAGTAATTTGTTGGAATGTACTTATTATTGACTGTGGTCAACAATAGATGCAATCCATCATATCCAGATCTTAACACACCCTCCAAAACCCCATGACGAATTCGAGTGCTTAAGTATGTCTTTAGACCAAACTTACTAAATAGGAACTTATCGCGAATCACGGTAAATACTTGGCAAGCTGAATCTATAAAGGCTTTACTTGTGAACTTTACCTTCGTCCTAATAAGTGCTCTATCTTTATTTATGTCTGTCCAGTCAGAAATAGTGTTAACAATATAATATGAATTGGTTTGACCAGAATTGGCAAACTGATTCCGAAATTGATTATATAGACCTTCGTGTTCAGCAAACTCATATTTCATGAGAGCCGCCTGATTTACATATATTTTGCTTTCGTCTATTTTCCTAATGTTTTGGTATACTATCATTGTGTCCACTATTTCCTGATTGAGAGCTTTATAATCATCTATCCGAGGAGAAGTGTTTAGTGTCGTTAGATATTGAGATATCTTCTGCTGTTCCTCCAGCATCTTCTTTGTGCTGGTAATATATAGCATATGTCTCAAAATGTCTTCAGAGGCAAGAAGGAATAAATACAGCTCTACTTTTTCTGGACTATTTTTCATTTCTGTATCTAATTCTGGTATCAAGTCAGATACCAGTTCTACATCTTTATAGTTACAAAATCTCTCAAGTAGAGCACTCTTCTTTTCATCTTCTGTTGCATTTAGGAAAACAAAGAGTTGAAGATCCAATCCATTTTTCACACCTTTCTTATACTTCTCATGATACATAGAATTAATCAAGTCTGACGTCATAATCTGGCTGACATATGCTTTCCCTTTCAGATAGTAATCTACATAGAATGTAATGGCATCTTGCTTTTTATTCAATTTGACAAAGCACCTAAAATATAATCTATGGCGCATTGTACGATTGGAAGAACTCTGTTGTTCTCAATCAATACAGTCTGCCATAAATTCAATGCAGATTCATAATCTTCATTTCTGAATGCGATTTTTGCAGAATCTACATCTACAATATATTTTGCAATTTCATGTGAATCAGAAACATCATCAGAATTTCTCTTCTTTTGATAATCAAGTGCTGAATAGAATCCAACTTTCGACAATCCAGAATCTATATAGTCGTCTTTTTTCTTCACATCATCATATATTCCACAATACATTGGGTCAAAGCAGGTAAGTGAAAGGTATTTCAGATTTTTATTCGCAGTTTCATACTCACCTGAAAGATAATAGTCTAAGCCACATGCTATTCCAAGACCATATATGTTTTTGTCTATCTGATACAAAGAATTTAGAATGTCCTCATTCTCAGAACTTGTCATTGCATCATATAAAAGATGTGTGATTTGGTTCAGTATAGAATCATTATTAGAACAAATCGGAGTGTATCTTTTACCTAATGAAATCATAGACCTGCAATAGATTTTTAGAATATCAAAATGTGAATTGTCGTTGATTACAAACAATTTGCATTTCTCACTACAGGTAAGATATTCTCCCTTGTAGTAAAGATCCAATATTTCTACGTAATCACGATTAAAGTAATCTATAGACAGGTATTTAGCATTAGTATATGCCACCAAAGAAGATAATAGTCGGTCGTTAGTTTTTCTATAAAATTTAATAGCCAATGCAGATGCAAGATTTTTACCAAGCAAATCTTCACTCTTGGCAAAGTATGCTTTAATCAAATAAATAAAGATGTTATATCGATCTATCAAAGAGTTTGTTGCCTCCATGATCAGAACTGGCGACAAATCTTGCGATTCAAATGTCTTATAGAAATTTAGTCTAAAAAGATAATAACTATAACGATCCTCTTGAAAAACGGTTCTGTTTAGTTTGAATTTGTTCTCAAGCTCTGAATCATACGCAAAAGCTGAATAGGATTTAGAACTTCTTTTATATAGATATGACAACAAAAAGGTCACAAACCCATGCTTTGCATCTTTCTTTGCTTTATTTACCTCAGTTAAAAGTTCAAGGCTTTTTTGTTCGTTTCCAGAATAGCTATAAATTAGCAGCTTAGTTTCGTAATACCATATACTTATCCCAAACCTGTGCTTAGCTTTTTCGAGAATAGAAAGAGCTTCGTCATAATATCCGCTAATTACAGATTTCTCAATTTGGTCTCTTATTGAAACATATTCAGATAAAACGTTGTGATGTTTGCTAACAAGAATATACAGCCAATTAAAGTCTCCAAAAATATTCTCCGAACGAAAGAAATAACTGTTCCCTTCTCCAAGTTCATCAATGTCTTTGGGAAACAAGTTACCCCAAAGTAGACTTTTGTAATGAGAAGAAACCTTAAATAATGATTCCAAAGATTGTGAAAGAACAGGGCCTGTGACTTTGTATTTCATCAAAGCAGCTGTTCGAGCACATTCTTTCTTGTCTTGTCGAGCATTTAAGAATTGCTGTACTACATGATAAACAGGAACTTCCTTTTGTTTTACAATCTTATGTTTCATTATTTTATAAATTGATTATGAGTCTCTACCAACATTGATTACCAATCTAAATATTCTCTTTTCAACGTAAACATTGAATGACAAATTTAGTGCATCGCTTTTTCTTCTTCGCATTTTATCTGCAAAGATAAACAAAAACTTCAATAAACGAAAGAAAATAGATAGTTTTATGTTTTTTTATTTTCATTTATTCAAACAGACAAGATTATTTGATCTTTTGATATTAACTGGGAATAGAACGTATACCCGTCTTAATATTCAGCCCCACACGTCATTGTGACGAATAGGGCTGAGTGGTTTACGCTATCGAGCGAATTTTGATAATGTTTTCAGAACCCGGGTTCAGCCGCGCCGCGCTGGTAGTTGATCCAGCCGTCGGGGTCTTTGACGTAATAGCCTTGGATGCGGAGGGTGGTGGCGTCGGCGTAGGCGAAGGTGAGGGCGCAGGAGTAGGCCATGTAGTCTCGCTCGGCATCGTCGTAGGTGGCGGTCAGTTGCAGGCAGTTGCGCTTCTCGCCGCTGTTGCCCTCGGGACTCCAGTATCTCAGCTGCCACGTTCCCGTGAACGTGCCGCTCAGTTCCACGTCCTCCCAGTCGGTGTATTGTTCCTTACCGTCGATGGTAACGAACTTGCGGGTTTGCCATTTGCGCATTCCCGTCAGTATGCCGTCGGCCTGGAAGGTGAGGCGCTCGAAGTAACGCTGCGTGTCGCTGATGTTTTCGTAGTGCCATGTGCCGACCATGAGCGGCCCGTACTGCTCATTCAGCTGCACGGTCTTTTCGTGAGCCTCCGGGTCGGCATACCTTGGTTCGTCGCTGCCGCAAGAGGCGAGGAAGGAAGCAGCAAGCATCATAAAAGCGATTCTCCAGAGTTTCA
>DEJV01000072.1:0-136 GCA_002353525.1 Prevotella sp. UBA2739
TGCCGAGGACGGTGTGGACATGGACGAGCGCCGTTTCGGTAAAGGATACGGTCTGCGCCCGCAACTCGTGAACCTCAACCAGTGTGAGAACATCCTCATCGAGGGCGTTACCATGCTGCGCTCACCCTTCTGGGTG
>DEJV01000072.1:304-4439 GCA_002353525.1 Prevotella sp. UBA2739
CGAAGAATATCATCATCCGCAACAGTTCGATGGAGGACGGTCATGGCGGTGTGGTCATCGGATCGGAAATTTCGGGTGGCTGCCAGAATGTGTTTGCCGAGAACTGCGTGATGGACTCACCCAACCTGGAGCGTGTGCTGCGCATCAAGACCAACTCGTGCCGTGGTGGCATCATCGAAAACATCAACTTCCGCAACGTCACCGTGGGCACCTGTCAGGAGGCTGTGCTGAAAATCAATACCGACTACGAACCGAAAGAGGTGTGCTGCCGCGGCTTCTACCCCATTGTGCGCAACGTACACATGGACAATGTGACCTGCAAGAAGTCGAAATATGGTGTGATGATTGTGGGCTACGAGGCCGACTCGCTGGCTTACACCGTGAACAACATCTATGTGAACAACTGTAAGTTCGACGGCGTTTATGGCAAGCCCGTCTACCAGATTGGCAAGGCACAGGATGTGCACTTCGACAACCTGTTCATCAACGGACAGCTCATCCTGAGCGACATGCCCTATAAGCACTACAGCGAGTGGATGACAGCATCGGAGATGCAGCGCGTAAGCGACCCTACCCTGCTCGACTTCTCGAAGAAGCCCAAATGGAGCTACGTGATGGGCATTGAGATGGAAGGCATGCTCGACACCTACCTCACCTACGGCGACACACGCATCCTGGACTATCTGCTGAAGTATCCCACCAAGATGATCAGCGATGATGGCAACGTGACTGGATATAAATATGAGGACTTCAACCTCGACAATGTGCGCACGGCGAAGTTCATCTACCGCATGTACAACCTCATTCCCGAGAAACGCCCAGGCGAACTGGCTGCGCTGAAGACCATCTTCAAACAACTGGAGAAACAGCCACGCACCAAGGACGGCGTGTGGTGGCACAAAACCATCTATGCCTACCAGGTGTGGCTCGACGGCATCTTCATGGGACTGCCCTACTACACGCTCTCTGCCGCCCAGCTGAAGGGTGAGAAGAAAGCCAAGAAATACTACAACGACGCTGTGAACCAGATGATCTCTACCGACCGACGCACCTACGATGCCAACACTGGTCTGTGGAAACATGCGTGGGACGAGACCCACGAGATGTTCTGGGCCAATAAGGAGACAGGACTGAGTCAGCACACATGGGCACGCGCACTGGGATGGTACACCATGGCCATGGTAGAAGTGCTCGATGCCCTGCCACAAGACTTCTTCCGTCGTGGCGAGGTGATACAGTTGTTCAAGAAAGCCATGGAGGCGGTAGTGAAATACCAGGACAAGAAGACAGGCGTGTGGTATGACGTAATGGACGTGAAAGACCCACGTAACTATCTGGAAGCCACCGCATCGAGCATGTTTGCTTATTGTTTGCTGAAAGGTGCCCGTCTGGGCTATCTCGACGAGAGCTATCGCGAGGCAGGCATCAAGGCATACAAGGGAATTGTGAAAGAGTTTGTCAAGATCAACAACGACAAGACCATCAGTCTCACCCAGTGCTGCTCGGTAAGCGGACTGGGCCCGGGCATCAGCAAGAAAGTGCTCAAGGCTGCTCCCAAGGTGAAGGAGAACACCAAGCGCGACGGTTCGTTTGAGTATTATATGAGCGAACCCATCCGCGACAACGACGCCAAGGGTGTAGGTCCCTTCATCTGGGCATCGCTCGAAATGGAGCGCATGGGATTTACCACAAGTGACAAGTGATAAATGAAAAGCTTTTCAAAGTGACAAGTGAGAAGTGAGAAGTGACAAGTATGATTACCTTTTCTAGCTAGAGCCACAGCCATGAGAGTAATCATACTTGTCACTTCTCACTTGTCACTTAAGATGAGATTGTTCTATTTAAACAAAATAAATAATGAAAAAACATTTACTTGCTATATTGGTTGCTCTGTTGAGCACCACCACAGTCTTCTCGCAAACCAATGCACCGGCTTTCCCCGGCGCTGAGGGACACGGACGCTACGTTACCGGCGGACGAGGAGGAAAGATTGTGCATGTGACGAATCTCAACGACTCGGGCACGGGCTCGCTGCGTGCTGCCGTCAGCGGAAGCGAAAAGAAGATTGTCGTATTTGATGTGGGTGGTGTGATTGCACTTCAGTCAAACCTAAAGATTGGTGCGAATACAACGATTCTTGGCCAAACCGCACCTTACCCTGGGATAACAATTCGGTACTATACAGTACAACCCGATGCCAACAACGTGATTATGCGGTTCATAAGAATAAGGCGCGGACAGGAAAAAGACGTGAACGACGGTGCCGATGCCATCTGGACACGCCACTACACGGGACAGATTTACGACCACTGCTCGTTCTCGTGGAGCATCGATGAGGTGGCTTCGTTCTACGACAACAATAATTTCACCATGCAGTGGTGCACTCTGGGCGAAAGCCTCAACAATGCCGGTCACGGCAAAGGGGCTCATGGCTATGGGGGCATCTGGGGCGGTAAACTGGCATCATTCCACCACAACCTGATTGCACACGTCAACAACCGTTCGCCACGCTTCAACGGCGCCCGCTACGATTGGACAGGTTATACCAGCAACAAGCTCTACAGCCAATACAACTGGCAGAATGCAGTACAGGCCGAGCATGTGGACTTTCGCAACTGCGTGGTCTACAACTGTGGCAACGGCTGCTATGGCGGACCTGGTGGCGGTTACATTAACATGGTGAACAACTATTATAAGACCGGACCTGCCGCTACGACCAGCCGCGTCACCACCGTGTCGATAGGTAACAGCACATCAGCCGACAAATATCCTATTTACTGGGACATGACTAGCCGCTATTACATCCATGGCAATCAGGTGAACAGCAATGCCAATTACGACTGGACAAACGTGTCGTACGACGGTGGTGTTTTCACCATCGATGGCGAGAAATACTGTCTGGACAAGAACCACTACTACGGCGACGGCGTGACATATGTAAAGAACAGCAATGGCGACGACTGCGTGAAAATCAAGCTCGACGAGCCAACATACACAGGCGAGGTGACCACCCACACGGCAGCCACAGCCTTCAACAAGGTGCTCAGCTATGCCGGCGCATCGCTCGATCGTGACGAGGTGGACGAGCGCTATATGACCGAGGCCCGCAACGGTACGGCGACGTATAGCGGATCGAAAACGGGTAAAAAAGGACGTATAGACCTGGTTGCAGACGTTAATGGATATACCGAGGCCAACTTCCCTACCGGAAGTCGCCCCGAAGGATTCGACACCGACAACGACGGCATACCCGATGCGTGGGAGACTGCCAACGGACTGAATCCCAACAATGCCAGCGATGGCAACACCTACACGCTCGACCCAAAGGGATTCTATACGAATATTGAGGTCTATGCCAATTCACTGGTACAAGACATTATGCTCGACGGAAATGCTGATGCCACCGAGCATGTTGACGAGTATTACCCTGCCTACACCAAGGAAGACGGAACAAAGGTAGAGGCCATCAATGGCGGAGGCAGCCAGGGCGGAAGTTCGGAAGAAGGAATCCCTGTATCTTACACGCTGTCGCAAAGCACAAACACGGGCAGCAACACAGCCGACAACTATGCTTTCAATAGTGACATCAGCATCACCAATGGTAATTCAAAAAACTATGCCACTGGAAAAGAAGATGGCATTAAGTACTCTGCAGGCGTACAGTATACCATCAATATACCATCGGGCGTCTCTATCAACAAGATAGTGTTTACTGGCTACGACAACTATGCTGAAACAGACGCTTACATTGGCGAAGTGAATGGAACTACATTTGCAGCAGACCAGTATGTGTTCCCGCAGAAAGACAGCAGCGGTAATTATACAGTGGTAACACGGACAATAGAACTCTCGCCCGCTGCCACTGGTACAATCACATTTACCCCACAAGGCAAACAAGTAGTGTTGACTATCGGTTTGGAAGGGACACAAGGTGGCTCAACCGCCATCACCAAACCCACATCCAATGGCAGCATCATAGCTACCGAATACTATGATTTGCAGGGCCGTCGCATCGAGAATGCCACCCGTGGAGTCATCATCCGTGTTGACCGTATGGACAACGGACAAAAGAAGGTGACGAAAATGGTGAAATAAGGATGCAGTACAACAACATGTCTTATACTGGAATAACTTG
>DEJV01000042.1 GCA_002353525.1 Prevotella sp. UBA2739
CATACCACACCCGCCACAAGCAGCAAACCTACTTTCTGCCTGTACGAGAATTTATCTTTTAGTGCTAATATCTTCTTCCAGCTCATCCGTAGATTATTCAAATTTGCTACAAAATTAGTCATTATTTGGATATCTGGTGGCAACAACTGTTACCCCATCCATATAATAATTGTTAAATTACGGTTTTGTTCTCACTTTTTCCTTACCTTTGACCTATCTAACTAAAATATCTTTATGGACATTGATACATTACAGGGGCTGAGACGATGCCCGCTTTTTAATGGGCTGACGGAGTCGGAGATTATCGACCTGATGCACATGGTGCGTTATAGGGTCGTACGGTGTTACAAGGGTGATATTCATGCCATGGAAGGTACTGCTTGCCAATATGCCGACATCATTATTCAGGGTGAGATGGTGGCAAGTATGATGAGTTCCTCTGGACGTATTATCAGGGTGGCAGTCCATCAGTCGGGGAAACTTCTGGCCCCAGCCTTTTTCTTTGCTTCAGATAACCAATACCCCGTCACCATCGAGGCTACTGCTGATACCACCCTCTTTCGTCTGATGCCTGCCGATCTTGAAAAGATTCTCAGCCATGACCCGCGACTGATGATGAACTATATCAAGATGCTTTCAAATGTTGTTTCTCATCTGACCAAGAAAGTCCGCATGCTCTCCATGAGTGTACGGGAAAAGGTGATGCATTATCTCGAGGAGCAAATCAGGCTTCAACAGTCGAAAGATGTTCTTCTGCCTTTCTCCCGGCAGGAGCTCGCTGACCATTTCGGTATCCAGAAATATTCGTTGCAACGGTGTCTGAGTGAGCTGAAGCAGGAGGGCGCTATCCTCGTTGAAGGGCGACATGTCAAAGTCTTATCGTTGTTGTAGTCTGTCATAATCCCTATGGTTATTTAAAATCATAACAAATGAGGATTGCAGGAAAGAAAAAATCGTCGTACCTTTGCACCCGAATTTGAAAATTTAAGGATTCATGAATAAGAAAATATGGATATTGCCCATCGTTTTTGCTTTTAGTTTGCAGATGCAAGCCCAGCGGCAGGACGACATGCGGCAGACTGTGGAGTATTTGGCTTCGCAGGAGCTGGGTGGCCGCTATCCGGCTACTCACGGCGATACACTCGCTTCTGAGTTCATCGTCAGCCAGCTGCGCAGCATGAAGCTCAAGCCCGTTGTCAAAGGCAAGAAGGAAACTGGCTACTATCACAACTTCACCTACGGGAAGAACGAGAAGCGCACCACTCATAACATCATCGCCGTGATTCCCGGAAAGGACAAGCGGCTGAAAAATGAGTATATCGTCGTAGGTTCGCATTACGACCACTTGGGTATGGGCGGAGAAGGCTCAGGCTCGCGCCGTCCCGACACGTTGGGCGTTCATCCGGGTGCCGACGACAATGCCAGCGGCGATGCCGTTGTACTCCAGTTGGCTCGTCATTTCAAGAAGATACGCTCGCCCCGTAGCATCATCTTCGCCTTCTTCGGAGCCGAGGAACAAGGGCTTGTAGGCTCAAAGTTCTTCCTCGACTGGATGAAGCACGACGACGCTCGACGCATCAACCTCCCCGATAGTCTGAAAGGTATCGTGGCCATGGTCAATTTGGACATGGTCGGGCGTATGCGCGACCACGCGATGAGTGTGTCGGGAACAGGCACCAGCAGCGGTTTCAAGGCGATGGTCGAGGAGGTGGCTCAGCAATCAGGCGTGCACGTCTCTTGTATTCCCGACGGTTATGGTCCCAGCGATCAGGCTTCGTTTGTGGCAGCCGATATCCCTGTGCTCTTCCTCACGACGGGCGGTCACATGGAGTATCACACGCCAGCCGATGTGCCTTCCACGTTGAATTACGACGGTATGCAGCAGACGCTCGACTTCTCGAAGGAGCTCATAGCCCGTCTGGCAGCTCTCCCCGAGACGCCCGATTACATCAATGTGCCCAGCACCCAGACCATGAAGCATGCCAAGTTTAAGGTCACCCTTGGACTGATGCCCGATGTGATGGGAGCCAGCACCATTCCTGGTCTGCGGGCCGATATCGTAGTGGCTGGCAAGCCTGCCCATAATGCCGGCATCCGTAGCGGCGACATCATTCAAGAGATTGACGGTAAGGCCGTCAACGATATCAACGAGTATATGGAACGCCTGTCGGAGCTCAAGGCCGGTACTACGATTCCCGTGAAGGTGCTTCGTGGCGAAGAGGTCATCGTGTTCCAGGTTCACTTAACCCCTCCTGTCAGATGAAAAAGTTCGCGTATTGGTTTTTTGCTGTTGTCATCACGCTGGTGTTGAGCATCTACCAGCGCATGACGGGACCTACTTACCCTAAGAAGTTGACCGTCGAACTGCGTGGTGAGAGTTATCAGATGAAGTTGCCTCGTAGTGGTGTGCAACAAGATGTGCTCGTGAAGCTTCCGATTCCCGGGGACCAGTCCCATAAGTTAGAATCTGACCAAACGACCTCCGTGCCCATGAGTTTGCATTACCGCCGTTTCCCGACGTCAGATGAATATACCAGCGTGGATTTCAGTTTGAAGAATGGTGAGTGGCAGGCTGCTCTGCCCGTTCAGCCCGTTGCGGGAAAGCTACAATACTATCTCACCATCGGTGGCAAGGACTATCTGAAGGATGAGCCTGTTGTGATACGTTTCCGCAACGACGTGCCCGCAGGCATCCTGATTCCCCACATCCTGCTCATGTTCGGAGCCATGCTGCTGGCCGTCTATACCTTCCTGCTGGTCGTTACGGGCAAGGACTACGCCAAGTGGCTGAAACTTACCGTAGGCATCATGTTCGTGGGAGGTTTCGTCTTCGGACCTCTCGTCCAGCATGCCGCTTTCGGTCCCTGGTGGACGGGATTCCCCTACGGAACCGACCTGACTGACAATAAGACGCTGCTGTCGTTCCTCTTCTTCTTGGCTGCTCTGGCCACGCTGAAGTGGAAATACAACAAGTGGGTAGTCGGCGCGGCAGTCTTGTTCATGGTGCTGATATTCAGTATTCCTCATAGCGCATACGGGTCTGAGTACGACTATTCTGCCCAGCAGTTGAAAAAGTAAACATATTATTTAATCTTCGATAAGAAAAAAATGAAAATCAAGAGTTTAACAATCGCATTGATTGCATCTTTGGCAACCGTGCTTGGTACCAGTTCGTGCAGCAGCGATGATGAGCCAGAGGCTCCCGTTGCCGCCCAGGTGGCTGGTTCCTATTCGGGTAATGAGGTGATCATGGTCGATAACGAAGAGTCGTCGAACGAGACCAAGACCTACGAGATTACCAAGTCTTCAGACACATCAGTCGATATGACGGTTCCCGAGTGGGGCATGGGCATGATGACCATCCCGTCGTTCGTCGTGAAGAACATTCCTTTGGCCAAGAGCGGCAATACCATTACGGGCAAGTTGGCCTCTTATAGCGGAACCGTGAAGAATGCCAAGGGCGAGGAGAAGGCCTATGTCGTGAGCAACGTCGCGCTCATATTTAACGACAAGACTGTGGTGGCTACTTACTCATTGAAATATGGCAACATGCCATTCCTCATGACAACCACCTTTACCGGAACTCTAAAGTAAGTGCTGAACGTTCGTATCAAAACCTCTGTTTTGGCTGGCATGGCTTTGGCTGTGCCAGCTATCAGTATGTCTGCGCAGGACAACATCCGCGACTCTGTGGAACTGGAGCCCGTTGTGGTGACGGCCTCGCACACCCCTAAGGCGCTGAAGGATGCCCCTGTAGTGACGCGACTCATTACGCTTCACGACATCAAGATTACCGATGCCACCAACATTCAGGACATGCTCATTCAGGAGCTTCCCGGGCTGGAGTTCGGTTTCGCCATGAGCCAGGAGACGTCGCTCAACATGAGCGGTTTCGGCGGCAATGCCGTACTCTTCCTCGTCGATGGCGAGCGCATGGCAGGCGAGACGATGGACAACGTCGACTACAGCCGCATGAGCCTTGAAAACGCCGGGCGCATAGAGATTGTGAAGGGGGCCTCGTCGGCACTCTACGGCTCGAATGCCGTCGGAGGCGTCGTCAACATCATCAGCCGCGAGAACCTCGAGCCTTGGACGGCAAATGCTCATTCGCGCTACAGCACCTTCGGGCATGAATGGCGCAACGGTGCCAGCTTCTCGTTCAATAACAGCAAGTGGAACTCGCAGACGAGTTTCCAGCATACCAAGATCGATCCCATCGACCTGCCCAAGGCGCACACGCCCGAGGAGATTGCCATCGAACTGATGAAGAAGGCGCAGGGACTGCCTTATGATGAATCGGTGCTGAACGACGACTCAAACCTGAGCCGGCTCTATGGACAGAAAACCTACAACCTGAAGCAACGGCTCATCTGGCGTGCAACCGACCGGCTGACGATGACTGGCCGTGGCAGCTACTTCTTCCGCACCAGTGAGCGCGATACGCACGACTATCACTTCAACGGATATAGTGCAGGACTCAAGGGGCGCTACAGCTGGGACTACGGCCGCCATCTGGAACTGTCCTATGCCTACGACCAGTACGACAAGGCCAACTATATGCCCGACGGCACACGCACACACGATCACGACTACTCCAACCGCCAGCACGTGGCTCATGCCCTCTATCACCACACGTTCGGCAACAACATCCTCATCCTGGGAGCCGACTATCTGAACGACTATCTCTCCACCTATCAGTTCCGCGACAACACCAGCCACTCGCAGAGCAACATCGACGGCTATGCGCAGTTCGACTGGAACATCACGCCGCAGCTGAACGTCGTGGCCAGCTTGCGCTACGACCACTTCTCGGCCTCCTCACAGAGTGCGCTCACCGAGCGGCTCGCCATCGTCTACAAATTCCCCTGGATGACCTTCCGCGCCAACTATGCCAGCGGCTTCCGTGCACCTACGCTCAAGGAGATGTTCATGCACTTCGACATGGGCAACATGGGCTATATGATCATCGGCAATCCCGACCTCAAGCCCGAGAAGAGCCACAACTTCAATCTTGCCCTCGAGCGTACCAACCGCATCCGCAACCGCGGAATTCTTGACGGGCGCTACGACTTCACCCTCGTGGGCTATTGCAACGTGTTCGACAAGCGCATCACCACCATCGACGGCGGCGACTATCAGGGCATGCCAAGCGCACTCTACTGGAACGAAGATGGTGTGACCGTCTGGGGCGTGGATGCCAGCATTGCCCATTTCTTCGACTGGGGCATGACGCTCAAACTCAATTACTCGTGGATGCACGAGACGGGCAACGTCATTTATTCGCAATTCTCACAACCCCGTTCTCACTCGCTGACGTGGCGGGTAGGCTACAACCATCGGTTCTCGCCACACTATGCCCTCGATGCAGCCCTCTCAGGCCGATGCCAGGGTAAGCCACAGTCGGGCGACACCTCCGTTGATCACGGCTATACCCTATGGAAACTGATGCTCCAGCACCACATCTGGCGAGGTCTGCATCTGAACATGGCCATTGACAACCTCTTCAACTACACACCAAAGTCGTATTACTATTTCTCACCATTGACGACGGGCACCTCCTTCAGCATTGGCCTCTCGGTCGATATAGATAAGATTACCAAATCTTGATGCCGGTCGTCCTTGGAGGCTCTAAACTTTTCTTTGAAATTTAATGATTGAGCACCGCATGAATGAGCTTAGAGAAAATGAGACGCAAGTGTCAGCAGCTTACAGACGAAGAGAGGATGGCTATATTGCAGAAGGCAACGGCTGGTACTTTGGCATTACTTGGCGATAATGACTATCCCTATGCCGTCCCTATCAGCTATGCCTATCGCGAAGGGAAACAGTACTTCCGTATTGCCTTGGCAGGCCATAAGGTCGATGCCATCCGCAAGTGTGCCAAAGGGACTTAGTTTTGCTCGTTTACCCTTATTTGGCTCATTTACCCAGGAAGATGTTACTTTAGCTTTATTATTGGATGCAAAGGAGAGCAAAATATCGGCAATAGCCAAGGTCTTTGCCGAAATTTTACAGGTAATCCTTTATTTGTTGTAAACCACCATTCATAATCATGGTATAAGCATCAACTTCATAAAGTGATAGGGGTCCTCTTGATATAAGATCTCTGTCTGAAGCAAACTCCAGGGCGCCATACCCTTGTGCGAGCGGAGCTGTCACCTCCTTACCGGCGGTGCTGGCATCGGCCATGAAGAGCACCAAGGGGAACTTCTCACCCGCCTCGGC
>DEJV01000008.1 GCA_002353525.1 Prevotella sp. UBA2739
TTCCTGGAAATGATAAAGATTAGCAAGGCGTCAAGTATGGCGTGACACAAATATGGTGTGACGTCTCTAGTAAGGTGTGACGTTAAGTGCTTTATGATTGTAACGATATTAAGTACTACATTATTCTTTCTTCTTGAACACTAATTTCTTGGGTATCTTTTGCCATTTTCTGTTAACAGGAAACTTTAAAGTGCTTCCTTCTTTAAACTCATAAGTGTAAGTGTTATCCTTATTGTAGGTTAACGTTGCAACAAGATCCTCGCTACCAAAGTTGTTGATTAATACTATTTCTGCATTGTTATCACTATTTATTTTTGAGCTGGCAATAGCCCAAACCTGTGTGCATTGTTTGGAGCCTAGAAAGCCGTCTAATTCACCAAAGACTTCTTGTCCTGGTACGATGACATTCTTCTCATATAGGTTTAACACAAAATACACTTTATACTCTTCATTGTACAGTTCGCAATGAAAAGGCTTTTTCTCTTGTGCTGATGTCATGATAGCAATCATGCATAAAAGACATATTGTAATTACCTTTCTCATCATATTAAGTTTTTGATGATGCAAATATACTAATATTTATCAAGAAATCAAGGATTTTTAGAAAAATGTATGATATAAAATTGGAAATCCCCGAATTTTGTAGTACCTTTGCGAAAAATTTCCAAACGAGGGTATTTTCCCCTCGATATATTAGTTTTTATATGGCGAAAGATTTGTTGACTCCCGATTATATTTTTGAGTCTAGTTGGGAGGTTTGTAATAAAGTAGGTGGCATTTATACGGTTTTATCTTCACGAGCAAAAACTTTGCAGGATGCTATACCTGATAGAATCATATTTATAGGTCCTGATTGTTGGTTAGAGAAAACAAGTCCATACTTTATTGAAGACGACACTCTATTCTGTGAATGGAGGGAAAAGGCGCATGAGGAAGGGCTGAATGTGCGCATTGGCCGATGGGATATTCCTGGTCGTCCGATATCTTTTCTCGTAGATTTCAATCCTTTTTTTGCTGAAAAGAATGAGATTTATACTTGGTTGTGGGAGCATTATCAAGTGGATAGTCTGCATGCATATGGAGATTATGATGAAGCATCTATGTTTTCGTATGCATCGGCTAAGGTTGTTGAGAGTTTCTATCTGTATTATCTGCTGGATAAGCATGCCAAGGTTGTTTATCATGGCAACGAGTGGATGTGCGGCTTGGGCCTTTTGTATATAAACAATAAGTTTCCCGAGATAGCCACATTGTTTACGACGCATGCTACAAGTATCGGTCGAAGTATAGCCGGCAATAATAAACCTCTTTACGATTATCTTTTTGCCTATCAAGGTGATCAGATGGCTTGGGAGCTTAATATGCAAAGTAAGCATTCGATAGAGAAGCAAACTGCGAAATATGTTGACTGCTTTACGACGGTAAGCGATATTACGGCTAATGAGTGCAAAGAACTGCTGGACAAGCCTGTCGACTATGTATTACCTAATGGGTTTGATAATAGTTTTGTACCCAAAGGAGCTGCATTTACTAAGAAGCGAAAGCTTGCAAGACAACGTTTGTTGGATGTAGCTAACGCATTGATGGGAACAGACTTGACAGATGATACTTTAATTGTTTCTACAAGTGGAAGGTATGAGTTCCGCAACAAAGGAATCGATGTGTATATCGAGGCAATGAATCGTTTGCTGAGAGACCGCAGGTTGAATCGTCAGGTTCTTGCCTTTATTTTGGTACCAGGCTGGGTGGGTGAGCCCCGTCAGGATTTGGTAGAGCGGTTGAATAGTAAGAAGAAATTTGACACTCCGTTGGAAGTTCCTCAGATTACGCATTGGCTTCATAATATGAGTCACGACAATGTGTTGGGTATGCTTAAGTTCTACGACATGCAGAACAGGAAGGATGATCAAGTGAAGTTGATATTCCTGCCCTGCTATCTGACAGGCTCGGATGGTGTGCTCAATCTTTCTTATTATGATATGATTCTGGGCAACGATTTGTGCATCTATCCTTCTTATTACGAGCCATGGGGATATACCCCGTTAGAAGCAATCGCCTTTAAGGTACCATGTGTCACTACCGACCTGGCAGGATTTGGCCTGTGGGCGAATCATGTAAAGGGTGGCTATAGTGAGCTGGAAGATGGTGTGAAAGTGATTCATCGTACTGATTATAATTATTCTGAAGTAGCCGACACTATAAAAGATGCCGTGGCAGATTATTCTAATTTGAGTGCCGATGAAGTGAAGAAATGCCGTACAAATGCAGAGAAACTCTCAAAGAAAGCGCTTTGGAGCCAGTTTATAAGGTATTACGAAGAGGCTTACGATTTTGCATTGCGCAAGGCTGCGGCACGTATATATGAAAGAGATAACAAATGAAGATATACTAAAACATTCGAAAGATTATGAAAATTAAAGCTGATTATGCAAATGCTCCTTTATGGAAGGAGTTGTCTGTGAAATCAAGTCTTCCAGAAGAGTTGAAGTGCTTGGACGAGATTGCCCATAACATGTGGTGGGTGTGGAATTATGAGGCTCGTGACTTGTTCCGTGACCTTGATCCCGAGCTCTATCATGAGGTGAAGCACAATCCTGTGATGCTCTTAGAACGTCTGAACTTTGAGCGTAAAGAAGAGATTGTGAACGACAAAGCCTTGATGAAGCGCATCAAGAGTGTATGTGCAAAGTTTCGTGCCTACATGGATGTAGAGCCCGACCATGCTCGTCCGTCAGTAGCCTATTTCTGTATGGAGTATGGCATTCATTCTGCCTTGAAGATTTATTCTGGCGGTTTGGGTATGCTTGCAGGTGACTACGTGAAAGAGGCATCTGATTCTAATGTAGATATGTGTGCTGTTGGTTTCCTCTATCGTTTTGGTTATTTCACCCAGAGTCTGTCGATGGATGGCCAGCAGATAGCTAATTATGAAGCTCAGAATTTCAGTTCACTGCCTGTGGAGCGCCAGCTCGACGCAGAGGGAAAGCCGATGGTAATCGACGTGCCTTACATGAATTATCAGGTGCATGCCTACGTGTGGCGTGTGAATGTGGGCCGTGTGAAACTGTATCTGCTTGATACCGACAATGAGATGAACTCAGAGTTTGACAAGCCGATTACTCACTCTCTCTACGGAGGTGACTGGGAGAATCGTCTGAAGCAAGAGATATTGCTGGGTATCGGCGGTATGCTTCTGTTGAAGAAACTGGGCATCAAGAAAGATATTTACCATTGCAACGAGGGACATGCAGCCTTATGCAACCTTCAGCGCCTGTGCGATTATGTGGAGAGCGGCCTGACATTCAACCAGGCTATGGAGCTGGTTCGTGCCTCTTCGCTCTATACCGTCCACACTCCAGTTCCTGCCGGTCACGACTATTTCGACGAGTCGTTGTTTGGCAAGTACATGGGCGGTTACCCTGCAAAGTTGGGCATTTCGTGGGATGAGTTCATCGGCATGGGCCGTACGAACCCTGACGACCATAACGAGAAGTTCTGCATGTCGACTTTTGCTTGCAACACATGTCAGGAGGTGAATGGTGTTAGTAAGCTGCATGGCTGGGTAAGCCAGCAGATGTTTGCCCCCTTATGGAGTGGCTATTATCCAGAGGAGAACCATGTGGGTTACGTCACCAATGGCGTTCACTTCCCCACCTGGGCAGCTACCGAGTGGCGTAAGATCTATGCCAAGTATTTCGATGACAGCTTCATGGGCGACCAGAGCAACGAGGACATCTGGCATGCAATCTATAATGTGCCCGACGAGGAAATCTGGGCAACACGCACAGCCTTGAAGAACAAGTTGGTGGACTATATCCGCTCTCAGTTCCGCGACACTTGGCTGAAGAATCAGGGCGACCCCTCGCGTGTGGTTTCGCTGCTTGAGCGCATCAATCCTAATGCGCTGATCATTGGTTTCTGCCGTCGTTTTGCCACATACAAGCGTGCCCACTTGCTGTTCACCGACTTGGAGCGTCTGAGCAAGATTGTCAACGACCCCGTGCATCCCGTGCAGTTCCTTTTTGCCGGTAAGGCTCACCCCGCTGATGGTGCTGGTCAGGGACTTATCAAGAAGATCTACGAAATCAGTCAGCGTCCTGAATTCCTGGGTAAGATTATCTTCCTTGAGGACTATGACTTCCTGCTGGCTCGCCGTCTGGTGAGTGGTGTAGACATCTGGATGAATACACCAACCCGTCCGCTCGAGGCATCGGGCACATCAGGCGAAAAGGCCGAGATGAACGGTGTGGTGAACCTCTCTGTGCTCGATGGCTGGTGGCTTGAGGGCTATCGCAAGGGAGCCGGATGGGCACTTACCGAGAAGCGCACGTATCAGAACCAGGCCTATCAGGACCAGCTCGATGCTGCCACTATTTATGGTCTGCTTGAGAATGAGATAATTCCTCTCTATTATAAGAAGAACAAGAAAGGCTTCAGCGAGGGCTGGATTAAGGTGATCAAGAACTCGATTGCCACCATCGCTCCTCACTATACGATGAAGCGCCAGCTCGACGACTACTACGATAAGTTCTACACCAAAGAGGCCAACCGTTTTAAGGAACTCTCTGCCGACGGTAACCGTCTGGCTAAGGAGATTGCTCTTTGGAAAGAGACCGTGGCTGAACGTTGGGATGCCATCCGCGTAGTGAACAAGGATGTAGAGATTCCTGTAGCAGGCGTAGAGACAGGTGGTGAATACCACATTCGTTATGTCATCGACGAGCAGGGACTTGACAATGCCATTGGTCTGGAGCTTGTAACCATCAAGACCGACAAAGATGGTAAGGACCGTATCGTGAACGTGCGCCAGTTCGACGTGAAGGGACATGAGGGTAATAACTATACATTCGAGGCCGTGTTCAAGCCGAAGGAGGCTGGTTCATACAAGTATTGCACGCGTATGTATCCGAAGAGCGACAAGCTGCCCCATCGTCAGGATTTCTGCTATGTGAAATGGATAGACTAATTTGAACCTTCATAAAGCAAAGAGCATCAGAATCAATTCTGGTGCTCTTTTTTTGTGTAGATTAGATGGTGCTTTCTCCATTTTCGGGTTTTAGGATGGTGATTCTTAGAGGGGGAAAGGGGAGGAGGATGGGAAAGGGTATGCAGAGCATACCCCTGCGGAGAAAGAGGGAGAATGGCTTTCGAATCTCTTGCTTTTCTGCGAGAATGGTTTTTGGATTTCTTAGTTCTCTGCGAGATTTTGCAGGCTAATGGTCTTTCCTGTGGCTGTGGGGCGTTTTGTCAATTCTCTATTTTTCCATCCTTTTTTGGGAGGTTTGAAATTATTTTGTATCTTTGCATAGGAATAAAGCATATAGAGAACCATTAAAAACGATATTTATGAAAAGGCTATTTACCATCATCCTATTCGTCTTCATGCTGGTGACAATCGGCTATTCACAGGGAGAGGTGAAGAGAGTTTATGACGAGAAAGCCAACCCTATGGAACAAATCGACCGAGCTCTTGAGCAGGCCAAAGCGGAAAACAAGTATGTGGTCTGTCAGGTGGGCGGCAATTGGTGCCCTTGGTGCCTGTTGCTGGCCGACTATATTGAGAAGGACTCGGTGGTCAGCAAGATGATAGCCGATAATTACGTGTGGATTCATGTGAACTATCATCCGCGCCGTTCTGCCAAAAGCGCGATGGCCGAGCAGACAAAGGCGATGATGAAGCGGCTGGGCAATCCGCATCGGTTCGGCTATCCGGTGCTGGTGGTGCTCAACGAGCAGGGGCTGGTTATCCATACACAAGACTCTGGCCTGCTGGAAGAGGGCAAGGGCTACAACCACGACAAGGTGGTGAGCTTCCTGAAGGCCTGGACGCCTGCGGCCGTAAAGAAAGCGCAGGAAATGTAGTGGGGGACAGCTTTTCTCTTAGCTGTTCCTTGGGCTTCTAGGATTATCTAGGTATTACTAGTCTTTGGGGTATTCCTAGGGTTTCTAGGATTTCCTAGGCATTCATATGTTTTCCTAGGCAATCCTAGAAATTCTAGGTTTCTTATCTCGTATAGAAATCAATAATCTGGCGGATGGCTTTCTCGCAAACGTGGCAGAAAGTGGGATTCTCGTTGGTACGCATGCGGCAGTCCTGCTCGGGTCTGTATACCCCCTTGAGACTATAGCCGGCGCCCTCGTAGAGGCCAACGCCCTCCACCTTGCCCACCATGTCTTTCCATTTCTTTCCGAAGTTTGTCTGCGTGGTGATGTTTGGCTCCCACGGTTCTATGTCGGAAGGATACATGGGTATAGCCTCCTGCTCGTAAGCATACTCGTCGGCCAGTCCGGCAAAGCTATGTCCGAACTCATGCACCACCACGGGTTTGAACATACGATGGTGGGTCATCGAGAGATTATATGAGTTGAGAATGCCGCCGCCACCATATTTCTCTGTATTCACCAAGACGATGATATGCTCGTATGGAATGCCAGCCAACCAGTCGTGCAACGCTTTGAGATTCAAGGTGGTTAGATATCTGTCGCTATAGAATGTGTCGAAGTGTGAGCCCAGGGCAGTTTGTTTCCAGATGCCGTTGCCAGGCTCGCTGGTGCCGCTGTCTTTCGAAGGTGATTTTACGGCCACGATGTGGAATCTCTCGCGCAGACTCTTGAATGGCTCATGGGCAAAGAGGGCCTCCATGGCCATATGGGCATCGTCGATGAATGTCTGCATCTCGCTCTCCTGATAGCCCTCAGCCACGTAGGCTATGTGAATGCACCGCGCGGTGTCAGCAGCTTGTTGCAGGGTGACGTAGGGTGTCACGTTGCGCTCGCCGATGTGGTGAATCAGAATATCGTTGGGCACCACTGTATGCGTCATCGTGGCCATAATCTGCCGCCGGTTGTTGCGCAAGTCAATGGTAACATCGACGGTGTCCCGGGGCATAGGCACCAGAAACACGTTCTCGAAGCTCTTCTTAGCCGTTTTCGCCTCGTCGTACGACAACCACTCCTGGAACAGCGTAGAGAAAGAGTTGCGGTAGATGACCAGGCCCGTACGATGGTCGCGCACAGTAATTTGTCCGTTGCCCTCTACGGGCAGTTCTGCCAGCCGTTGGCGTTTGCCGTACCATCGAGGACTCACGTTCAGCTTGTCCACATAGATGTCTTGCCGCTGTGCATTGCCCGAGAAGGTGTAGTCAATGCGCAATGTGTTGTCGGTGAAATACCGGTTGAAGCTTTGTGCGTGAGCAATGCTGCTTACGGCCATGCAAAGCAAAATGAAGAAAGCTTTTCTCATCGTGTTGTTTATTGTTTGTTGCGTTTTGCTTGTTGTTCAGAAAGTTGGTCGAGCTGTCTTTTCAGTTCTCTGATGTACGGGCGTTTCCAGTCGGCTTTCTTATACCTAGTTCTGCCCAGTTGCAGCAGGTCTATGTCCATGCACACTTGGTTACGTTCCCTTTGTTCAGGAGTGTCGCCGCATTGGCGTTCCATCTGTTTCAGCATGTCGTGGATCTCATCGTACGAGAGGGTAGTGTTGGTTTGCGCCATGCAGTTTGTGAACATTGCTGCCTCTATGCCCACGGGTGTGGACACGATGTCGTGGGTAAACACCATATCTTCGAAGTGCTCTTTCAGCCTCCTTCGTGCCTCATCCATGTTTTTCGTGGCATTCACGTTGCTGCCTAGACATAAAACCAGCTTGCTCATGTTACAGTTGGGGTAGGGGGATAGCAGGTTGTTTGTTCGGTTTTCTGAGTTCCCAGAAGGCCACCGCCGAGGCCGCCGCCACGTTCAGCGAGTCAACCCCATGGCTCATCGGGATGCGCACCACATAGTCGGCGTCGGCAATATGGTCTGCAGGCAGTCCGTCGCCTTCTGTGCCCATGATGATGGCCAGTCGCGGTTCGGCTTTCAGCTGTTTGTTGTCGAGCGGCACGCTCTTGTCGGTAAGCGCCATGGCCACGGTCTTGAATCCCATGTCCCTCAGGCAGCCTGCCGGTTTGTCCATCCACGTCCATGGCACGAGGAACACCGATCCCATCGACACTCTGACGGCCCTTCTGTTCAGTGGATCGCACGAGTTGCTAGTCAACAGCACCGCGTCGATTCCCAAGGCCGCAGCCGATCGGAAGATGGCGCCAATGTTCGTTGTGTCGACCACACCGTCGATGACCACCACTCTTTGTGCCTCTTGGCACACCGACTCTACCGTAGGCAGGGGTTTGCGGCGCATGGCACAAAGCACCCCTCGCGTCAGCGTGTAGCCGGTGAGCTGGGCCAGCAGCTCGCGGCTGCCCGTATATATAGGAATGTCGCCGCACCGTTGGATAAGAGAGGCGGCATCGCCCGTCAGGTGGCGTTTCTCGGCCAGCAGGGCAGTAGGCTCGTAGCCTGCATCGAGGGCCACGCCGATGACCTTCGGACTCTCAGCAATAAAGATGCCTTTCTCAGGCTCCAGTCGTGAGCGCAGCTGACTCTCGGTGAGTTTGCTGAACACTTCCACTCCTGGTTGCGACAATGAGTTAATTTCGATGACGGCCATGTTGTTTTGTTTTTCGTGGCAAAGGTAATGAAAAATCATGATGTCGGCAAAAAATATAGTTGTGTTTTTCCCTCAGCTTCATGCTTTTTGTTTGAAAAAGTTTTGCTGTTACACTTTTTTCTATTACTTTTGCAGCCGAATATGGTAACCGGCAGGCCGATGTTTGCCGGTGCGAGGGAATCCGAGTGAAAGACCGGAGCTGTTCCTGCAGCTGTAATCCCCCTCAAAAATGTGCGTTGTATAAAGCCACTGCTTTTTGTCGTTAGTGAGTAAGCGGGAAGGCAAAACGTATTGGGGGTAAGCCAGAAGACCTGCCACGTTCGCAACAATAATCATCATGCCTCCAGGATTTGGGGCAATATGTGGTAAATGAAACAAAAGTTATTATGGGTGCTGACAGCCATGACCGTGGCTGTTTCTGCCTATGCGCAATCGAAGAAAGAAATGACGGGCTCGCTACCCGAAGTGGTGGTGACGGGTACAGGTACGCAACATCTGCTGAAAGATGCTCCGGTGCAGACCGAGGTCATCAGCGGACGCATGCTTCGTAACTTTTCGGGTAAGAGCATCGAAGACATTCTGGGCATGCTGAGCAGCTCGTTTGCATTTAATGCGGACGACATGGGCGCCCAGATGCAGATGAATGGTCTTGGCAATGGTTATATCCTGGTCATGATCGACGGCAAACGTCTGCATGGCGATGTGGGCGGACAGAACGACCTTGGGCTGATCGACCCGCACAACATCGAGCGCATCGAGATAGTGAAGGGCGCCTCTAGTGCGCTCTACGGCAGCGATGCCATTGCCGGTGTCATCAACATCATCACCAAGAAGCACCGCGAGGAAGGCCTGTTGCTCGAAAACTCTACCCGCGTGGGCAGTCATGGTGACATTCGTCAGCATAACGGCATCGGATTCAACTGGGGACGATGGAGCAGCTGGACCAACTTTCAGACCCAGCATAGCGATGGCTGGCAGAATACCGCCACCGAAGACCCTCATCAGACGGAGTTCCCCATCTACGACTCGCGCAACAAAACCGTGAACCGCCACACCAACTGGCAGATCAGCGAGCGCCTTTCCTATTCGCCCATGAAGGGCATGGAGCTCTATGCCAGCGGCAGCCTCTATTGGAAACGTATCTACCGGCCTTCGGGCAAGCATCCCGGGGTGGATGTGCGCACCTACGACATGGAGTATCATAATGCCTCGTTGAGTGCGGGCGGCAGTTGGAAGCTCAACAAAACCGATGTGCTGACACTTGATGTAGACTGGAACAAGCACGCTTATTTCTACCATTTCACCGACACTACGCTCACCGAAGGATATGTAGACGGCCGCTACACTTCTTATTTTCCCTATTTCCCCGATCAGAAAGAGTTGCAAAGCGACCAGCAACGCACCATGGCCCACCTGAAAGGCGTGTTCCAGTTGCCCTACGACAATCGTCTGAGCGCAGGCTTCGAGTGGCGCTACGACTGGTTGCATGCTCCCATGCGCGTGGTGGGCGGAAAGGCTTCTGACAATACCGAGGCGCTCTATGTGCAGGATGAGTTCGGTCTGCTGAAACCGCTCCAGCTTACTGCCGGCCTTCGTCTCAACCGCAATGAGCAGTTCGGGTGGAAACTCACACCGAAGCTCTCGGCCATGCTCAGCCTGGGCAATGCCCGGGTGAGGGCTACGTGGAGCAAGGGATTCAAGGCGCCTACGCCCAAGGAACTCTACTATCGCTATGTGCGCAACATGAATGGTGTCTATCTCTATATGGGCAACACCAGCCTTACTCCGCAGACATCCGACTATTATGCCCTGAACGGAGAGTACACCATCGGCGCGCTCACCCTGACCGCCACGGCTTATATAAATAAGGTGAAGGATATGATCACGCTGGTCACCATCCCGCGCACGCAAGCCCCTGGCGATCTTATCGTGCAATACGACCCTGTGAAGGTGCGCGAGTATCAGAACATCGAGGACGCGCGCACCAGCGGAGTGGACTTCTCGGCCCGCTATGCATGGAAAGAACTGTCTGCCGGCATCGGATACAGCTATCTCGACACCGACGCCAACCAATACGACAGCGAGCACGATGTGATGCAAAAGGTGGTCATCGATGGCACGGCCCACCACAAGGGCAACGTGTTTGCCACCTGGAACCATTCGTTCTCTCCCGCCTACGCCTTGGGCATTGGAGTCTATGGCCGCATGTCGAGCACACGCTTCTATCAGATCAATGGCAATGGCAAAGGCTATCAGTTGTGGCGCATCAACACCACCCACGACATTGGCCATAGCAAGCATACCACCTGGCGGGTGGAAGCAGGCGTCGACAACATCTTCGACTATTGCGACCGCTCACCCCATGGCTTGCATCTCGGCACCACTACCGCCGGACGCACCATCTACGCCTCGCTCACCGTGCGCTTCAACCAAGGAAAGAAACTAAAAAACACCTATAAGTCAAATTTAAACCAAACGTACAAAAATGAAGAAGATTAAATTCTTAATGATTGCCATGCTGGCTTTCGTGACCAGCATGAGTTTCGTTGCTTGTAGCGACGACGACGACACCGCCTCCAACTATCAACGTTATCAGGAGGCTGTCAACAAGATGGTGAACAGCCAGAAGAAGAACAACAAGGTGATTCTGCTCGTTGCCTTCGGTTCTACATGGGAGCAGGCCTACGACACCTTCGAGACCATCGTCAACGACTACAAGAGCAACTTCAGTGGATGGGATGTCTATCTCTCGTTCTCTTCGGCTATCTGCATCACCAATGCCCGCGAAGGCGAGAATGTGGCTCCGCGCGACTATTACGATCCCGAGCACTGGCTCACAGCCATCGGCCTGGCCGGTTATCAGCAGGTGGTGGTTCAGTCTCTTCAGGTCATCCCTGGCGAGGAGTATCGCCGCGTGCGCGACACTTATGTGAAGGACTTCATGAACAACCGTAATGGCGATTTCACCACAGCCTATATGAAGAGCCTCGACCAGAATGTGGTTGTAGGCACACCGCTCATGGCCGAGGAGAGCGACGCCGAGCGTCTGGCCTCTGTGCTCCATCAGGAAGCCGACGTGAGAGCTGCCGTCGACAAGGGCATCGTGGCCTTCATGGGCCATGGCAACCCTGAGGGTTACGACTACTATGGTGGCAACATCCGCTATCTGCAGTTGGAAGACTATCTGCGCGAGCTCAGTCCCAACTACTATGTGGGTACCGTGGATATGGAAGACACCTATGTCGACGACGTGCTGAATCATGTGGCCGGTGGCACATTCATGCTGAAGGTGGGCGACGTGCACAAGTCGATGGCTTATCCTAAGAACAACTCGAAGGTAGCCCAGCTCTATCCTCTTATGTCGATTGCCGGTGACCACGCCCACAACGATATGGCCGATCCCGACGACGAAGAGAGCTGGTACTCTATGTTCAATGCTGCCGGCATCAAGACACAGGCCTACGAGACCAACTTCACCACCGCTTGCTGGAAGAGATACAAGGCTGGCGAAGAGTACATTCCTGCCCTGGGCGAGCGTGCAGCTGTGCGCAAGCTTTGGATGAACCACACCCGTGAGGCCATCAGCAAGCTGGGCACCGACGCAGCCATGTCTACTCCTACCACGGCTCCCGAGGACTAATGTTTAAGTGACAAGTGAGGAGTGACAAGTTACAAGCCTTGATTACTATCAAGGCAATGACGCCAGCTCGAAAGGTAATCACACTTCTCACTTGTCACTTGTAACTTATCACTTGGAGACACTTCTCACATAGAAATCTCTCTCTTACATTCGAAATGTATGTCTTTGTCGGCTGACGGGGCATACATTTCTTTTTCCCGTTGATGGCTAATTCAAATATAATTGTTACCTTTGTGGCCATAAAACCTAAAGTAAGAATGAAGAAACCCAAAATCATCGTTGTAGGCCTCGGCCCGGGCAGCAAAGAGGATATTACCCCGGCCGTGATGCAAGCCGTCAGCCAGGCGGATGTGGTGGTGGGCTACAAATATTATTTCCAGTTTGTCGAGCCCTACCTGCGTGCCGATGCCGAGTGCATCGACACGGGCATGAAGCGCGAGCGCGACCGTGCCGAGCAGGCTTTTCAGATGGCCAGCCAGGGGCGTACCGTGGTGGTCATCAGCAGCGGCGATGCCGCCATCTACGGCATGACACCGCTCATCTACGAGATGAAGCGCGAGCGCCATTCCTCCATCGAGGTGCTCAGCTATCCCGGCATCTCTGCCTTTCAGAAAGCGGCATCGTTGCTGGGTGCCCCCATCGGCCATGACTTTTGCGTCATCTCGCTTTCCGACCTCATGACGCCCTGGGAACTCATCGAGCGCCGCATTCGTGCCGCCGCCATTGCAGACTTTGTCACGGCGGTGTATAATCCGAAGAGCGTGGGGCGCTACTGGCAGTTGTACCGGCTGAAAGAATTGTTCCTGCAAGAAGGTCGCTCGCCCCAGACACCTGTCGGCTTTGTGCGCCAGGCGGGTAGGGAAGAGCAGCAGGTCACCATCACCACCCTCGGCGACTTGAATCCCGAAGACATCGACATGTTCACGGTCATCATCATTGGCAACTCACAGTCGTATGCGTGGGACGGCGTCATGATCACACCCCGTGGCTACTACCGTGATGAAAACCTCGATGCCGAAGACCGTAAACCGGGTCAGAACATCATGATAGAGAGTTTCCGCACCATTGAGCGCGAACTCAAGAATAAGGATTTGCCCCTTGGCCACAAGTGGGCGCTCTTGCATGCCATTCACACCACCGCTGATTTCGATATGGAGAACATCCTCCACACCGACGAGCGGGCCGTAGAGCGTCTCTACGCGAAGGTGGCCGACGGCACGCTGAAGACCATCGTCAGCGATGTCACCATGGTCACCAGCGGAGTGCGCAAAGGAGCGTTGGCACGCCTCGGCATCGAGGCCAAGTGCTATCTCTCCGACCCTCGTGTGGCCGAGATGGCAGCTGCTAAGAACATCACCCGCACACAGGCAGGCATCCGGCTGGCTGTGGACGAGCATCCCGACGCGTTGTTTGCTTTCGGCAATGCCCCCACGGCGCTCATGGAGCTATGCGACCTTATCCGCAAAGGCAAGGCCCGTCCTGCAGGCATCATTGCCGCACCCGTGGGCTTTGTGCATGTGCGCGAGTCGAAACACATGGTGAAGCCGTTCACCGACATCCCGAAAATCATCGTTGAGGGGCGCAAGGGAGGCAGCAATCTGGCAGCCACGCTCTGCAATGCCATTCTTTGTTTCGACGATGCCGGCCAGCTGAAGCCCGGGCGAGATTTGTAGGGTACGATTATTCGTGGGTACGAAGGTACGTGGGTACGAGAATAGTCAAACTCGCTGAGGTCTTTGGAATTGCAACTGACGAAAAAAGAGTATTTTCGCAACCTCTGATAAAGCAGGGCGCAAGTGGGTAAAGACGCCCCGAAGGGGCAACGAGCACCTAGCCCAGGGCAACACCCTGGGTGCTGGATGGAAGTGAAAAATGCCCTGTAATGTCAAAAGCAAGACGGCTGAAGAGAACTTCTGCCACAGGGCGATAGGGGCGACCGTTGCATATCATATCTCTCAGTTCTCAACTCTCAGTTCTCACTTAAAAACGCCTCTCAGTTCTCAATTATCAAAATATCGAATGAAGAAGTTCATAGTCATAGGCATTACCGATGCACCCCGGCCGTCGTTGTCCGACGAGGTGCTGGCCGTTGTCAGCCGGGGACGGGTGTTCTCGGGTGGCCGTCGCCACCACGAGATTGTGGGCGATGTGCTCCCCGCAGGGGCAGAGTGGATCGACATCACCGTGCCGCTCGACCGTGTGTTCGGGCAGTACGAGCACCATTTCTCCGCCCACCCGTCACAGCCCGTCGTCGTCTTCGCTTCCGGCGACCCCCTGTTCTTTGGTTTTGCCAACACCATCCGGCGCAAGATGCCCGATGCCGAGGTGTTGCTCTATCCCGCGTTCAACTCGTTGCAGACGCTGGCCCACCGCCTCGTGCTGTCTTATCACGACATGCGCATCGTCTCGCTCACAGGGCGCCCCTGGCCCGATTTCGACCAGGCGCTCATCCAGCGTGCACAGAAAATGGGCGTGCTCACCGACCGTGAGCATACGCCGGCTGCCATTGCCCGCCGCATGATGGACTATGGCTATACCCATTATGTCATGCACGTGGGCGAGCATCTGGGCAATCCCGCCCTTGAGCGCATCTCGTCGCTGACCCTTGCCGACGCAGCGCAGCGCCACTTCGACTATCCCAATTGTCTCATCCTCCAGGCCCTTGAGCCTGCTGGCGCCGACGGACAGCCGTCAGCAGCCGCGCATCCTCCCTTCGGCATTCCCGACCATGCGTTTGCCCTGCTCGACGGCCGCGAGAAGATGATCACCAAGATGCCCATTCGTCTGCTCACCCTTCAGGCTTTAGACCTTCCTCGCCGCCACGTTCTCTGGGACATAGGCTTTTGCACGGGCAGCATCAGTATCGAGGCCCGCCTGCACTTTCCTCATGTCCGCGTCGAGGCGTTCGAGATTCGTCAGGAGGGCGAGGCTCTCATGCGCGAGAATGCCCGCCGCTTCGGCACACCGGGCATCGGCGTACACATCGGCGATTTCCTCGAGGCCGACCTTCAGTCCCTGCCCAGTCCCGATGCCGTGTTCATCGGCGGTCATGGCGGTCGTCTGAAGGACATCATGGCCAAGGTGCTCACGCGGCTCACGCCCGATGGCATCATCGTCTTCAATAGCGTCACCTCTCCCAAGGTGCCCGTCAACAGCCGTCAGCTGTGGGATGAGGCTTGCCTCGGGCTGGGTTTGCGCCAAGACACCCCGTTACGCATCCAATTTAACGATTACAATCCTATAGAGATATTAAAATGCAGAAGATAGCAATCATACAGATTAGCGCCGAGGGCGCACGTGTGGCCGATGTCCTCCTTCGCGAGCTCAATGCCGTCAGCATTCCTCGTGCCGAGGTGACCGCCAAGTGGCAACAGTTTGATGCCTTCGTCTTCATCGGAGCCATGGGCATCTGTGTGCGCACCATAGCCCCCTGCCTTGCCGACAAGCATGTCGACCCCGCCGTGGTGTGTGTCGATACCTTTGGCCGCCATGTCGTTTCCGTCTTGTCGGGGCATGTGGGCGGTGCCAACGATCTTGCCCACGTGGCAGCCTCCGCGCTGGGCGTCGCCCCCGTCATCACCACCCAGAGCGACAATGCCCTTCTGTGGCCGCTCGACACGCTGGGTGACAAGTACCATTGGGCCACCCGTTTCTCTGCCGACAGCAATGCGCTCATCGCCCTGTTCGTCAACCGCCGTCCTACGGCCCTGTTGCTCGACATTCGCGACGAGGGCACCGACTATCTTGAGCGCACGCTGCCCCCGCACGTCACCCTAGTCCGTTCAGCCGCCGACATCGATGCGTCGGTCTTTGCGCTGGCCGTTGTCGTGTCGCCCTTTGACCCCGTGTTGCCAGCCTCTCTGCCCTTCGTCCATTATGTTCCGCAGGTGCTCGACCTGGGCATCGGCTTGGCGCATCAGGCACCCCTTTCTGTGCTCGACGATATAAAGAGTCAGCTTGCCAGCCATCACATCCGTCTCTCGCAAGAGACTGTCCGCACCCTCTGCACCATCGACCTCAAGGCCGACGAGCCCGTTGTCAGGCAGCTGCAGGCCGACATGCCGCGCACCACGCTCCGCCTCTTCACCTCCAGCGAGTTGGCAGCCGTAGACGTGCCCACGCCCAGTGACACCGTGGCCCGTCATGTAGGCACGCCCAGTGTCAGCGAGGCGTCGGCTCTGCTGGCCTCCCGTCCGGGCCGCCTCCTGTTGCCTAAGGTCAAAGGCAAGGACTATACGCTGGCCGTGGCCATCAGCCGCCAGTATCTGCGCGAGGGCCACATCGAGATTGTGGGAGCCGGCCCTGGCGATCCCGACCTCGTTTCCGTCCGTGGCCGTCGCATGCTCGAGCGTGCCGACCTCATCCTCTATGCCGGTTCGTTGGTGCCGCGCGAGCTGACGCTCTGCCACAAGCCCGGTGCGGTGGTCCGCTCGTCGGCATCCATGGCCCTCGAGGAGCAATGTGCGCTCATGAAGGAGTTCTACGACCGCGGCAAGTTCATTGTGCGTCTGCATACTGGCGACCCCTGCATCTTTGGCGCCATCCAGGAGCAGATGGCCTTCTTCGACCAGCACGGCATGGACTACCACATCACGCCTGGCATCTCGTCGTTCCTGGCAGCCGCGGCCGAGTTGCGCAGCCAGTTCACCATCCCTGAGCGCACGCAGACCATCATCCTCACCCGTGGTGAGGGGCGCACGCCCATGCCCGAGCGCGAGAAGCTCCATCTCCTGGCCCGCAGCCAGAGCACCATGTGCATCTTCCTCAGCGCCGCCATTGTTGACGATGTGCAGCGCGAGCTCTTGCAGGAGTATCCCGCCGACACCCCCGTGGCTGCCTGCTATCATCTCACGTGGCCCGACCAGCGCATCTACCGCGGAAAACTCAAGGACTTGGCAACGATAGTTCACGACAACCACCTCACGCTCACCACGATGCTTGTCGTAGGCGAGTCCATCGACAACCGCCAGGGTCTCTCCGAACTTTATTCCAGCCATTTCACCCATCTTTTCAGAAAGGCCAAACCATGATATTAGTGTTCGGTGGAACCACAGAGGGACGTAAGGCCGTCAAGGAACTCGAAGAGGCAGGCAACCCCTACTACTACAGCACCAAGACGGGCGAGCAGGCTGTCACCCTGCATCATGGTGTCCGTGTCGACGGAGCCATGGATGCCGAAACCATGACAGCCTTCTGCCAGTCGCATGACGTGCGCCTGCTCATCGATGCCGCCCATCCCTTTGCCACCCTGCTGCACCAGACGGTAGCCTCCGTAGCCGCCCGTCTGCAGATTCCCGCCATTCGTTTTGAGCGCATCTTCCCGCCCCGCGACCCTCATGTAGAGTGGTACGACAGCTTCGAGCAGTTCGTCGCTCAGGGCGAGAGCCTTCGCGGCCGGCGGTTGTTGGCCACCACTGGCGTGCAGACCATCGGCCGGCTCAAGGCGTTAGAGTCGAGAGGTGTCACCCTGTTCTACCGCATCCTTCCGCGCGAGAGCTCCCTTTCCTTAGCCCGTCGGCAGGGAGCACTCGACCGGCAGTTGTGCTACTATCACGAGGGCGACGACGAGCGCCAGTTGTTGTTATCGTTGCGCCCCGATGCCATCCTCCTCAAAGAGAGTGGCGAGACCGGAGGCTTCACCGCGAAGGTCAGCGCCGCCACCGCCCTCCACATCCGTGTGTGTGTCATCAAGCGTCCGCCCACGCCCCCGGGCTTCGTCAGTGTCGATGGCGAGCATGGCATGCGCCGGATGGTCGAGCAGCTGCTGCCCGCGTTCTATCCGCTGCATAGCGGCCTCACTACCGGCACCTATGCCACGGCCAGTGCCCTTGCCGCCGCCACCCGTTTGCTCACCGGCACGACGCCCGACCACGTCCGTGTGCAGCTGCCCAATGGCGAGCACATCCCCGTTCCCGTTTTCTACCGTCCCGACGGTGCTTACACAATCAAAGACAGTGGCGACGATCCCGACATCACCAAGGGCATAGAGATTGGTGCCCGTGTGGAGTGGGGCGGTCATGCGTCGTCCGACCCCGTCCGCATTGTCGGGGGCGTGGGTGTCGGCACCATCACGCTCCCAGGCTTCGACTATCCGCTAGGCGAGCCCGCCATCAACAAAGTGCCGCGTCAGATGATCCGCGACAATCTCATGCCCCTTGTCGACAGCCACCGTCACCCGCGAGCCGGTCAACTGCAAGTCACTATCACGGTGCCCCAGGGCTGCGAGATAGCCAAGAAGACGTTCAATCCCCGTCTGGGCATCGTCGGAGGCATCTCCATCGTCGGAGTGTCGGGCATCATCAAGCCCTTCTCCGAAGACGGTTTCCTGAACTCCATCCGCAAGTGCATGGAGGTGGCGCGTGCCACCGGTTGCGACCGTGTGGTCATCAACAGTGGCGCCAAGAGCGAGCGTTTCGTCAAGGCGTGCTATCCCCATCTGCCCCCGCAGGTGTTTGTCGAGTATGGCAATTACATTGGCGAGACCATCCGGCTGGCCGCCGAGCAGTCGTTCCCTCATGTCACCCTTGGAGTGATGATAGGGAAGGCCGTCAAGCTGGCGGCAGGCCACCTCGACACCCACAGCCGGCGCACAGTCATGGACAAGGCGTTCATCGATGCGATGCTTCAAGAGGCCGGTTGCGACGACCAGACGCGCAGCCGTGCGCAGGCCATGACGCTGGCCCGTGAGCTATGGGACATTGTGCCGTCATCCCAACTCTCCCGTTTTGCCGAGGTAGTGAAAAGCCATTGCCATGCCCATTGTGCCCCTCTCCTTCCTCATGGCGATCTCACCATCCTGCTCATCGATGAACAAGGAAAAGTTTATTAATGGTCGCTGAAGGCGTCACCGTCAACCTTGAAACAATTATCAATTGTCAATTACCTTCGGTCCGGCAGACTCAATTCTCAATTACTAATTGTCAATTACTAATTCTCAATCTTCAATCCTCTAAGGTCCTTATATATACTGAGGATTCTTTTGCTAAAAATAGTGGCAAAGTATCAAACTCCTTGGTTGACAGGCGGTTAACCCAATGATATTTTTTTAAAGTAGCACAAAATAAGGATTTTTTCGATTTTAAAGGGCTGTTCTATTCAATTCTAAAGAGCTGTTCTACGATTTTAAAGGGCTATTCTACGTTTCTAGTAGGCATATTTACGGTCCGTAAACGACATGTTTACGCATCGTAAATGGCATGTTTAGGAATTGCAAATAGCATATTTACGAAAGTCCAAAATTAGGTTGAAAATTACAACGTACCTAACTACCACTTGCAACGTACATAACTGCTACTTGCAACGTACCTAACTACCAGTTAGGTTGGTTGTAAAAATAGAATGGCCATTTCCTCACAAAAG
>DEJV01000073.1 GCA_002353525.1 Prevotella sp. UBA2739
ACCTCGATGCAATAGTCCGACTTGTCGTGTGGCGCATAGTTGTGACCGTTGTCGCACTCCACATTGATGATGCGGTTAATCTCCAGCAGCAGTCCCGTCAATGTTCTCACGGGGTCATTATTCAACACGGGGAAATCCTTGTGGTCGCCCTCGCTAAAGTCGATGACTGGGTAGCCCAGTCGAATGGTGTCAATGCAGAGGGGCACGGGGATTCTGTGACCGCGCTCAAGCATTGTCATGTTCTCGTCGCTGTAATCGTACATCTCTTCGAGGTCGTTCAGCATGATGAATGGTCTTGTCTCGTACTTCATAGTTCCTTTGCTTTTAGGGGTTTGACTTATTGTTTATAATTGTTCAGCCTTTGCACCTTCAACCCATGCACTATCAAAGCGGTTGTCTTGATCCATCATTTCCTCAGTTGGTTCACCGTGGAATGTCTCAGTATCAGGATTGATAAAGTGTGGTACCACGTTCCAGCGTGTGGTAATTTCATCAAACAACGTCCGAGCACTCATGTGTTGCTTGCAGAAATGAAGGTTCGCAAAATCTTGGATAGCCTTGGCTGTTTCCTCCGTGATGTCATTGTTGAATGTCATCTTGTGACCGTTCTCGAGTTCAATCTGTTTCATAGTTCCTTATGCTTTTAGGGGTTTGACTTATTGTGAAGGGTGGGAGCGGTTGTCCGCTCCCGTTTCCCAGTGTTAGCACATATCTCCGTCGCAGATTGCTACATGGTAGCCTTTGCGGATGATTGCTGGCAGGTATTGGTCGAGCTTGCTGGCTGAGAAGGCTGCGAAGGTGAAGCCTTCAGCGTGTGCCACCTTTCCGCTTGCTCCGAGTACCTGTCCGATGGTCTCAGCGTCCTCATTATAAGTAAAGTAGAAGTCCATGTCGCGGAAAAGCATGATTGGCTTGTCGCTGTGCTTTGCCTTGTACTCATTCTGGAAGCTGATTCTCTTTGCAACTGTTGTATTCATAATCTCGGTGCCCTTCCGGGTCTTGGGGTTTAATTTGTTATTTGTTTCTTTTTCTGATGCAAAGATACGGAGAAAAATTAAAATGCACAAGTTTTTGTGCATTTATTTCGTGTCAAAGCGTAATTTTTTATGCTTTTTCTTGTGTTTTTGCATAATATAGCCCCAAATTGTAAAGTCAGAGATTACAAAACAGACCTTTTTTGCATAATTACTTATTCTTTCATTTATCAGTCCTCCTTATCCATTACTTCGTTCTCACACATTCTGCCATCGATACGCTCGGATGGTGGCAGGCAGTACTCACATGCCAGACAGTAGCACACCTTCGGCTCAATCCCTTTCTTCTTGCAATAGCTCATAGTTCCTTATAATTCTATATTAAACTTCACGCCACGTATAAGCATTGCTCCATGCTTTGGTGATATATTAACACTCTGTATTTTGCATCCGATAGTCTTTTCTACTTCGTCTATCAGATCACTAATACGTTTCTTATAGTTCTCGATTGTGATTATTTCTTGTGCAGTCATAAATCCGTTTAATCCGTGTTCTAAAATCAGAAAAGCGGAGAGTGCCTTGTGGGGGCTGGCTCTCGCGCTTTTCCTCAGTTTTTAACCTATAAAATAACATGCAATGAACCCGCATCACTGCGGTTTGGGTTTTAAAGAGAGCCGACTCTTACATCAGCCCTCTTACATCTTACATCTCCTATCCCTCAATATCGCCGGAGCCGGGGACGGGTTCGGTGCCGGGGTTGGCTGGATTGGTCTGGTCGGTGCCCTTCTTGGCAACGTATGCCACCTCTTTCGTGCCCTTCACCTCGTACTTCGGCTTGTGGGTGGCAAAGAGTTCGTGGAACTTCTTCTGCACCTCCACGTATGGGCGCAGCTGTACTCCGGCAAGAGCCACCAGTTCGCCAGCGTGAGCCACCATCGAAGCCTCGTCGGTCACGTCCTCGGGCATCAGCTCCTTTGCCTTCTGCAGGTTGATGCTCTGACATGCCAGCCGAGCGTCGGCATAGTAGCGCAGCAGTACGTCACCCTGTGCGTTGGTGCCCTGGATGGCGAAGCCCTCTGCCATGAAGCGTGCTGCCACATCCTGGAATCCCGTGAGCACCTGGGCGATGACATCCTCAGGCACGAGAGGCATGCGGTGGTGCAGTTCCTCTGCCACGAACTGGAGCGAGATGTTCTTGGGCTGTTCGTTCACGGTGATGGTCTTGCCGGTGGTGCCGAAAGCCTCGTTGCCGTTGTTCACTGAAATTTGAATATCTACCATGATATGGGTGCTGGCGATACCCACCAGCGGGGGTCTTAATCGTTATAATATATCGTTTGCCAATCGGTATATCATATCGTCCGTCAGACGGTATGACGTATCGTTTAGCGGACGAGATGCGGACGTGGGTTTACTCTATCCGTCTGCCATAGTTACTTGATGTTTTTTATCGCCTAATTCTTTTTATATTCTCTGAGAAATTGCATCGTATCATCATAGAGTGCCTGTGCGTCTGTCCTGCGCCGTGACCACACCCGCTTTCCGTCAGCCGTGCGGATGACAATCAGATAGCGGTGGTCGAAAGGCTCCTGCACTTCCGCATAGAGGTTATTGTCCTCTAACAGCCTTTCAAATTCCGACTTTGCCACTCTTGCGCCGTCAATGCTTTTGCTTTCCATAATCCGTGTAATCCGTGTTCGTTTCCCTTACCACCGCTTAACAAGTTTGCCGATGGGTTTCATGCCCCAATGTAGGCGAATCTTGTCACGACGGATGGACTTGTTGCGTGTTATCTGAGCCTTGGCGAGGCGTGCCTTGCGTGCTTCGGTAGTTTCTTCCGACACACGGCGACGGGCATTGTTCTCACGGCTCAGCAGATAGAGGTTGGAGAGGTCGCAGTTCTGACGATTGCCATCACGAAAGGCAACCACATAACCTTCGGGCACCTCGCCGTTGGCCTGCTCCCAGACGTAGCGGTGTTTCGGTACGCAACCGCTGCCGATGCGAAGATAGACGTACCCGTCACTATGCACGCACTCGGTGCCGATGTCACGCTCGTTGTGCGGTCGGTTGCCAGGCTTGAATCGGGTGCGGCTGCTCCGCTTGATGCCCTCTTCGCTCATGAACTCCTCGATGCGCTTGCCCTTGTTGTGCGATACGTGACCTTTGGCAAACTGGTTAGCCTTTGCGCCCTCGGTCGATGCTACCAGGTGTCCCCATTGTGCAAGGAACTCGGGGCTTTTCTTCAGTCCCAACTTCGATGCCGTGCGCCATACGCTGCCGATGGTGTGCCGTACCTTCTTGGCGATGTCCTCTGCCCTCATGTCGGCATAGTGCTTTCGCAGGTAGGCGAGTTGTCGGTCAGTCCACGGCACACGCTGATGCACCTTGCGCTGAATGCCGAGCACCTGCGCACGGCTTTTCAGTGCTGCCTTGCTCACTCCGATGCGCCCTGCCACCCAGTCGAGGTCACGCTTGGGGTAATGTCTGCGAAGTAGGTTGTCTTTTTCTTCGTTCCAAACTCGTTTCATA
>DEJV01000065.1 GCA_002353525.1 Prevotella sp. UBA2739
TTGTAGTCATCGCCCTCAGAGCTAAGTGCCGTGCCCAACTGGGCATTCAGCAGCAGCTTGTCGCAGCTTTTCAACGGGTGATAGCGTACGTCGGCAAACAAGGGCACATAGCCCTCGCGCTCGCGGTTGTAGCCCATGAACCCGGTTCCCAGACCCAGCGACAGGTTGTCCGTCACATAATATCCGGCTACGGCATGCACACCAGCGGCGGTGTTGCTGTTGTCGTTTAAGTTGGTAAGGAATCCACCCGCAGGTTTGCTGGGCTTGAAGGTGTATCCCTCCATCAGTTCTATACCTGCCCACCAACGGGCGTTTTCTTTCTTTTGCGCCTGACAGGTCACGGCGAACAAGGTCAGGAACGCAATGATAATCTGTAACTTTTTCATCATATAGTATTTTTTGTGATATCCAACAATACACAGGCAGTACCAGCCGTACACTATTCTTTTCTGCTTAACCCCTATCAGAACTTATACGCTATACTGAGATTAAATCCGCGATTGTAGTAATTGAGATCTCCATATTTGTCGTGCTGCAACTGCCTCAAGCCATGCTGATAACTCAGCTTTAGCTGTATATGCTTGTTGAACTCTAATCCAATGACAGCATCGGCACCTACGTCGAAGCGCTTGAAATAATAGTCACTAAACATTTTCCTACCAACGGCATCTTTGCCGCCCAGTCCGTAAGCCAGATAGGGACCAGCTTCGAGCAGCAGCTTAGTGTTCTTCCCTAAGTTGAACTTGTAGCCTGCGTGGATGGGCAACTCTAGATAGTTCAGCATGCCGCGGCCATCGCCCCAATTGACGAATCCCTTTTGCTTGAAGCTCAGTCCTGCTGTAGTGTATAAGCCTGGTGCAAGCTTCGGCAGTTCCAACTCGCCGAAAACACCAACGTTGAATCCATAACGCGCCTTATGGCTCATTACGTTTCCCCGTGGAGTATTGTCGTTAACACCGGCATTAATGCCAAACGACAAATCTTGAGCACATACGCTCACATACGACAGGCATACAAACAGAGCTGTAGCCAACAATCTTTTACTCTTTCTCATACTTTCCTTTTTTAGATGAATAATTGATTCTATAGGTTCCAAAGAAATCTGGGGGCAAAGCTACTACGAAATAGTCAATCCCCCAAATTCTTTAAGCCATCTTATTGATTTTAAAGCATAATTGAATAAAGAATGTTATTCTTTGTCAAATTGGGGTAGTGGAGTTTCCTGTTCCAAGAATCCTTGACCATCAGGGAGGTGTTTATCTAGACATTCCGTCTCAGGTTTCTCCA
Organism: Prevotella sp. UBA2739; assembly: GCA_002353525.1. GTDB lineage: Bacteria > Bacteroidota > Bacteroidia > Bacteroidales > Bacteroidaceae > Prevotella. The sequence continues at coordinate 1,288 of DEJV01000065.1, forward strand.
TGTATTCCTCTACCATTTCCTCAATAGTGCTGTTGTCAGTACATGAGGAAATGCACAGAATCAGTGTTGATATAACAACGATGGATGTTTTCTTTTTCATTTTTCTTATTGGTTCATTGTTCATTTTGCGTGGAATTCCGAGAGCAAAATTAGGAAGCAAGATACTGTCAACCAAATTTTTGAGAGGTTATTTTTTTGAGCTTGTTGCATTCAAAAAACACAGTTCCCATCTGATTTCCAATGAATTGCATTTTTTACAACAAGGTTTTGAGGGCTAAAATGCAACAGCATGCAACAACTTTTTTCTTTTGTTTTCATTTTTTGGAGGTTGTTTTTGCATTTCCCAAATTAAATTCTTATCTTTGCATTGCTTAATTATTAATGAGAAAATGGAAAAGTTATATAAGCTAACACTCTATTTGTTAATGTTTATTTTAACGACAGGTTGCTCCACAAATGATAACAGAAAGCAATTAGCCGTTATTGAAAACATGCTTGGGCAACAAAAAAATGAAGAAGCAAACAAATTGCTAAACGATATTCACCCAGAAGCGTTGGAAGACGATTCTGAGTGCAAAGCATTGTATTGGCTCTTTAAAATGCAATCAGATGTAAGACTCGGCAACCCTATTCCTTCTGTTGATCCATTGCGTTTCTCTGTTGATTACTTCAAAAAAAGGAATGATTTAGACAGATTAGTATGGGCATATTATTACATGGGATTTGTCCTAGATGATCTTGGAAAAAAGTCAGAGGCCGTTATCTTTTTAAAGAAAGGAGAGAATATTGCATTAAAGGATAAAAAGCACCATAAGAATATTTTACACCATATTTACCAATGTTTGACCTTTATGAATATGAATGCTAAAGAATACGAATTAGCAAAACGATATGGTTATCTTGCATTAAAATATGGTCATTATATAAAAGACGTATGCAATGAGGCGACAGATTTGTCGAATATGTCTTCTATATATTCTGATATTGGCAACAAAGACTCTGCATATTATTACATTAACAGAATCATCCCTTTGTTAGATTCCGTTCCATCCTCAAAATATGCATTGTATTGTGGTAATATTGGAATCGAAGCTATGGGGAGGGATGACGAGAAAGCAAAGTATTATTTGCTGAAAAGCATAGAAAAGGAAAATGACCCATATTTTTGTAAGGCATTGGCTCAAATATACACAAAAGAAGGCAACAAAGAAAAAGCTAACGAAATGTGGCATAAAGCTTTGCAGACTACCAATCTCAGTCTGAAAGCCAATGTGGTGAAAGGCATGGCGAAAGCCAAAACCGAGGAGGGCGACTATAAGGCAGCGCATGAGCTGGACCTGTGGGCGGCAGCACTGAAGGACAGTCTGCACCGACAGCAGAAAGAAGAGAACCTGAAAGGACAGCAGGAACTCTTTGACAAAGAAATAGCCAACGAACACTTGCGCGAGAAGCACAACAGGGCGGCTTGGGCAGTAGCCGCATTGCTGCTGACCGTGGCCTTTCTTGCCGTTTGGACTGTATGGAAAAAGCGGAAGAACCGCCAACTGGTGGAGGCTTTGGACGAGGAACTGACAGAGAGAGAAAAAGCCATGAAGCAACAAGCTGCCAAAATAGAACAGTTGCAACAAGAGAATGAGAAAAAGATTCAGGAACTGAACCGGCTGAGCCATGACATGAAAGACTTTGAGCAAAAACACGAGAAGCAACTGGCCGAGGGACAACAACTCTACGAGAGCATCACAGTGAACCGAGGCAACACACTGAAATGGGGAAAGAAAGACTTTGCAAACTTCGTGCTCTACTATAAACTGAAACATCCAGAATTTGTGAACCATCTGGAGAACGAACGCAGCGAACTGACACCACGACAGAAAACATTCCTCATTCTCTACGACATGGGCATGACCGACGAGGACGTGATGCGCACCCTCGTGCTCACTGGTAGTTCCGTGCGATCAAACAAGTCGCGCTTGAAGTTTGACGAAATGATGGGAGTCGAGAAGGAAGAAGCGCCGGGCCAACAAGAAGAGTAAGAGAGGGGGCGCAAACACCTATAGCAATGGGGCAACCATGCGCACGAGCGACTCCCACAGGCGGTGGACGAAGGGACGACGATGCTCAAGGTTGGCCACATCGGAGAGCTGCACGCAACGGGCCATGTCGTCGACAAACACCTGCTTCATGCGCAACGCCATATCGCGGTCGTAGAAAAAGGCATTGGCCTCGAAATTGTTCTCAAACGAGCGGAAATCAACATTCGTAGAGCCACAGGTACACAACGTGTCGTCGCACACCAACAGCTTGGAATGGTTGAAGCAGGGCTGGTAGAGATAAACCTTCACTCCGGCCTCGACAGTCTCCATGACATACGAACGGCTGGCCCACTCTACCAGCTTGGCATCGGTGTGCAGGGGAATCATCAGTCGCACGTCGACACCGGCCAGAGCGGCCGTACGCATGGCGAAGAGCACGGGTTCGGTGGGAATGAAATAAGGAGACTCGATATACACATAGTCTTTGGCCCCCAACAGAATGCGCACATAGCCCTGCATGATGGAGGGCCACTGGGCGATGGGACTGCTGGTGACGATCTGAACGAGCGAGTTGTTGCCTACCATGGGGAGCTGGCCGCCCGACTCTTCGCCCTCGTGGGCAGGATAGTACTTGCGATTGGAAATGAGCGTGCGGTCGACAAAATACCAATCCACGAGAAAAGCTTTCTGAATGCCATAGACGGCATTGCCACGGATGCGCAGATGGGTGTCGCGCCAGCCTTGCCCCTGTCTGCCTTTTATATATCGTGTGGCAATGTTCATGCCACCAATATACCCTACCCTTCCGTCGATGACACAGAGCTTGCGGTGGTTGCGGTAGTTCACCTTGCTGGTGAAGGCTGGGAACTTAACGGGCATGAAGGCATGCACCTCAATGCCGGCATCGCGCAGACGCTCGAAGAAACTGCCTTTGACATTCCAACAGCCTACATCGTCGTAGATGACGCGCACCTCTACACCACGGTGGGCCTGGCTGATGAGGGCGTCGGCTATGAGATGGCCCAGAGCGTCGTCATCGAAGATATAGGTGTCGAGATGAATATGGTGACGGGCTTGGCTGATGTCGTGCAGCAGGGCACCGAAAAAGTCGTAACCGTTGGTGAAGATGTCGGTCTGGTTGTCCTTGAAAGGCAAGGCCCAGTTCTGAGTGGCAAAAAGCTGTACCAACGTCTTGTAGTTGTCGGGAACCACCAGGTCTTTCTGCTCGACAAACTCGAGCATGGAGCGCTTGGTGAGCTGGTCGAGGCTCTGCTGACTGATGAGCCGCTCCTTGCGGGTGTTTTGCCCGAAAAAGAAATAGAGGATGATGCCCAGCAGGGGCAGGAAGGTGAGCACCAGCATCCAGGCCATGGTCTTGGCGGGCTGACGGTTGTCCATGAGCACCCGGACCATGGCACCTACGACGGCAAGGCCGTAGACAAGCAGGATGAGCCAGTGAACGTATATCATACGACGATGTTGTTTCCTAGTTTTTTGGCCAGCGTATTGCGGATGTTCTGCATATCCTTGTATTGCTCCATCAGCGACAAGAGCTGCTGCGGATTGTTCATGGCCAGCGAGATGGACTGTTTCAGTTCGCGCAGACGGGCCTCGGCATAGTCGAGACGGAAGTCGAGCAACAGCCGCTGGGTCTGCTCGCGCAGGGTGTCAGTGTCGCGGCGCACCTGCTGACTCTTGCTCAGCTGGAAGTGGTCTACGCAGAGCGATGCCGCCAACTGGCTGACGGCCACGTCCTCATGATGGGTGAAATACTGTTCGGCATTGAAGTCTTGTTGCTCTTCGCACTGGCCGGCAGCTTCTTGCAGAATGCGGTTGTAGAGCTCGTTGCCCAGCGAGAGGTTGTCGTCGGCCAGCGAGTAATAGATATACTGGGCCACGGTGAGCTGCTCGAGAACCTGTCCGTCTTCGACCTCTACATCCCTGAAGATGACCTCGCCTCCGTGGCGCACAATCATCTGCACGAGCATGATCTCTACCTGTTTGGCCTGCTGTGCGGGCGTGGCGGGCCGCAAAGGGGTGGACGCCTCGGCAGCACTGCCTTCGGCATTGGCAGCGGCCGACTGCACACCAGCCGTAGCCTGTGCCTGCTGCAGACTGCGGTTGGCCTCTTTGCGCAACTGTTCCTGGTCGGTACGAATGAACTTATTGAGTTGCAGGATGAGGGTGGCCTCGTTGATGCCCAGACGGTGGGAGCAGTCGGTGATGTAGGTGTCGCGCACCACGGGGTCTTTAATCACCGAGATGCTTTTCACGATGGAGTTGATGGCCTCCGACCGTTTAATGGGGTCGGTGACGCCCTTGAGCAACAAGTCGCTCTTGAACTGGATGAAGTCGGTCTGGTGGTCGGCAATATACTGCCGGAAGTCGGAAGCCGTGTGCTTGCGTGCAAACGAGTCGGGGTCGTCGCCGTCGGGCAGGATGAGCACCTTGATGTTCATCCCCTCTGCCAACAGCATGTCGGTGCCGCGCAGGGCAGCATGGATGCCAGCCTCATCGCCGTCGTAGAGCAGCACGATGTTTTGGGTGAAACGGTGCAGCGTCTTGATTTGATGCACCGAGAGCGCCGTACCCGAGTTGGCCACCACATTCTCGATGCCGCACTGGTGCATGGCAATGACATCGGTATAGCCCTCCACCATATAGACGCAGTCGTCTTTGGCGATTTGCCGCTTGGCCTGATAGAGTCCGTAGAGCTGTTGCTCCTTATGATAGATGTCGGAATCGGGCGAGTTGACATATTTCTGCTGCACGCCCTTGGTGCGCGAGTCGAGCAGACGGCCGCCAAAAGCCACCACCTTGCCGCTCATGCTGAACCAGGGGAAGATGACCCTTCCGGCATAGCGGTCGACCAACGTGTTGTCGTTCTCACGCTTATAACAAAGACCGGTGCGCAACAGGTATTCTTCCTTATAGCCTGCCTTGAGGGCTGCGGTGGAAAGGGCTGTGCGCGACTGTGGGGCATAGCCCAGCTGGAACTTCTCGATGATGTCGTCGCGAATGCCACGGCTGCGGAAATACTGCATGCCGATGGCGCGCCCGTCGACGTCGTTCTTCAAGATATCCTGGAAATATTTCTTCGCCCACTCGTTCACGATGAACATCGACTCGCGGTCGCTCTCCTGCTGTTTCTCCTCGTTGGTCAGCTCGCGCTCTTGTATCTCGATATTGTATTTCTTTGCCAGCCAGCGCAGGGCCTCGGGATAGGTCATCTGCTCGTGCTCCATGATGAAGCCTACGGGCGTGCCGCCCTTGCCACAGGCAAAGCAATGGCAGATGTTCTTGGAGGGACTGACCATGAACGACGGCGTGGTGTCGTCGTGAAACGGGCACAGGCCTTTATAGTTAACTCCCGCCTTGCGCAAGCTAACAAACTCGCCCACCACATCCACAATGTTGGCGGTTTCGAGAATACGATCTACCGTGGCTCTGTCGATCATAAGTATCTGCAAAGATAATACAATTCCGCAAGACAGCCAAAGATTAAACCTATTTTTTGCCGAATTCAATTTTCTGACGAACCAGCCACATTTCTCACATGAGAATCTTTCTGCTGCAAAACTTGCACATGTTGTTTTTTTTCTGAAAAAAAATTTGTTTTGCGTTTTTTTTGTTATCTTTGCGCCATCAATAATGATTCATAGTGAGAAAACACTAAACAGACCATGATGAACAGACTTGCATGTTTATTTTTTGCAACATTGCTGTGGGTGGCGGCTGCTGCCGACGAGAGAAAAACGATGCCCCACATGGCGCAGTTGGACAGCGTGCTGATGGCGTCGCCCGAGATCGTGGCAGCCTACGAACAGAAAATAGAGGATCTGAAAGCGCAACTGGCTAAAGCACCCGACAACCAAGCGAAATATGTGTTCAACTATAACCTCTACGAGCATTACCGGGCATTCGTAAACGACTCTGCAATCTACTACCTGCAACAATGCATCGCCATCGCCGACGCCATGGGCGACAAGGCGCAGGCGGGGTCCTGCCGTGCACGACTGGCTTTCCAATGCTCGTCGACGGGCATGTTTCATGAGGCGCTGGACTTGCTGGGACAGATAGAGATGTCACAGCTTGACTTGCAGGGAAGAGTGGCTGCCTATGAGGCCTACCGGCATGTGTATGGCGAGCTGGCATTCTACACCCGACTGCCGGACCTGCAACAGAAATACTACGCGAAGAGCGGCGAATATGAGAGTCTGCTGTTCGAGACGGCTCCTGCCGACAATGATGCGGTGCTGCAATGCAGGGAAATGAAGGCGCTGAACGAGGGTGACCTGAAAGGGGCGCTGCACTATAACGACCAACGGATGAGGGCGGCGGAGAAAGGGTCGCATCAGTATGCCATCGTGTCGTTCTACCGCTATCTGGACTTCAGCCGCGCCGAACAACGCGACAGCGCCGGTTACTGGCTGATAGAGTCGGCCATCAGCGACGTGAAGAATGCCGTGATGGACCAAGGCTCAATGTGGGAACTGGCCAACCGGCTGCAAGAAGAGGGCAACGTGAAACAGTCGTACCGATATATCAGTTTTGCCAGCGACTGCGCCAACCGCTTTGGCACAAGGGTCAGAAACTGGCAGATAGCCCCCATCCTCTCGTCGATTGACAAGACCTACCAGATGCAGACACGACACAGCAACCAACAGCTGAGATGGCTGCTGGCCGGCATCAGCGCATTGGCCCTGCTGGTGCTGCTGTCACTGCTCTTTGTGAGCAGACAGCGCAAACAGCTGGCAGTGGCCCACGACCAACTGAACCAGAGTAACCAAAAACTGTCGAAGGTGAACCAGCAGCTGTATGACTCTAACGAGCAGCTGTCGGAACTGAACAGCCAGTTGTCGACACTGAATGCACACCTCACCGAGAGCAACCGCGTGAAGGAAGAGTATGTGGGACGGTTCTTGCAACTGTGCTCGCTCTACATCGACAAGATGGACAGGATGAGAAAAACGGTGAACAAGAAGATAAAAAGCCGCGACTATGAGGAGCTATACAACTTGACACGCTCGCAGGAGATGAAGGACAAGGAACTGGGCGAACTATACGAGAACTTCGACTCGGCATTCTTGCACCTGTTCCCAAACTTCGTGGACGACTTTAATGCGCTGCTGAAACCTGAGGAGCGCATCGTGCCAACCGAAAAGGACCGTCTGAACACAGGTATCCGCATCTTTGCACTCATCCGACTGGGCATCGACGACAGTTCGAAGATTGCAGAGTTCCTGCACTATTCGGTGAACACCATTTATAATTATCGCGCGCGCATAAAGAACGGAGCCATCAGCGACCGCGAGAACTTTGAGCGCCACGTGAAAGAGATTGGACTGGCAAGTTGATAATTGATAATTGACAATTGATAATTGATAATTATTCCGTCGGCTCGGGGATAGGACGCAGGGGATTCTCTTTGGCACCTAGTTTCTTGAGCGCACGGGCAGGCACGAGGATGCTCTGATGACCGTCCAGTTTCTTACGGGCATTGTCGTAGGTCTGCTGCGTCTTGTCGAGTTGTTTGCCGATATCATCGAAACGCTGAAGAAAGTCGCCCACTCGGTTGAGCACTTCGTTGGCATAATCGTATACTTTCTCTTGATTGACGGTCTGGCGCTGTTGCGTCCAGGCTATCTGTAGCATGCGCAGCACGGCAAAGAGGTTCTGTTCGCCGGTAATGAACACGCGCTTGTCGAAGGCCTGCGCCCATAGATCGGGATCGTTGGTAAGGGCCAGCAGCAGGGCTGCCTCCTGAGGGACGAACATGATGACGTAGTCGAGAGTGACGCGGCTCTTATTGAGGTAGCGGCTGTAGTCCTTGCGCGACAGTTCGTCGACGTGACGGCGGATGCTTCCGATGTGCTCGGCCAGATGGCGCTTGCGCTGCTCGTCGGTGTCGGCATTGATATAGTTGACAAAGGCGGTCAGCGACACCTTCGAGTCGAGGATGACATCTTTGTGGTCGGGATAGTGGAGGATGACGTCGGGAATCATCTTCTCATTGGTATCTTCGTTCTTGACGGCATTGCCGTACTCGTCGCGAATCATCTGCTGCAGGTCGTACTCCTCGCCACGGGTGAACCCGAAGCGCTCGAGCAGCAGGTCGAGTTTCATCTCACCAAAGTTGCCCTGCACCTTGGGACCACTCTGCAGCGCCCGCGACAGTTTGTCGGCCTCGATGCCGATGTGGTTGGTAGCCTCGTGCATCTGGCGCAGCTGCTCGCTGAGCGAGGCGGTGTTTTTGTTGTAGGCGTCACGGTTGTCGTCCATGGCCCGTTTCATCTCACTGATGGTTTCTTTCAGGGGGGTGATGATGGCCCCCATTTGACTTTGGTTGTGCTCGTTAAGTTCACGTGAGCGTTGGCGCAACAGTTGTTCAGTAGCGGTGGTGACGCGTTCCTGTACCAGGTTGAGACGCTCGTTGAGCTGACGATCCATCTGCTCTTTCAGTTCGGTTTTCTCGCTTTCGAATCGTGCGCGAAGCTCCTGCATCTGCTGACAATGCTCGATGCGTTCCTCATCAAGGCGCTGGATGGTAAGGTCCAGCTCGTTGCGTTTCACGGCGAGGTCGCTGGCGAGTTGGGATTTCTCGGCAGTCAGCTGGTTGGTTTTCTGCTGACTCAGATAATAGACGATGGCGGCTCCCACAAGGCAGCCGATGATGGTGAAAAGAGTTGTAATCATTCGGTTTGGGTTTTAGGCCAGTTGACAAGAAAGAGTTTTTCGGAGGCGCGGGTGAAGGCGGTGTAGAGCCAGTGAATATAGTCGGGCGTAAGCATATCGTCGGTCATGTAGCCCTGGTCTACATACACATGGGCCCATTGTCCGCCCTGGGCCTTATGGCAGGTGACGGCATAGGCAAATTTCACCTGCAGGGCATTGTAGTAGGCATCTTCCTTCAGGCGTTTCATCCGGTCGGCCTTCAGGGGAATGTCGGCATAGTCGTCCATCACGGCCTGGAACAGCTGCTCGTTCTGCTCGGCAGTGAGTGCAGGGGCTTCAGAGAGCAATGAGTCGCGTACGATGGTGGTCTGCAGCTCGTAGTTGTCGTAGTCGGGAAACTGGAGCCACACGTCGGCAAAATGGAAACCGTAGAGCTCGCGGTTGTTGCGCACACGCATCACACGGGCCCTGTCGCCATTGGCGATGAACGCCAGCTTCTCTTTGTCCTGTGCGGCCTGTGCCCAATAGTAGTTGTTCTTCACTATCATCAGCATGTCGCCGGTGGTGAGTTCCTCCTCACGGCCGAGAATAGTATTGCGGATGCCCTGGTTGTAGATGTTAGCGCGCTTATTGCTGCGGGTGACGACCATGGTCTCGTCGATGCCCACCTCGCTGTAGCTGCTGTTGAGCTGTTCGATAAGCTCATCGCCGGGCACCATGACAATGTCGGCGAAGCCTTTGAAGCGCACCACGGGCAACTGGGTAATGGCGTCGTGGGTAATCATCTGGCGCACCACGGTGGCATTGTAAAGAATGCCCGATTGCTGGCTCTGGCGCAGCACCTCGTTGAGGTCGCACTCGTGCACCTGCAGTCCGTACTGACTGAGCACGCCGGCCATGAGTGCGGGCGACTCGTCGGCCCCCACAGGAGGCAGCTGGGCCTTGTCGCCAATCAACATGAGGCGGCAGTTCTGACCGCCATAGACATAGTGGATAAGGTCGTCGAGCAGTTGCCCGCTGGCAAAGAGGCTCTCGCCGTAGCTGGGCGTATTGGTAATCATCGAGGCCTCATCCACAATGAACAGTGTATCTTGCTGGGTGTTGTAGTTCAAGCCGAAAGCACCGTCGAGCGACTTCTGCCGATAGATGCGGCGGTGAATGGTAAAGGCGCTGTGGCCAGCCTGCAACGAAAAGACCTTCGCCGCCCGCCCGGTAGGAGCCAGCAGCACCACCTTCTGGCGCAGACGCACCATCGTCTTGACGATAGCAGCGGCCAGCGACGTCTTACCCGTGCCTGCCGACCCACGCATGATCATGGCCGGCTGACTGTGGCGGGATGTCATGAACATGGCGAACACGCGCATGGCATTCTCCTGCTCGGCGGTGGGGGGAAGGCCGAACGACTGGCGTATCTGAAAGATAAGTTCGTCGGTAATCATACGATTATGGCTTAAAATTTTGCTGTTTATTCAGATTTTTGTATTTTTGCAAAGACAAAAGTAAACAAAAAATATGAAATACAAGTCGAATCACGTCATAAATCTTCTGCTTACGGCCATTGTGCTGTTTCTTTTACTCATCTGCTATCTCAGTGTGAACGGGCAGATGAAGGCCGACAAAGAGGCGGAGAAACAAGAGCAGGCTGTGGAGCAACAGATGGAGAAGCAATTCATAAACATGTCAGAAGACCATGCAACAGACAGCAGCGAACAGTAGCACAGTGGCGAAGCGCCCACGCCTCGTCATTCGGATGGGGAACAAGACCATGTCGTTTTCTGTGGCCGACGCTGCCGCGGAAAAGCAGATTCACTACGAGCCCTTTACCGTAAGGAGCGGCATCTCGATGGCGGCAAACCTGCGCGAGGCCTTCCACTCGGCAGAACTGTTGAACAAAGGCTACGACCGGGTGCTGGTGATGATTGACGCGCCAGTGTTGCTGATGCCCATCGAGGAATTCGACAAAGACACTGTCGAGGTGCTGTATCATCATGCCATCACGGGGCACGATGGCGAGGTGGTGTTACACTATGTGCTACCGTCGCTCAATGCCGTGGTGGTGTTCTCAGTGAACAAAGACCTGAAGCTGGTGGTGGACGACCACTTTGCCGACACGAAGTGGATGGTGGTGAGCACACCGGTGTGGAACCATCTGCACCAGCGCAGTTTCACGGGCAACCGACGGAAGATGTATGCCTATTTTCACGACAAGCGGATGGACATCGTCGCGTTCGACAAAAACCGGTTTAAGTTTTGCAACTCCTACGAGGTGGGCAAATATATGGATGCAGTCTATTTCCTGTTGTATGTATGGAAACAGCTGGCACTGGACTCGCAGAAAGACGAGCTGCACCTGGCTGGAACATTGCTGGACAAAGACTCGCTGACTGCCGAATTAAGGAAATATGTGCAAAATGTCTACGTGATCAACCCTACTGCCGACTTCAACAGGGCTCCCATCACGCAACTGAAGGGACTGCCCTACGACGTGATGACGTATTTCGTAAAAGGAAGGTGAGTTTTTTAATGCATAATTTATAATGCATAATTTATAATGCATAATTCATAATGCATCATGCATAATGCATCATATTTCATAATGAAAGAGTTGATGAGTTTTTAGTTTGTTATCATGCGCATCATTACAGGGAAATATAAAGGGCGGCACTTCGATATTCCGCGCTCGTTTAAGGCTCGGCCCACCACCGATTTCGCCAAAGAGAATATCTTTAATGTGCTGAATGGCTATCTGGACTTCGAAGATGCCACGGCACTGGACCTCTTTGCAGGCACCGGCAGCATCTCACTGGAATTGTTGTCACGAGGATGCAGCCAGGTGGTGAGCGTGGAGGCCGACCGCGACCATCATCGATTCATCCAACAATGCATAGCTAAACTGCTGCCACAGGGAGAGAAGAGTGCCGGTGAAGGTGCACCGTCGGCAATCGCCATCCGTGGCGACGTGTTCCGATTCGTGAAGAGCTGCCACCAACAGTTCGATTTCATTTTTGCCGACCCGCCTTATGCCCTAAAGGAACTGCCCACCATTCCCGACTTGATTTTTACGCATCAGCTGCTGAAAGAGAATGGCGTATTCGTGTTTGAGCATGGAAAAAACAATGACTTTTCCAGCCATCCTCATTTTGTGGAACACCGCAGCTATGGCAGCGTGAACTTCTCGATTTTCAAATAGGGAGCCGAATAGAAACAGATTCCCAATCAGAGGAGAAATAGAAGAACACAAATGTGAATGCCCATCTCTTCACAGAGACAGGCATTCCGTGTTTCTTCCATAAAAAAGATCGTGTTTTTTCAAGAAAATAACTAACCTATAACATATTAACCTCATAATTATAACTTGCGAAAGTTGGGATATTAATATTCAAAATCAGTAAAAACGAAGAGTGATTCGCCTGGCATGTCGAGGTCGATGCCGTCAACAAGACGCAACTCAGGAATAACCCTGTCAGGCAGGAGAATGCACTCATCCTTGATATTCAGTTTGTGTTCAGCATAGACGAACTGCTTACATTGAACCAAACAGTCGGTGCCCTGAATGCGAACAGTTTGAGGCTTCTTTCCGGGGTTGATCACGGCCAACATGGTTTTCCCATTGTGCTTCACCTTGAGTGCCTTCACCGTGGTGTTACCATTGACAGATGAAGCGTAGACATCACAGCCTGCGGGCATGTATCGACACAGAAGGCTCCATGCAAAGAACCAGGGACGGATGGCCTCGCCATCAGCACCAAAATACTCCTCGCCGAAGATGTTCCAGAATCCCCACATCTTCAGTTGGTCACCACTGTCGCCAGCAGCATGCATCGCATCGTCGAGCATCCATGCCACGGAGCCCGAGTAACCAGCATTGGCCGTTTGTATGACTGCATCGGCCATGTCGGTGCCATACATATAGTCGAAGATGAACATCTGCGAATCTTCAGTCGATGCAAACGGACGGGCAGCAGCCCGCCGCAGCATTTCCTGCTGATAGAGTGAGTCTTGTGGTTCGACGAACTTTAGCCCTATTTCGCCCATGATAATTTTCCGGTTGGCAGGAGTGGCGTCTCTATAAGCTTTAATAATCTGCCCATACTCACCACTATTGACCGTACATTTCGAAGGATAGGTGTGAATGTCAAAGAGTCCGAAATCGAGTTCTCTATTAGCTCTCTCGAGCCATGGAACCTCTGCCGGAGTCCAGATGGCGAGATCGGGGCCGACAAGAGTGACCTTAGACAACATCTTGTTTCTTTTCAGACGGTTGTAGAAGCACAGGGTGATGTCGTGCCATAGGTCGTAATTACCCTCGGTGGTCGACCAAAAGCCGTTGGGCTCGTTAATCATATTGTAATACTTGATGCAAGTATATCCCTTGTCTCTGATGAGCCATGTGACATAGTCGGCAGCCAGTTCCACTTTCTTCTTGTCGAACTCGGGAATCTTGGCATTGGCCAGTCCCCACCCCCAATCGCCGAACACCACCGTCACCCCATGGCTCTGGCAATAGTTGAGTATATGCTCAATCTGGTCGAGATTACCTTCAGGGTGGAGTTGATAGTCGCTAATGAGGCTTGCGGTATTATGAACCACTCGCATGAGTTGTGGCCGCATATAGTCCAGACGCCGATATATCTTTTGCCAATCCTGTTCGCTCATCTGCAGTTTCACACTGCCATAATCCAGCTGGTAAGGGTCCCACTGAGCACCATTTCCGATGTAGCCTGGATTGATAACCTCCTGGCCAAAAGTCACTGTGGTGACATTACCATCTAGCATTGCCGCCAATAGAGAATGGCATGAGAAGACCATAACAGCCACTAAACACAACCATAGTTTCTTCATAAGCATATTCTTTTTATTTACCGAGACAAACGTCTGCAATTCTACATTCTTTGGAGAGGAGGTAGTCAAGAAGCTGTGACAACGAAGCAGTGGCCACGCCTATAAACTTGTCGGCAGCCCCATAATAGACATAGAATGTGTCGCCGAGAATGACATTGCCCGTAGGGAAGACGCATCCTGCATACTTGCCAACTTTTTCATAAGTCTCTGTGGGTTCGAGCACAGGATTCGGGGTGCGGGCAATAATCTTTGTAGGGTCTTCCCTGTCAAGTAGGAGCAGTCCTACGCGATAGTAACCCATTCCTCCATCCTCCACGCCATGATAAGTCATGAGCCATCCCTTGGAGGTGAGCAATGGAGGTGCACTGGCACCGATCTTCTCCTCCCAGGTACCCTTGCGACCAGTGAGAAGCAGTTGGCTTGGCTTGTTTTCCCATGAAAGGAGGTCATCAGAGCGTTTCAGCCAGATGGAAGGATATTCAACACCATATTTCTCGCCAATGTATTGCTTGGGGCGATGCAGCATATAGTACAGACCATTGATCTTCTCGGGGAAGAACATCACATCGCGGTCGTCGAGACACGATTCGGTGATACGCCCCAGCCTTTGGAACTTACGAAAATCGCTAGTCATGGCAAGACCCGTGTTTCCCATGTTCTCGCGCCATGCAGTAGGTGCAAACTCATCGCATTCGGGTTTGAGCACCATGTCGTGCGGAAACGTCCAATACCGGCCTGGAGCCATGGGACGGTATGCATAGGTGATGTAGTATGCATCACCAAAGCGGACAATCCGGGGGTCTTCCACACAACCACTGTCAGGACCATCAGCAGAAGGTCCAAAGACGGGACTGTCGCTTACACGCTCAAAGTGGAACCCGTCGATGCTCTCAGCCAGTCCGAAACGGATGACATGCTGTTCATCGTCACCAGCACAGCGATACAGCATGATGAATTTCTCTCCGTCGTGAATCACACCGGGATTGCATGTAACCAAAGATTCCCAACTGTTTTCGGGATTGGGGCTGAGAATAGGATTACCTTCAAATTTCTTTAGTTTCATATATGGTTTTGTTTTTTTAGTGGAAAATAAGTTAATGGAAGATGGATGATGCAAAGTCGCGCAACTGCTCTCTCCAGAACTGCCATTCATGACCGTGTTCGCTATGATGGAACACATAGTTGATGCCTTTCCTGCTGAGCAGTTGGCAGAATTGCTTGTGCCCCTCCCAACGCGAATCTTTTGTGCCACACGACACCCAAAGCAGCGAGAGCATGGAATTCACCTTTGCAGCGTCATCGATGCTGGTCACACCATATTTTGAGTAGTCCCATGACGAGTCGCTCAGCAGACCCGAACTGAATTCGCCAATGGCAGAGAACAGTTCCAGATGGCGCATGCCCATGACGAAAGCTTGTCCGCCACCCATGGAGAGGCCGGCAATGGCTCGCCACTTGCGGTCTGTTCGCACACGATAGCGCTTCTCTACAAGTGGAATTACATCTTTGAGCAGTTCTTCCTCCAAAGCAGTCATCCCCTCCACATTGCTACCGCCAGCCCACGAGCCGTCGGTGAGTCCGTTGGTCATGACAACAATCATGGGCTCAGCCTTACCCTCGGCAATGAGATTATCCATAATGGCATCGGCCGAAGCGGAGCGCACCCAACTGCTCTCGTCGTCGCCCCCACCATGCCGGAGATACAACACTGGCAACCGCATTTGCGGATTCTCATAATACACAGCCGGAATGTACACATACACTTTCCTGCGTCGAGAGAGAGGGGTAGAAATATAACTAATCACATCAACCTCGCTTCCAGCACGAACATACTGGTCGAAGCGTGGAATCTCCGCACACACCTCAACCATACTTCCATACACCTCTGTGCCGGTTTTTACAATTGGGTTTTTATAGTCTAATACTTTCAGGCCGTCTATCTCGAACTTGTATTCGTAGACGCCTGGATTGACAGGCCCTATGGTTGCTTCCCAGTCGCCATTAACGTTCTTGTGCATACTGACCGGCTCGACATCCCACTCGCCAAACACCAGTTTCACTTCCTTGGCATTCGGGGCAGGTGTACGGAACGTGATATGCCTGTCAGCAGTCACCACTGGCGAATACTTCGGTGTTTCAGTCGACCACCAACCTTCTGTTGAGAAGGCCTGTCCATATATTGAGATATATGAAAACAGGAAAAGTAAAAAGACTGAATGCTTTTTTTTCATTTTTTATCGTTTATGGTTATTCCACTTTAACTATTTGTTCCACTCCATCGTGACGACACTGCCACTTGCCACCGGAACTTCGCAGTGCTTGCCACGGTATCTCACCCACACCGACTCGGAAGAAGAACGGGTGTTGGCCACCACAAGCACGATGCGGCCGTCAGGAGTCTCGAAAGCCACATTGGGCAACACACTCGAATGCTTGTACTCCACTGCGCGCATTGTCCCCGCCGACTGTTCGTCCTCGAAAAGAATGGTAGCGCAGTCAGTAGGCGATGTGCTTGAGATGCGATACGAACCAGCTGGAACGAACTCGGTGGCGTGAGCCAAACCGTAGAAAGCAATGTTTTTGTGCCATTTGTTGCCAGCAATAGTGATAGCACCATGACAGAAGGGACAACCACCATTATCAGTATGAGGCCCGGCTTCGGTGTCGGCAGCCAGATTCCATAGAATCACATTGCATGCCCAATTGCGTACCACATTCACCAGCACACGCTCCACCACAGGAGCTATGGTGGCCGTAGCGCTGCCAGAGCGGTCGATAATCATCTGCTCGGTGAAAAAGACATCCTTGTCGGGACGCATATTGTGAACAGTGGTCATGGCCGAATGGTCGCCCATGTATTGATGGAAAGCCACCCCCGCAGCATACTGCGATGCTTTCGAGTTGCTCAGGATGGAGAGCGGATAGTCAGGGCGGTCGCAATTATGGTCGAACAATACAATCTCAGTAGCGATACCATTCTTCTGAAACAACGGTCCAAGATATTCGGAAATGAATTCTGCCTGTTCCTGGGGAGTCCACGCCATACTTGGGGTATTGCGCGAGTTGAGAGGCTCATTTTGTATGGTAAGAGCCTTCACCCTGATGCCCTGCTCCGCCATCTCCTGAATGTATCTGACAAAATAGCGGGCATAGACATCATAGCACTCCTTGCGCAACTTGCCTCCCTGCACGTCGTTGTTGGTCTTCATCCACGCCGGTGCCGACCATGGCGATGCCAATATCTCTATGTCGGGATTAACGGCTAGTATCTCTTTCATGACAGGCACCACATCGTTCAGATCCTGAGCGAGCGAGAAGTGTTTCAACTGCCAGTCGCTCTTGCCATTAGGCATATCATCATAGGAAAACACAAACGAGTTCATGTCGGATGCCCCTACCGTCAGCCGGATGTAACTGATCCGAGCCTGTCCCTCGTCCTTGCCAAAGAGCGAGAGAATAAGATTGCGACGAGCATCGGCGCTCATGGCCATCATCAACTGAGCACTACCGCCAGTGAGCGCATAGCCGAAACCACGCATTTGCTGGAAGTGCTGACGCTCGTCAATAGTGATGGGTACACGACGGTCGGTCGATGTGTCTGAAAAAGCATAGACCTGAGGTCTGAGAGCAACACGCGATTCTCCGTCGGGCGTTGTCTCCCAAACCTTCACGTTTTGGGCAGTTGCCTCTATCGAGATGAGCAAACATACTGCCAACCGAAGGATGCTCTCTATAGCTTTCTTCATGGGCATGAGCTTTTTGTTTTACTGCTTTTCGAAAATCATCACCCAGTCAATAGGAGCATTCACAAAGCGGTCTACATCGGTCCAGCGCTGCGATGTGGCGTCTATCATCTCCATGATGTGGAAATGAATGGCAATGCATCCGTTGTCGACGGTGAGGTCACGGTTTCCAGCACTGAAATGATGGGTGCCAGGTGTGAGCAATTTGGCATGAATGTTACCGTTGATGGTGAAATCCATTGTAGTGGTGTTAAGACTGAAGTTAGATATTCCATGAGGCAAGATGCCATAGACCTTCGACATGTCCACCTCATCGCTCTGCCCGCCATGCCACTTGTAGTTCCAGAACTTCTCGTCATTGCCTGCCCAGTAGTTGATGGTCGACGAGGTTACCTCCAGGCGATTGTCGCTCTCCCACCAGATAGACTCATCCCAGCACCAGCTCTTGTCAACAGGATCGACAAAGGCAGGATCATTACCCGAACCGCCATTCACACGCAGGGCTTTCACTTTATACGAACCAGGCAGGGAGGTGATGTCGAACTCTGGTTCCGGGTCGGCAGGTTCTACAAACACCACTTTGTCTGTCGTCTTCGATTCCTCAGGAGTCACATATCCGGCAGGCATCTGCTCCAGTTCCATATAGAGTTGGCGTGGTTTTCGATAGAACACCCCATAGTCATCCCACGAATGATCCCAGTCATCAGGAGCATTTGGCAACACGAACTTGATGGCCATAGTGGTGATAGTGACCGACTTCGCCGGCGAGCATCCAGGAAGCTCGTAAGTGCCAGGCCCAACCATCGTGCCTGTCGTCACCTTGCCATCCTCATGAGTGAACGTGATGGTATTGCCGCTCACGGTATAAGATCCCTCGTTCTTCGGAAGGACAGAATAGTACTGGCTCATGTCGAGCGGCTTATATTTAGATGGCGTCTGCGACTTGTCGAAAGCCATCCACCAGTGGCGGGCATCCTCACCAGCCCAGTTCTTCAACGTACCGTCGGGGTGCAATTCAAGCACATCGTCCTTAAGAGCGTTGATACCACGACCATCCTCGGAATCGAAACAGCCAGCCTTCTCGAACATATCCCACAGTTTTGAACAGTCGTATTCGGCACCTGTTCCACCCCACAGCCACATGTGGCTGATACGATAAGTTTTCGGCAGGTCGGCATCAGCCTTGACGGTCCCCAAGTCGTAAGTCGAACCGGCGGTGAGCAAGGCCACATTGTGGGTCACGTGGTGGGCCACCTCTTCGCCTTTAACATTCTTGGCTACGAGCGAAAAACCATCGACAAGTGCGGGCAGCACGGCAAAACGATATTCCCTGCCACGCTCCATACGGCCCTCTAGCGTCACGTAGTTGGCAGCGTTTCCGCCAGCCTCTATAGCAGGGTCGTCAGTTGAGTAATCCACGGTGAACTCCCCACTGAGAGAAGTGCCGTCGGCAGCTGTGAGCGTAATGCTATTGATATCGTCCATGTCGAGAACCACGCTCACCTCTGCCACAATGTTGCGGAAATAGAGACGCGATGTCGACGATTTTGCTATCATTTGTGCCGCTTCACGCTGACAAGTTCCTTCCGTTGCACGCTGCACGGCTGGAATGACGCTCGATGCCGTCGTAGAGGCCATCTTCTGGGTTGCAGGATAGAACGCGAGCCACGATGCCACGCGCTCTGGCACTACTTTCTTGAATTCTGCTACGGTTCCCCCACTAGCAGCATTCTCAACCACGCTCACACTCTTCCCGTCGAACAGCGAAATCTTATCACCGTTCTCCCATTCGGCAAGTGTTTCGGTGGTACCATGGAACACCACATCACCCACTACAGGTTCCTCAGAACCATCGGGCAGCATGTTTTTGATGATATCAGGCATTTCGAGATAGTCGCCACAAGAGGTGACAGTCAGTGCCAAAGCAAGAAATGCGAATATGTTTTTTATTGACTTTTCCATTGTATTCTGTTTTTTCAATGATGTTTTTCTCAAAGTAACGGAGAAATCTTGACTATTCAATGACGAAGACTTTCTCTGCATGTGTCCTTACGGAGGTGCTAATGGTGCCTTCACACTTCCTGCGCTTTCCCCACACAGCCTTTTCTATATCCAGTTCGCACAGTGTGCCTCTGGCATCAACCTGCACCTTCCTCATGGTCTGCCTGGAGTCGTTGAAAAGATAAACATAGGTTTTCTTTCCACATGTCACTGCAAACACCTGACCGTTGTCTGCCATTGCCTTGCAGGGCAAGAAACTACCCTTGCCACTCTCCATCATTTCCTTGTTGATCAAAGCTGGAGCACGGAAGAAACGCTGCATGTTCCGGTTGTCGAAATATTCCCACCACCAGCTCATAGGTGTCACAGGAGTGGGCGAGAACAGACCATACCACAAACCCCGTCTGAAATCCATATCCATCCCGTCAGCGAAGTCGTCGAAATTCTTCGACCAGTCCCACTCGTAACCGAATTCGCCTATGATGTAAGGCTTCCCGTATTTTTGAGTATAGTCGTTGATGGTCTTGGGGATAACCGTTGTCTGGTTGTAGACGTGCTTTTGGTTGATGTCAATATCGGCAACGGCATTCAGTCCGTCCAAGTCACGATGAGAGATGGAGGTTGTCACAATGTGCCTGTAGCAGTCAATGCTCTTGATGTAGCGGGCCATATGGGCATGCCAGTCTACAATGTTCTTTGCTGGAATTGGGTGATTCCCGTCGCGATACTGGATGTTGTCTATCTCGTTGAACAACTCCCACATAGCGATAGCCTCGCTGTATCCCCAGCGGGCAATGATGTAGCGCAGACGGTTGCGATGGGCTGCCCGTGCTTCTTCGCTTACAAAAAAGTCGCCATCGGTGCGTGCCTCGCCCGCTCCGATGCACAGCATGATTTTTATTCCCAGGCGCTCGCATAGCTCCACCGTCTCATCCAATCGCTCCGCTGCACTCTGGTTCAAGGGTCCGTCGCAGGTCTCGTAGCGGGGATTGTTGAAGTCGGCTTTCCTGTCGATGGGAAAGTTCCACGAACACATCCACAGTCGGACGAAGTTTCCACCGTTCTCGGCAAATTTAGGGAGCATGGCCGGATAGTTGAACCGGTGGTGCATCTCGTGCAGTTTCTTGAAGTACTTTGAGTCGTCGTTGGCCCTCGACTCCCAGCAGATATTCTCGCCGATGCCACGAAACGGGGTGCCGTCGTCGTAGCGCAGGGTCCAGTGGTCGGCAGTGTGCAGGATGCCGTGGCCAGTGCCCTCTTTCACGTCCAGCTTGTACGACTGCGAAACCGACTCAAGACCTGGTTGCGTGTAGCGCACGAAATAGGTGAGCCGCCCTTGTGCCTGCGGTGTAAATCTCACCGTCCAGTGGCTCGTCTTTCCCGACTCTCCGTCAACGAAGAACGCTGGAACTATGATAATCGTCCCGTCGGGGGCAGTCACCACCATGTCGAGGCGTGCTTCCTCCTGACGATAGGGATTTTCCCATTCTCCATGCAACTCCACATCCACATCCACACGCTGGTAGAGCGCGCATGAGGTGGTCTGCGGGGTCACTTTCAGTATCTGGGCATCGGCTATCGAGCAGGCAAAAAGCCCCACTAGTAAAGATAAAATATTTCTTGTCATCATGTCCTCGTATTTTGCTATCATACTATCACATCATCAATAATTGGGATTCTGCGACAATGTGCCGTTCGAGTTCTCTATTTCTGAACGCAGAAGTGGCAGATAGTAGTTCCTTTCGTAGAACACGCGCAAAGCGACATCCACAACAGAGTAGGAATATCTTTCGCCCGACTTGGTGATTTTCACTCCCTTTACAGGCTGGTTCAATACGGTCATGGCATCTTTCCAACGCAAGAGATCCCAGTAGCGATGATCCTCGAAAGCAAGTTCAATTTGGCGTTCATGCTTCACAGCCTTGCGGAAAGTCTCGATGGATGAGGCGTTGACTGTGGGAAGGCTTACAGATGCTCTGTCACGTACTTTCTGCAAAGCCTCTTTTGCTGACATGACATATCCGTCAGGCACATTGTTAGGGCCATAAGCCTCGTTCATGGCTTCAGCATAGTTGAGAAGAATCTCTGCATAGCGGAATGCCACCCAGTTGTGCTGGGCATTCTGCCCTTGAATGAGGTTCAGTTCGTCGGTGAGAAACTTCTTCAGGTAGTAGCCAGTAGGACTTGCATTGGCTTTTGCCATATCGTCGGTTTCGCCCGCAGCTTGTGCAATTGTACGTCCGTTCCATTGACTGCCGTTTGTGACAACCGAAGCTGCAAGGCGTGGATCGCGGTTTGCATAAGGATTGTTAGCATCCGGCTCACCGATGTACTCATACTGACTGACGAGGTTCTCCGTAGGACATACACCGCTCTTTCCACCAGGGGTTGCAATAGGGTAGTTAGCCTTTTCAAGGTTGTTAGAAGCCTCTCTGCGAACCAGGAATATGGTCTCTGGACTTGTGAGAGAAGTCTCACCTTTAAAGTAGTTGCTATAACTGGGGTCAAGACTGTAGTTGATGTCACCACATGTGAGGAACTCGTTGGCAGCCTGTGCGGCACGAACCCACTTGGCGTGGTCGTCAGTAGGGTTATGAAGCGGACTGGCTGCATAGAGCAGTACGCGTGACTTAATAGCCAATGCTGCACCCAGTGTAAAGCGACCTTCACGGTCAGCATAGTTGCTCCAGTCTTTCGCTAGTTTGTCTTTCCAGGTGTCAATCTCTTTCACGATATACTCTACACACTCCTCGTAAGAAGAGCGGCTGACCATCTGACCATCATTTTGCGACATGGTATGCTCAATAATCGGCATTCCCCCATACCTTTTTATCAGTTCAGCATAGTAGTAGGCTCTTGCAATATGCGCTTCGGCGATATACCAGTCGAGCGAAAGCAGATCGCGCTTATAGTTCTCCGCATCAGTCACTAGGTTACGATTCAGTTCGAGTAAGGCCTTACCCTTGCCGTCTGCTACATAGTCGAGGAAGTAGTTAGCAGCACGAATACCCTCATAGCAATTGGTGTAGACATAAGATAAAGGATTGACATTAGCATTGATCATGCCTTTATTGAAGTAGATCACATCCGAAGAGGCGGATGTCTGCTGGGCTTCGTCCGATGCTGATGCAAAGATGTTACCGTCTATGGCAGAATAGCCATAATGAATAGGTGAATAGAACGCATTGGCAAAAGCCCAGATGCTGCCTCTGTCGGTTGCCAATGTCTCATTGGTCTGGTTTGTATCAAGACTTGTGTCGAGGAAGTCTCCACACGATGACATTGAAATTATCAATGCTGTCGCAATTAGAATATGATGTTTCATCTTTTTCATAATAGTTTTTTAGAATGTAATACTTACTCCTGCATTGAATGACTTCATCATCGGATAACGACTTACTACGTTCTCGGGGTCGATGTGATAGTCTTTCAAAAGCGAACTTATCGTGAAAAGATTGTTTGCATTAAGATAAACGCGCAAGCTGCCGATACCGGCCTTCTTCAGCATCTCTGAACTGAAGTTATATCCCAATTCTACGGTACGGAGTTTGAGATAAGAGGCATCCTTCACCCAGAACGAGCTCAGCTGATAGTTGTTCTGGTTGCTCTGTGTGGTCAGACGGGGATAAGTGGCATTGGCACGGTTGTCAATGCCCTCTATGGGATAGTATGCCCATGCTCCCTTGGCCAGATCGAATGCATTGCCATTGTCAACAAATGCTACAACCTGATCCCAGTTGTCAAGAAGGTTGGCTGAAACACCGGCAGCTCCCTGGAACAGCAACTCGAGATCGAATCCTTTGTAACCGACTTTTCCTCCGAAGCTGTAGTACCACTCAGGATACTCAGTCCTGCCCACTTGAGTGACATCATTCTGGTCGATCACATGATTGCCATCAAGGTCCTTGTACTTGATGTCGCCTGGCTGAACCGTACCAAATGCCGGAGTTACATCTCCTATGAGATTGCCATTTGCGTCGAAATCAGTGATGTCGTAGAATCCGTCAGCGACAAGACCAATCAGTGCTCCATAAGCACGGCCCGTCTTTGCACTGAACGCATTGGCTGTAGGTACCTCTGCCATCTCGTCAATGCGGTTTTTGTTGTATGTCATCATACCATTTATGCGATAGTCAACATCTCCCCATTTGCCTGTATAGGCTGCAGTAAGGTCGACACCATAGCTTGTCATCTTACCGATATTCGAGAAATAATACTGCTTACCATAATAGCCCATGAGTGAGTTGTCGAGTGTCAGAATGTCGTGGCGTTTGTCAAGATAAGCATCAATCGTGAGTTCAAGACCGTGGAACAAGGTTGCATCAATGCCAATGTTGTACTTCATGCTCTTCTCAGCATGTGCTTTTTCATTGGGCACAAACATGGGCACATAGGTGGTCTGCCAAGAGCCCTGGTTCTTGCCTGTATAAAAGGCACCAATGTAGCTATATGTGAAGAAATCCTTGAAAAGATAACGGCCAGAGGTGTTGAAACTGGAGAGTACTCCTGTTGCCGACGATTCTGACGAACCTGTAAGGCCTGCAGAAGCGCGCACCTTCAGATAGTTCACGATGTTGTTGTCTTTGAGGAAACTCTCTTCGCTTGCTACCCATGCCAACGAGAGTGCTGGGTAGGTGCTCCAACGGTTGCCTTCGGCATAAGCGTCATTGCCGAAATGCGAGACCGCCAGTTCGGCCACATAGCGATGGGCATAGTCATAGTGTACGAAACCGTTCAAGTTCAGTGTGTTGTACTTGTATCGGTAAGCGTCGTGGCTTTCCCCTTTGTACGAAGACACATCCCAATTGACCATGGCCGAAATGCCGTGCTTGCCAAAAGCATGGTCGTAGCCGGCGGTGAGTTTATACTGTTTCCAGTCCTGCATTCCGTTCGAACCATAGCCACTTGCAGTAATTGTTGTCGTCTCGTCGGTAGTTGTTGTAGCTCCCTGATGCCAGCGTGCATAGTTGCGGGTCTTGCTGTAAGCACTCAGTGTATAGCTGTAGAACGATACCGACTGCTTGAGATACAATCCTGGAGTCAGCATGTCGAGACGCTCACGAACGGAAAAGTTTGTCTGCAATGTACGCGCCTTGTACGATTGCCAGCCCAGTGCATTGACAGATGCGTAGGGATTGTTGGGATAGACGGCCGTACCCGAATAGTTTCCTTCTGCCTCATTGTCGTATACATTGTATATATTCGACGGATAGCGCGACAGGTCGGTGAAGAGTTGGCTGATTGAGTAGTTGGGACGCTTCATATTCTCAATACGTCCGCCCATATCGAGTTTCACGTCGAAGATGTCCAGTACATTGAAGTCGAGATTGGCACGAAGGTTATACTTCGAGTAACCCAGATTCTTTGTCAAGTCAGTATTCTTCGCATTCAAGATACCACTGTTGTTGAGGTATCCCAAGTCCACATTGTATTGAGCAATCTTTGAACCGCCGTTGAACACGATATCACCATCGAGGAAATGGCCGCTGCTCTTCAATGCCTCGTCATACCAGTCGACATTCACTCCAGAACCGTTTTTGTAGGCTGCCAACTGGTCGGCAGCATAAACAGGCGACCACATCATGCGGTTGTCGTTCGACACGGCCTGATTATACAGCGAAGCATAGTCGTAGGAGTTAACGGGCTTGTTCACTTTTGTAGGCATCTGCACACCGGTGCGCAGACGTGCGTTGATAGAAGCCTTGGCAATTCTGCCCCGTTTCGTCACAATCTTTATGACACCATTGGCACCCTTCTCGCCATAGACAGCAAGGGCAGCGGCATCTTTAAGCACTGAAATACTTTCTATTTCGGCAGGTGAAAGACCTGATAGATATTGCGAAGTAACCTCGAATCCATCCACAAAGATCTTTGCCGTGTTCCAACTGCCAATACCAAAACTACCCATGCCTCGTACCAAGTATTTGGCGTCGTTGGCACCCAATTCGCCGGTACCTTCTTTTACTATCAATCCCGACATTTTGCCAACCAGCGTATTTGTCAAGTTTGACGTAACAGTCTTGTACAGTTCGTCGCCTGTCACGGTAGATGTTGAAGACGTCGTGACACGTTCTGCTTTCGACTCTTCCGACGAACTGTCATCCTGGGCTTTCAGGATTGCAGGAGTGAATGCCAGCAAACCTACGGCAACAGTTATAAATATCTTTTTCATATATTATGTACTTTTTTTGAGGTTTTAATATCCAGGGTTCTGGGTAATAGTGCCCTTATTGATTTCCGATTGCGGGAAAGGCTCCAGATACATGGCAGGGCTCCAGAAGGAGGTGTAAGCCACTGCATCCCAATAGGTGTCGATCCAGTTTGCTGCATAAGGCCATGTGGCATCTTCAGTATCCTTGATGTTGAATTGAAGCATGCGCATCTCGCCACCACAGATACCCTTGTCGATATCGGCGCGTTTCCAGTGTTTCACGTCGAAGTATCGATGGTTTTCCTGGAAGAACTCAATGGCATCCTCACGCTGAATGATGGCGCGGAGTTTAGCTTGATCGGTTTCTGTAATCGACGGCAAACCAGCGCGGTTGTGCACGGCATTGAGATACTTCAGGGCATTCTGTGTGTCGCCTAATTCATTGTAAGCCTCAGCAAGATTCATGTATGTTTCTGCCAAACGGAAGATGGGGGCTTCCATCCACAGACGCGAACCAGCTTTATAGAAGAACTTTGTGCGCTCGCCACACCCTTTGTCGGCGTCAATAGCATTGGGGAAGACATCACCCTTGCCCTTGTCGGCAGCATAGCCTCCACGGTTCCACCCTTGGTTTTGCCAGTTGTAGTCGCCAGGGTTGTTCATGGCATCATGCCCTCCCCACTTGATGTCGGCGAGTGCCCGTGGCTCGAGTTTTGCAATGTTGGCAATCCAATTCGACCCGTCGCGTGGTGACGTATCACCCACCTTTGGCCAGTCCATGTCGGTACCGTCGGCAGCATAGTAGTTCTCTATGAAATTTGTCAGCACACCACTGCAGTCTGTGTCGTAACGGTTGGCAGTCTGGTAGTTCGAACAGTTGATGAAGTTCACCATCGGATCATATCCATCGTTTCTGTCGTTCTTGTAGGCCAGGATGATTTCGCGGCTGCCTGGTGTAGATGCAGCAGTAGCATAGTCATCAAAGGCATTCGGGTTAGGGCGTCCCAAGCCAGCACCTCCGGTGTTGATGAGTTCCACACCATTCGACTGGGCCCAGCTCAGCACGGCGAGATTGGCATCAACGGCCTGCTGCCAGCGCTGCATGTCTGCATGGCCAAAGCAGATGAGGTTGTTCAGTTCGCCATTGTCAAGATAGGGAGTATTACTGTTGAACAATGGGCGTGCGGCAAAGAGTAGCGTACGAGCCTTAATGGCCAGGACTGCGCCCTTAGTGATTCGTCCAGTATTGGCAGCATCCCACTTCTCGGGAACCAGGTCGTAAGCCTCGTCGCATAGTTGGAGAATGTAATCGAGTGTGCCCTGCAACGTCTCACGCCCTGCAGAAAGGTCATCGGTCGATACAAATGACTTCTCTACGCGAGGTACGCCACCATAACGGTAGAACATTCCCATGTATCGGTAGGCAATAAGGGCAGTGACCTCACCCTTGATGTTGGCCTTCTCTGCATCGCTCATATCGGGAACGTTGTCGATATTCTCCTTCACGAGGAAACACTGGCGGATGAACTTCCAGTTGTTGCCGTAGTGGTCGGCGCCGGCATCCGAGCCATCAGTGCCATTCACCGAAAGCCCCTGCTGAACGATATTGTAACTGCCATGCCAGCTGTAACCTCGGCCCACCTCACCCGAGATGGCGCCCAACGTGCAATGGCCGATGCCCATGCCGCCTGGCCAACCATGGCGCAGCACATTGTTGTAGCACATCATCAGGGCAGAGAAAGCATTCTTCTTATATAATCCGCAAAACGATTTCAGAGCCGAAATAAAAACGAAACGATGCTATTTCCATAATTGAAAAGAAAACGAAATGGTATTTTAAAACATCAAATACCCAAAAAGCAATCATTAAAAAAACGCCACAAGAGCGGTCTAAGGACTTTTGTCCCTAACTGCACTCTTGTGGCGCTAATTTATTAAAGGTGATTGATAGCTTATTAATCGCAAAAGCTCCTGATCAATGCAGCAACAACAAACACGAAGATAGCGATGCCAACATTGAGCCAGTCAAAGCAAGTGGTTTTATACTTGCTATGATGCCAAGCCTGCAGAATGTAAGCGCTCAATCCGCCTGTCACACCAATAAACCAACCCGCATTGGTTGGATTTGGCATGTTACGACTAAAAAACATCAAAATTGCGGCAAAGAAAATTGCCATAAATAGCCATACGTAATGACCCTTCAGAAAATTCTTCATATAAATAACTTTTTGATCACATGCAAAATTACCACTTTTTATGGTATCACATCCCGTGCTTTTGAGAAAAGAAACTTCCGAGGACTCATTACGTTAAACACGTTAACCACTACGCCAACATCTCGCTACGTCTCTTAGTATAAGTCCGTCGGTAGAATGCGCGTATATTCGAGTCGTCTTGATATCTTGATGTCCTAAGATGCTCTGGATAGTGGTGATTGGCATACCCCGATTAAGACAAATAGTGGCACAGGTAACCCTTCCGCAGTGCATCGTAATATGCTTCCTTATACCCACTTCCTTCATGATCTTCGAGAGTATGATGTTACACCTGGAATTGCTCGGCATACTTATCTTCCCATCGCTGAGCAAGTCAAGTGCCTTGCCGCCGAACATCTTGTCAAGCGGAACTCTTACAGCCTGCCTTGTTTTCTGCATCGTTTTCTCCAACCATCGATGGGTGCCTACCTTCTTAACGTCCTTCCTAGAGAACTGGCATACGTCTGAGTAGCGCAATCCTGTATAACAAGAGAGCAGGAATCCCCTGGCCACCTCCTTCTCGGCTCCTTCCAGTTTGTCCACCTTGGCCTCTACTTTCTTGATGTCACGTTCTGTCAGATGCTCTTTGTGGGTTTTCTCTGAGCGCATTTTGTATCTTCGAAAAGGGTCTCTGACTATCAGTTCCTCATCCAAAGCCATCCTCACGTACTGACGGAATGTACCCATGACCTTGGCGATGGTATTTACCTTGTAGTGGTGCTCCATCAACCATCTATCAAAACTGAGGATGGTTTCGTGGGTCAAGTCAGCGAAGGTCAAGCTCTCTTTATACTTCCTAAGTAACCTTATTGCACTCCGATGGTTGAGTCTGGTTCTGTACGTCAACTGTTTCTCCTCCCACCTCGCCTCCATCCAGTCGATGAAGTTGGCCGTTGTTTCTTGACATATAACATTAGGGTGATCTATTAAGTCATTAAGATCTCCTATCCTTTTCGTATAATACTCATTTTCAACCTGAATTTGTACGAAAGCCCTCTTACCTTGCAGTTGCTCTGCGATTTGTTCCAATAAATTATACACGTCCATAGTTTTTGATTATAACGGCATTCGAAGGGCTTTATTATTCCGATAATTCCGCTCTC
>DEJV01000033.1:0-77242 GCA_002353525.1 Prevotella sp. UBA2739
TCGTACTCCTGGGTGTTGATGGCGCCTACGAGCTTGTCCTTCACCTCGAAGGCGCTCATCTCCGGCTTCAGGTCGTAGGTGGCCACCTTGGGAGAGGGCACGAGTATGCGGTCCTCGCCTTCGAAGGGTGCCTCGCGACCGCCGTTGAAGAAGAACGTGACGTGGGCGTACTTCTCGGTCTCGGCCGTGTGGAGCTGCTTCTTGCCCTGGCGCGAGAGATACTCGCCAAGCGTGTCTTCGACGTTCTCCTTCGGGAAGAGGATGTGCACGCCGGTGAACTTAGCGTCGTAGGGTGTCATGCAGTAGTACTGCAGGCCGGGGATGGTCTTCATGCCCTGCTCGGTCAGGTCTTCCTGCGTGAGCACGGTGGTGAGCTCCTTGGCGCGGTCGTTGCGGAAGTTGATGAAGATGACGACGTCGCCTTCCTCGATGCATCCGTTGACGGTGGCATTGTGGATAGGCTTGATGAACTCGTCGGTGACACCGTCGTCGTAAGACTCCTGCATGGCCTGCACCATGTCGGTGGCCTGCTTGCCCTTGCCCTCAACGATGAGGTCGTAGCCCTCCTTGACACGCTCCCAGCGCTTGTCGCGGTCCATTGCATAGAAACGGCCCACGATAGATGCGATGGCGGCATCGTTGTCGGCACATACCTGCGACACCTGCTCGATGAATCCCTTGCCCGAGTGGGGGTCGGTGTCACGTCCGTCCATGTAGCAATGTACGAACACTTGGTTTTTCAGGCCGTAGGCCTTGCCAATCTCGATGAGTTTGAAGAGATGGTCGAGGCTGGAGTGCACGCCGCCATTAGAGGTCAGTCCCATGAGGTGCAGCTTCTTGCCCTTTTCCTTGGCGTATGTATAGGCCGCCTTCACCTGCGGGTTCTCCATGATGGATCCGTCCTTGCAGGCGCGGTTGATTTTCACAAGATCCTGATAGACAACGCGTCCGGCACCAATGTTGAGGTGTCCCACCTCCGAGTTACCCATTTGTCCGTCGGGAAGACCCACGTCCTCACCGCTGGCCTGCAACTGCGAGTGTGCGCTAATTGCCGTTAAATAGTCGAGATAAGGCGTCGGCGTATTGAAGATGACGTCGCCCTTACCATGTTTTCCGATGCCCCATCCGTCGAGGATCATCAGCAATGCTTTCTTTGCCATAAAAAAACTATATTTTTAAAAATTCGAATTTTCAGTGTGCAAAATTACTATTTTATTAGGTATTATCCAAATATTTTGCTATTTTTGCAGCAATCTTTCGAATATAAACTAAACACTAAATCTATGGGAAGTTTTTTAGAGAACATTATCAAGAACGCTGGCCTGGGCTCTATTCTGGGCGGTGCTGCCAGCCAAGGTGAGAGCGGCGAAGGCGGTTCGCTGCAGGACATTCTGAAGCAGATTGGTGCTGGCGACGGTAATTTCGACGCTGGTGCCGTGACCGGTGCTAACGACGAAGAGGCTGTAGAGGCTGAGGCTCCTGCTGCCGGTGGCATTAACCTGCAAGACATTCTGGGCAAGCTCGGCGGGGCTGTGGCCGGAGGTAATATCAATCTGCAAGACATCCTGGGCAAGCTGGGCGCCGGCAGGGCTGTCGTGGCCGACGAGGATGTAGCCGCTGAAGAGGAAGAGGTTGTTGAGGAAGAAGAGGTGGTAGAGGAAGAGGCCGGTGCTCCTGCTGCCGGTGGCATCAATCTACAAGACATTCTGGGCAAGGTGCTTGCCGGAGGCGGACTGGGCAGTCTGGCCACAGGCGCTATCAACATTATCAACATTGCCAAGAGCGTGTTCGGCAACCGTGCCGGTGTGATGGCTGAGCAGCCTGCTGACGATGAATTTGAGGAGGTAAAATAATAAAAGGAGGGACAACAATGGAAAAAATATTCGAGATTATCAAGCTGACCGCCAAGACCGGTCTGATGTTTGCCAATTGCGACGGTGTGTATAGCGACCGTGAGAAAGATTTCATCGAGGGATTTATTGCCGGCATCGAGCAGTTTGGCGATGTGGACGAGCAGCTGAAGGCCGAAGTGCGCGACACGCTGAACCACCCGTATGAGCTCTATCCCATTATCGGGGAGACCAAGGCATTCCTCGACGGATTCAACGTGCTGGAGAAAGCTGTCATCCTGCGTTCGATCAACGACTTTGCCAAGAAGGTGATCATGGCCGACGGCACTGCCAAGGAGGCCGAGAAGAAGAACTACGACATCTGGGCCCGCGAACTGGGAATAAAATAAGAAAAAAGAAGCCCCCCATATTGCCCCCGAGGGGGCTTCTTTTGTTTTTACAAGTTCCTAACTGAAGTTTCGGAGGTACGAAGGTGCGAGGGCGCGAAGGTACGAGAATACCCTTTTCTGCGCCTGTTTGCATTTAATAAGTGAGAGTATTCTCGCACCCTCGCACCCTCGTACCTTCGTACCTCCGAAACTTGAATAATCCTTCATTCTCAATTATTTCGCTGTTGCGTAAAGACCGATGCAAGCACCGATGAATCCGCCAGAACGGGCGGTGCTGAGGTTGACGGCATCAACACCGGCAGCCAAGGTGCGCCATTCGCCCTGCTCACGATAGAAGAACGAGTAGTAGCGACCATCGCCCTCAATCTTCAGTTGCAGTTTGCCGTTGCCCTGCAGGAATGCTGAGCCGATGAGCACCTTTTCTTTCTCTGCGCGCACGAGCGTGACGGCAGGACGGCCGTTGAGCATGGTCTTGCCCAACACAAAGTTGTAGTGTTCGTTTTGCAACAATGCCATTCCAGCCACATCCTTGTCGGAACGCGGAATGAACGTCACCTCGGTCTCTGCGGCAAAGGTGGTGTGCTGCTGGCGGCAGAAAAGGGCCGAAAGCGGTTTCAGTTCGCTGATGTCGGCATCAGAAGGCGTGATGACCAGGGCTCCGTTGCCCCATTTGAAACGGTTCATCTCCGGATTGCGCAGGAAGATCCATCGCATGTTCAGCTCTTCGGTATCAAACTTGTCGGTATAGCTGAAGTTGCCGGTGAGCTGGACACTCGTTGACTTAGGTTGCAGACCAGGCTTGCTGACCACTGTGGGCAGCGCCTTTCCTTTCTCCAGAATCTCGGGCCATCCGTCTTTCCATGTGACGGGCAGCATGTAGGTGTCGCGGCCGGTGTTGTAGAACGGGCCCTCGTAGGCACGACATCCCAGAAATACAGCCCACCAGCGTCCCTGCTTATCTTGTACAAGATCGGCATGACCGGTGCTGGTGACGATGTCAGGACGGTTGGGGTCTACACCCGTGCGCTGGGTGAGGATGGGGTTGTTGGGACACTCCTCCCACGATGCCGGATTCATGATGTCGGACTTTACTGGTGCACGCAGGATGACCTCGCTGTGCCAGTCGCCCGTGCCACCCTCGGCACACATCAGATAATAGTATTTTCCGATGCGGTAGAGATGAGGACCCTCAATCCAGATGGGGCGTGCCTCTACATGGGTGCCGCCGCGCACAATCTGGCGGTATGTGCCCACGATGCTGTCACCCTTGGTGTCGAAACGGAAAATGCGAATGGCACGCTGTCCCTCATAGTCGGCACCGCCGTCAACGGGTCCGTTGTGGACAATGTAGGCCTGTCCGTCTTTATCGAAGAAGAACGAGGGGTCTATACCGTCGATTTGCGGCAGGCGGATGGGATCGCTCCAGCCGGCATGCGGGTCTTTGGTCTTGACAAAGAAGTTGCCCATGCGCATGCTGGTGGTAATCATGTAGTAGGTCTTGTTCTTCGGGTTGTACTTGATGTCGGGTGCGAAGATGCCGCGCGACACCCCCTGTCCGTCGAGTGGCAGTTGGGAGGGACGGTCGAGCACATGGCCAATCTGCTGCCAGTTCACCAGGTCGTCGCTCTCGAAGATGGGCACGCCCGGGAAGAAGGCAAACGACGAGTTGACCAGATAGAACTTATTGCCTACCCTGCAGAACGAAGGGTCGGGATAGAAACCCGCCAGGATGGGATTCAGATACTGACTCGTAGGGTCTATCTTCTTATCGAAACGCGTGTCGTTGCCCTTATAATTAAAATAGGTGAAGGTGGCATTTTGTGCACCCGCAGTCAGCATCGTCGCTGCTGCCAGGATGGTGAAAAGAATCTTTTTCATATCGTAGTATTTTTGTTTTATTTTGTTTTCTAGGGATTTGCAGAATCAGTGACACCTTTATTTCAAGGTGACGGTGAGGCGCTTCAGGTCGGATGGTTGCGAGCTGTTGCCATAGAGAACCTCGTAGTTGCCAGCCTTGGTGCGCATGGTGTTGGTCTCGGTGTCGAAAAACTCGAACGACTGCGGGGTGAGCTGCAGTTGGGTGCTGGCTGTCTGACCGGCTTTCACCGCCACACGACTGAAGGCACGAAGCGACTTCAGCGGTCCGTCGTTGTCGGCCATGTTGCGGATATACACCTGCACCACCTCAACGCCGTCGCGCTGGCCTGTGTTGCTGACAGGAACGGTGAGCGTGTAGTTGCCATCCTGGCCGCTGATGTTGGCCTGGCCAATCTGGAACTGGGTATAGCTCTTGCCATAGCCGAAGGAAAACAGTGGGTCGTCGAAATAGCGGTAGGTGCGGCCGCGCATGGAGTAGTCCTCGTAGTCGGGCAGTTGCGCAGATGACTTATAGAAGGTGACA
Source organism: Prevotella sp. UBA2739 (assembly GCA_002353525.1). Lineage (GTDB taxonomy): Bacteria > Bacteroidota > Bacteroidia > Bacteroidales > Bacteroidaceae > Prevotella. Next base: position 4,641 of record DEJV01000033.1, read on the forward strand.
GGCAGTTTGCCACAAGGGTTGTAGTCGCCAAACAATACGTCGGCTACAGCCTGTCCGCCCTCCTGTCCGGCATACCATGCCTGCACGATGGCATCGCAGTTCTCAGTCTCGGGCTGCAGGGCAATGGCCGATCCCGAGCAGCACACGAAGATGACCGTCTTGCCAGCCTGTTTCAGTGCCTTCAGGAAGTTGCGCTGTACACGTGGCAACTCGATGTGGGTGCGGTCGCCGCCACGGAAGCCATCGATGTTGACGGGCATCTCCTCACCCTCGAGGGCTGCCGATATGCCTCCCACGAAGATTACCTTGTCGATGCCTTGCAGTTCGCGGATGGCAGCCTCGTAGTCGATGGGCAGCTCGCGGGCCACATTGATTTTCAGGTTGGCGCCCCATGTCTTCACGAATTGGAAACGCACCTCTATCTGGTATTGTTTGCCGCGCTCAGCTTGGATGGCCGTGCGGGTGGGGGTAGTGCGCCACGTGTGCATCTTCACTTTCTGCTCGCCGTTGATAAAGACCTCGAAGTGGCCGCAGCCCTCAACGTTCACTACATATTCGCCACTCTCGGTGGGCGTGAATACCGTCTCGTAACGGGCCGAGAAGTCTTCAACAGACACGCCGGGCGCAAAATTGTGCATGCCGGCGGTGGTCACGGCCAGGGGAGAGGTGTATTGCTGGGTGCACACAGGTTTTCCCTCCATCTCGGTGTTGTTCCAGAAGGTGCCGCGCAGACCTTTCTTTCCGCCCGCGGCACACTGTGTGGGCAGCAGACAATGCATCACACGGTCGTAGGTAAGGTCGCATCCCGGCATGTATTTCAGTCGTTTTTGTTTGGTCTTGATGCCGTCGAGAATGGTGATGGTACGGTTGGGCGTGCCGTTGTAGTTGCCCCACATGAGCGGCTCATCGTCGGCATTCGGTCCGATGACGGCAATGCGCTCTTTGTTTTTGCGCAGGGGCAGCACGTCGTTTTTGTTCTGTAACAGCACAATGGTCTGCCGCGCCATGTCGAGAGCCCTCTGGCGGTGCTCCTTGCAGTCCATTACGGAATAAGGAATCTTCGACCATTCCACCAGTGCGGGGTCGTCCATCTCGCCCAGGTCGAAACGGCCCTCCAGCAGTCGCAGCACGTGTTTGTCGACTTCCTGTTCGCTGATAAGTCCACGTTGCACCGCCTCGGGAATGCTCTTATAGGCATAGCCGAAACCACATTCCACGTCGGTGCCGGCCAGTGTGGCCTTGGCAGAGGCGTGAACAGCATCGGAAGAACTCTTATGACTGCTGTAGAAGTCGGTCACCGCACCGCAGTCGCTCACCACGAGATACTGAAATCCCCACTCATCGCGCAGAATCTGCTGCAACAGCCGCTGCGATCCACAGCAGGGATCGTCGTCGAGCCGTTGGTAGGCACACATCACCTCGCGCACCTTGGCATCCTGCACCAGCGTCTTGAAGGCCGGCATGTAGGTCTCCCACAGGTCGCGCGCCGACACATCGGTCAGGTTGGCAGTGTGGCGGGTATATTCCGGACCGCTATGTACGGCATAGTGCTTGGCACAAGCCCACAACTTGCGATACTTCGACGACTCAGGTCCCTGCAGTCCGCGCACCACCTGAGTGCCCATCACCGAGGTGAGATAAGGGTCTTCGCCGTAGGTCTCCTGTCCGCGGCCCCACCGTGGGTCACGGAAGATGTTGACGTTGGGCGTCCATACCGACAGACTGTGGAACTTCTCGTCCTCGCCGCCGTTCATCATGCGGTGATGATATTGTGCGCGCATCTCGGTGCTGGCCGCATCGAACACCTTATATAATAAGCCGGGGTTCCACGAGGCCGCCATGGCAATAGGCTCGGGAAATACCGTCACATTGCCCATGTTGGCAGCACCGTGCAGAGCCTCGCTCCACCAGAAAAACTTCTTGATGCCCAACCGCGGAATGGCAGGACTCTCGTCTTGCATGAGCAAGGCTTTCTCTTCGAGCGTCAGACGTGAGCACAGATCGCGGGCGCGTTCCTTAGCGCTGAGGTTTGGATTCTGATAAGGCAACTGTTGTGCAGAAAGGCTCACGACAACCATTGCCATTGCTAAAAACAATACAGTACGTTTCATGCTCTTTGATATCAAATGATTTTCTAGTGCAAAGATACTATAGAAAGGCTTTATCTCTTTTTTTTTCCGTAACACGTTTTTATCGAATTGTTGCGAAAAGGAAACAATTTGCAAAAAAAGATGGGAAATTGTGAAACTTTTTGCGCCTCACTTGCGTCTAACGAATAAAATAATCCAAAAAATGAATCAAGTGATGAAGAAAAAACTGTCTTTTGTGGCTGTTGCCATCATGAGTATGGTGACCTTGGCCTCGTGTATGGAAGTGCATTTAGGTTATGGCATGGGCAAAAAACTGAAGCCGAGTAAGAATGTGGTGTCCGTGCAGTATCAACAAAACGCCTTTGAGGCCGTCGACCTCGATATTGTTGCCTCGGTGGTATTTGTGCAAGGCAACGAGTCGAAGGTGGTGCTCACGGCTCCCGACAATTACATTGAGTTGTTCCAGTTTGAGAACAAAGACGGCGAACTGAAGGTGAAGTTTGCAAAAAGAAACGTCAACATTGAGCCTAAAAATGTGCGCCTGGTTGTCTATTCGCCCCGTCTGACCAAGCTGGTGAACAGTGGCGTGGCTCAAGTTCACATCAAGAAGCTCAACACAGAAAGTCTGAAACTCGACAATTCTGGTGTGGGTAGCATGAAAGTGGAAGGCTTGCAGGCACAGGCGGTTGATGTAGACTGCAGTGGTGTGGGTGGTGTGACCGTGGCTGGAAAGGCCGGCTCAGTGGCCCTCGACTGTAGCGGAGTGGGTAGCATTCATGCCGATGAGCTCGAAGGGCAGGCTGTTGAGGCCTACGTGAGTGGCGTGGGCGGCATCAAATGCTGGGCCACCGAGTCGCTGAAAGGCGATGTGAGCGGTGTGGGTTCGCTGAAATATAAAGGGAACCTGAAAGCAAAAGATCTGCACCGGAGTGGGGTAGGCTCTGTGTCGCAGCTATGAGCGGATGGTCTCTCTTTCTGTGCTCGCTGTGGCATAGAAGGGGGAGACCATGAATAATGCATGTGCAATGTGCGCGAAATGGCCAACTTTCAATTAGAAACTTTTTTAGTTTTAAAAGCAATAATTATAAGCAAAAGAGTGATAAAAATAAGGTTTTGATACAATTTTACTTGATTTAAATCAAGAAATTGTCCTTTTTACACTATTTTCTTTCGCAAATGTTTGGAGGTTTGGAAAAATGTCGTACCTTTGCAATGTGTTTTTCATAGTATTAGATTTAAGGTTAACAAGGTTGGTGTACGGCGGTACACCATTTTTTTTTGCCCTTATCTCTCGTGTTTATGAGGTTTTTGCTATTGCCGAAGGTTGCGGCAGTGCCGATATGACTCCTTCTGATACTCGCAAAAAGTAGGTAAAATGAGGAAGGAATGAAAACGAAAGTAAAATTTTTGTCAAAAAATGTTGCAACCTATTTATTTTTTTCTTATTTTTGCAGACAGTAGTAAGTACAATTAGTTATCTTAAAACAAAATGGATATGAAAAAGTATTTAGCTGAAATGGTTGGTACATTCGTGCTGACCCTTCTCGGTTGCGGAGCAGCCGTGAGTTTGAATTGTGGTGTTGACGCTGCGTCGGTAGTAGGCACAGCAGTAGCATTCGGTCTGGCCGTTGTTGCTATGGCTTATACCATTGGCGGCATCAGTGGCTGCCACATCAATCCTGCCATCACACTGGGTTGCTATCTCAGTGGCCGCATGAACAGCAAGGATTGCGGAATGTATATGGTGTTCCAGGTGATTGGCGCAGTGATCGCTGCCGCCGTTCTCTATCTTATTGTTTCCACATCTCCAGATTTGGCAGAAGGAACCACAACAGGTGCCAACGCTTGTGCTGCCGGACAGACCAACGGTCTGATTGTTGAGATTGTGCTCACCTGCATCTTCGTGCTGGTGGTATTGGGTGCCACAGCAAAGACCAATGGTGCCACCAACAACTTTGCTGGTCTGGCTATCGGTCTGTCGCTTATTCTCATCCATCTCGTTGGTATTCACTATACCGGCACTTCAGTGAACCCCGCCCGCTCTATCGGTCCGGCACTCTTCGAGGGTGGCCAGGCACTCACCGACCTGTGGGTATTCATTGTGGGTCCGTTCATTGGTGCAGCCTGCGCTGCCGGCATTTGGAAGGCTATTGAGCCCGAGAAGTAATTTTTAGTTGAGAGGTGAGAAACAATAAAGGTTTCACCTCTCATCTTTCTCTCCTATCATATAATGAGTAATAAAAATGTAAAACTGACGAGCAAAGAGTACTTAGTACCCTTTGCTCTTGTTACATTGTTGTTTTTTCTGTGGGGCTTCGCGCGCGCTATTCTCGACGTGCTCAACAAGCATTTCCAGAATGAACTGCAAATCTCTATCACTCAGTCGTCGCTCATTCAGGTGACCACCTATCTGGGTTATTTCCTCATGGCCATCCCGGCAGGATTGTTCATCAACCGCTTTGGCTATCGCCGTGGGGTGGTATTTGGATTGTTGCTGTTCGGCATGGGAGCATTGTTGTTCATCCCTGGTGCTGAAGCCGGAACGTTCTATGCCTTTCTGGGTGCTCTGTTTATTATCGGTTGCGGCCTGACCTTCCTCGAGACGGCTGCCAATCCCTATGTCACCGAGCTTGGTCCTAAGGAAACATCGACCAGCCGCTTGAATTTCTCGCAGTCGTTCAATGGCCTGGGCTGTCTTTTTGCCACGTTTGCCGTGGGACAGTTCCTCTTCCGCAACAGTGGTGAGAGCAGCAATGTGGCCATTCCCTATGCGGTGCTGGGTGTGCTGGTGCTTGTCATTGCCATGGTGTTTGCCCGTGTCAACCTGCCCGAAATCAAGCATAACGACGGCTTGGAGGAAAAAGCCAAGTATGGGCGTGAGCCACTGCTGAAGATATGGAAGCACAAGACCTTTGTCTATGGGCTCATTGCCTTGTTGGCATACGAGGTGGCGGAGATTTCCATCAATAGCTATTTCATCAATTTCGTGACCGGACAAGGATGGATGACCGACCGTACGGCATCGATGGTGCTTACCGGCGCACTGGCATTCTTCATGATAGGCCGTTTCTGCGGCAGTTGGATCATGCGCCGCGTGTTGGCCGAGCAGATGCTGCTGATTTGCGGCATCGGTTGTGTGGCATGCACCATGATTGTGCTGATGAACCTTGGTACCGTGTCGTTAGTGGCACTGTTAGGCATCTATCTGTTTGAGGCCATCATGTTCCCCACCATCTTCTCGTTGGCAGTCCGCGGACTGGGCAGTCTCACCAAGAGTGCCTCTTCCATATTGATGATGACGCCAGTAGGCGGATGTGGATTCCTGCTGATGGGCATTATTGCCGATGCCACCAATCTGGTCATTCCCTTCATCATCCCGTTGCTGGGCTATATTGCCGTCGCCCTTTATGGTTTCGGCATGGTAACCCACAGGTTGGAAGAAGAGAAAGACGGCAAAAACAACGGATAATTTGTCCCAAAAATGTAGATAAAAACCAAAAAAACGGCCCCGAAAGAGGCCGTTTTTTGTTGCAAAAATTAGGGTATTTCAGCCTTTAGACTCTTGTTCGGGCACAGCAAAAAACAGCTATTTCTCATTTGCTAGCAAATTACACTCTCATTTGTTAGCAAATTACACTCCAATTTGTTAGCAAATTACACCTCAATTTGTTAACAAATCGCATCTTAATTTGTTAACAAATCGCACTCTAATTTGTTAGTAAATCGCATCTTAATTTGTTAGCAAGTTGCACTAACAGGGTAGAAATCAACTTTCGGTAGTCGAAAAAGAACTACCGAAAGTTGAATAAATGGGTCCGTTTACTCGGCGGGAGCCTGGTCGATCAGCTCCATAAACTGGTCGAGCTTCGGCGTGATGATGATCTGTGTGCGACGGTTGCGCTGACGACCCAGCTCAGAGTCGTTGCCTGCCAGTGGGTTATACTCGCCACGGCCACCAGCGGTGAGGCGCTTCGGATCTACACCATATTTATTTTGCAAAGCCTGTACCACGCTCGATGCACGCAGACACGAGAGGTCCCAGTTGTTGCGGATGTTCTCGCGGCTGATGGGCACATTGTCGGTGTTACCCTCGATGAGCACGTCGTAGTCTTTGTAGTCCTTGATGATTTTGGCAATCTTCGAGAGTGTCTCGGCAGCGCGGTCGTTAATCTCGTAAGAGCCAGTCTTGTAGAGCATATTGTCGGCCAATGAGATATACACCACACCCTTGAGCACCTGCACGTCGACCTCTTTCAGCTCTTCTTTCGACAGCGAGCGGGTGAGGTTGTTGGTGAGCAGCAGGTTCAGTGAGTCGCTCTTCGACTTCAGCTCGGTCAGGTGGCGGATATATTGGTTCGACTCGTTAATCTGGTCAACCAGTTTCTCTATCGAGATATTGTTCTGGCTGGCATTGGTGAGACTCTTGTCGAGCGACCTCTGCAGGGCACTGTAGGCTTTCTTCTGCTGTGCCAGCTGTTCTTCCAGACTTGTCACGCGTGCTTTGGCGGCAGCCAGTTGCTCTTTGGTCACCTGATAGTTGGTGTTGAGTTCTTTATTCTCGTTTTGGCAGTTCTGCAAGTCGCTCTGTGCGGCCAGCAGGTCTTTCTTACTTGCGCAGCTGCTCATGATCAGACAAGCAGCGAGTGCGCTATACAAAACTGTTTTCTTCATGATGATTTCTGTTTTAAAATGAATAATTCCGAATGCAAATATATGAATTAGACGGTAAACCACTGGCATTAGTTTCAGCAGATTAGGAGAAATTAATGATTTTTAGGAGATTAAACCCTACTTCTTATTCAGATAATACAGGGCAGCACCGATGGCAGTGCAGAACTCCGAATATTTCGGAATGAAGAACCGCACATTATAGAACCGCTCCAGCTGTGGGAAGATATATTTGCACTCGGGCAGCAGGGTGAGGTTGCCAATGAGCACAAAGTCGCGAATGCCAGTGCTGATCGACGATATGACGGCAGTACTGCCGATGGCTTGCAGCACCATGCAGATGATGCCGCGTGCCAAGTCCTCGCGCGAGGCATTATATTGTGCCTTGGCAAAGAGCGATGCAGTGGCATCCATAGGCAGTCCGGGCAGCGGGTGGTTGCAGATGTCGCCGATGAGCAGGTTGATGTTCGCGATGTCGCCCTCGCGTGCCAGTGCCTGTATCTCCTTGATGTCGCTGGTTTGCAGCATCACACGCGACAGTCCAGTGAGGGTGCCGCCGCCGATGCCGATGCCTCCGATGTGCTGGATGTTGTCGCCCTCGCAGCGCACAAACGAGGTACCGGTACCCATGCTGACCACAATGACGTGGTCTTTGCCCGACTCGTACATGGCTCCCAGACCGTCGGCCATAAACTCGTCGGCCTTAGCCGTTGGCAGTCCGTATACCGGGTTGTCGACATAAGCACTGCCTACGCCGGTCATCATCACCTGCTCAATGTCGCAGAGGTCGATCTTGTTGTCGTACAGATACTTGCCGAAGGCACCGTAGAGCGATGTCACGGGGTCGGCAGCCGAGATGCGGATGGGCGATATGACAGCACCGTTGCGTATTCCAACGATTTTGGTTGTGCTGATGCCCACATCAATACCAATTACGATTCCCATGTTTTCTTTTTTAGGATTGAAGGTTTTCGGGTGCAAATTTAGGTAAAAAACAATAAAACGGCACATCCTTTGCCATGTTTTTTTCTAATTATTTCGCTATCCTGCAGATTATTCGTACTTTTGCAACTGTTTAAATCATATTCTTATGAGCCATTGCAGAAGATTCTTCACCATCGCCCTCGTGTGCTTTTTAGCCGTTGTCACCCAAGCGCAGCCCGTTGAAAAAGGCGTGCCGCTATCGCTGGCCCAGCAGCGCAAAGGGCAGATTAGCGATGTGGAGTACAACCTGAAGTTCAACTTGCCTGCCAGTAAGCACGAGCCTGTGCGCGGGCATGCGGCCATCAGCTTCTATTGGAATGGCGAGGGCGACGTGGTGCTCGACTTCCAAGGTGAGCGCAGCCAGTTTGACGGACGTTGCACCATCTTCACCAAGAAGAATGCAAAAAAGAAAAAGGAGAAGCGCATCGAGTCGTTTGCCGCTTTTACGAACGAGCATATCATCATACAGAAAGAGTGGCTCAATGTGGGGGTGCGCAATACCGTGCACCTTGATTTCACAAGCAGCGACAAGTCGCTCAACCGCAACGACGAATACCTGTACACCCTGTTCGTGCCCGACCATGCCCGCAGTGTGTTTCCCTGTTTCGACCAGCCCGACATGAAGGCTGTCTTCAAGCTGACACTCGAGCTGCCGGCGGAGTGGAAAGCCATCAGCAACGGTGCCGTGCAGGGCAATAGCGTCATGGCTAACCGACGCACCATCGAGTTTGCGCCGTCGGACAAACTGCCCACCTATCTGTTTTCGTTCACCGCAGGACTCTTCCAGCGCAAGACCTCATTCTGCAACGGACTGGAGGTAGAGGCGCTCTACCGTGAGACCGACCCCAAGAAAGTGGCGCAGCTGCAGACTGTGTTCGACGAGGTGGCACTCTCGTTGCACTGGCTGGAAAACTATACAGGCATTCACCATCCATTCCAGAAATACGGATTTGTGGTGCTGCCCGGCTATCAGTTTGGTGGCATGGAACATCCCGGAGCCATTCAGTTCAACGACAAGCGCATCTTTCTTGGCGAGCGGCCCACACCCGACGAGGAACTGAACCGGCTGGAACTCATTGCCCACGAGACGTCGCACATGTGGTTTGGCGACCTGGTCACCATGCGGTGGTTCAACGATGTGTGGACCAAAGAGGTGTTTGCCAATTTCATGGCATCGAAGATTGCCCGCGAGCGGTTCCCCAACATCAACCACGACCTGAACTTCCTGAAAACCTATCAGACGCTGGCCATCAAGACCGACCGCACACTGGGCACGCATCCTATACAGCAACCCCTGTCGAACCTGAACAGTGCGGGACTGCTCTATGGCAACATCATCTACGACAAGGCACCCGTCATGATGCAGAAACTGGAAGACCACATGGGAGCGGTGGCCTTGCAAAACGGACTGCGCAAATACCTCTATACCTACTCGTACGACAATGCCACGTGGGACGATCTCATCAACATTCTCGACTCGGTGAAGCCCGAGGCCATGCTCAAAGAGTTCAGCCATGTGTGGGTGAAGGAGAAAGGAATGCCCGTTATCGAGGTGAAAGCCACCGACAAAGAGGTGCGGCTGACGCAGAAAGACCCTTATGGGCGCGGACTGTTCTGGCCACAGAAGTTCACGCTTGTGGCCGGCAGAGAGATGGACCGCAACCGTCTGGTGACCGTCGACATGAGCGAACGCTCGTTCAGCATCCCCGTGAACCGGCGTCCCACCATGCTCATACCTAATTATAATGGCAGCGGATACGGCCGGTTTGTCATCGACCGCGAATATATTCATGAGCTGACCAAGCGCATGCTCAGCACCCGTAACGACCTGACACGCTATGCCATTGCCTTCACGCTCTACGAAAACTACCTGAATGGAGTGCACGACAAAGACTATTTCACCGAACTCTTCCGTACGCTGAAAAAAGAGACGAACCCACTCGTGGCCTCTGCCCTCTGCGAACACATGCACCACTATGCCATCGACCAAGAGCCGCGCTTGCGCCAGCGACTCGAAGGATTTATGCTCGACATCGTGAAGGGAACCAACCTGCCGTCATGCCGTCAGAACATGTTGCGGCTGTTGGCCACCGACGCCATATCGACAGAAGTGCTCGACTATCTCTACAACGCGTGGAAACAGCAAAACGACCCGCTGCTCAGCGAGCGTGACTATATCAACATGTCGTACCATCTGGCCATCATGCGCCCTGCAGAATGGCAGCACATCATTAGCACACAGCGCGCAAGACTGAAAAACAAAGACGTGATAGCCGAGTACGATTTCGTCAGCCGGGCCTGTAACCCCAGTCTCAGCGAGCAGCGAAGCCTTTTCCGCTCGTTGTTGCTCAGGGACAACCGTGCTGTCGAGCCATGGGCCCAATCGCTGTTGCGCCTGCTCTGTTGCCAGGCCCGCGAACCGCTGAACAACGAGTTCATCACCCCGGGACTGGAAGCCATGGAGGAAATACAACGCACGGGTGACATCTTCTTCCCCGCCAACTGGGCCAATGCCCTGCTCGCTGCCCACAAGAGTAAGGAGGCTAAGCGCATGGTGGAAGAGTTTATCGGATCGCATCCCGGTTATCCGCAGGCACTGAAAAACAAAATCATGGAGGCCGCCTATGGCGTCATGAGGACAAAAGACTAGGCTGTCCTTATGCCATCATGAGGGCAAAAGACTAGACCATCCTTATGCTATGAGCATGGTGATGAGCAGCTGCATCAAGTCGTTGCTGCGGAACTTCCGCCTCAATGTCTCTATCAGCCGGGCTTTTTGGCGGGCCACTGTAGTGGTCGAGATGTTCAGTTGCTGGGCAATCTCGTGTCCCTTCAAGCGTTGCTCGTATGTCATATTGTAGATGGTTTTCAGGTCATTGGGCAATTGCTCAATAGCCTTGTAAAGCAGGTCGAGCGTCTCTTGCAACAAATACGAGTCGATAGGACTATTTTCTATCCACTCCTGTGAGCCGGCAAACTGCTCCTGACGCCCCTGCTTGCGCAGCAAGTCGACAATCTCGTTGTGGACAGCAGAGAACAAGTAGGCCTTCATCTCGCTGGGTTTATCAAATTTCGCTCTCTTTTCATAGACCTTGAAGACAGCCTCTTGCACGCAGTCTTCGGCCATGTGGGCATAAGGCTCGCCAAGCACTCGTGTGGCATAGCGCAGCAGCGACGGATACGACTCCATATAGAACGACTCCATGTCGCCCTGCCGGAATTGCTCCACCATGTGCTCGTCTATTTTCATGCCCTATGTAGATTTCTTTTTAAAAAGGTTGTATCTTCACTAGGAATAGGTGACCTACTCTGCTTGGACGCTGCAAAAATACTACAATTTGAGTTATTTCCCTAAATTTTTTCTATAAAAAGTTGCTTTTTAGTGACAAAAAATATAAAACTGAACGTGTTAATAATAAAAAAGATAAAAACATCATGAATCAGCAAATAAAGGAACTTCATGAGAAAGCCCAATTACTGGCCAAGTGGAGGTTGGGCGATTTGTCTGCCGACGAGAAGCGGCAGCTGGAAACACTCATGCACGGAGATAAGCGTTACGACAGTCTTCTGCAACTCTTGGGTGATGCCGACTTTGTGAACAGCGAACTGGAGTCACTGCGACAGACCGACTATCGCACACCATGCCGCGACATGGAGCAGCGCATTGCCCGAAGCAATAAGGCGCTCAAGAGAAACAGAATGTTGAAAATCGCTGCCGTACTGGCAGTGCTTGTCGTGGGTGGTGCCTTCTGGTATCATCACGACTACACGCGCGTCACACCACCCGTTATCACCCAAGAGGTGCAGTTGGCTATGCGCCAAAGCCGTGAGAGTGGGCATGCGGCAGCCAACGTAGAATCTATCAGTACCAAGCAGCCGTCGGCCATCGCCCAGGAGGTGCGGCAGCTGTACCATGTGGACGAACAGTTTGCCGAGCAGCTGGCTGAGGCCAAGCGCATCACAACCTATCAGGACAAGGAATTCTGGGTGACGCTCGACGACGGCACGTTGGTTCACCTGAATAATAACAGCCGGCTTATCTATCCAGAGCGATTCGGCGATCGTCGCGATGTCATCCTCGACGGCGAGGCTTACTTCATGGTGGCAAAAGACAAAAGCCGCCAGTTTGTGGTGCACACCCCACAAGGCGACATACGGGTGTATGGTACCGAGTTTTGGGTAAACACAAGGGTGTTAAGCGACAAGTTACAAGTTGCAAGCGAGAAGCATGATTACTCTCAAGGAAGTGGTTCCAGTTCGGAAGCTAATCGCACTTCCCATTTGTCACCTGCCACTTCTCAGCTGATTTTAGTTCGAGGCTCCGTTAGTTTCACACCCACAGAGGGTGATGAGCAGATGCTCCGTCCCGGTCAGCAGTTGTCTGTTGTCAATTCTCAATTGGCAATTAAAGACGTCGACACCACCCCTTACGAGGCCTGGAACACCGGTCTGTTTGTGTTTGAGAATACCACACTCGAACATCTGTTGAGCGTCATGGCCCAATGGTACGACATCAAGGCCGTCAACTATACCAACGACTCTTTGCGCAAGATACACTTTACAGGCAATCTGAAGCGCTATGGCAGCGCGGAGCGCATCATGAAGGCCATCATGATGGCTTGCGAAGTGAAGATTGTGCTGCAAAATGATACGCTCTTGGTGAGCAACTGAAACGAAAACAAAAAGTTATCCATAAAAAACACTCAATGAGATGAAGAAAAGAAATGTAAAAAGTGTGCTGGCACTCTTCCTGATGATATTCATTGCCCAAGTGCTGCCGGCTCAGACCCTTGACAAGTCTCGCGTCACGGTGACCATGGAGAATGCCACGGTTAAGCAGTTTCTCGACGAGGTGGAGCGCCAGACAGGCATCGAGTTTCTCTACAACGCCGACGAAGTGAAGAATCTGCGCGTCACCGTGAGGCAAACCAATGCTGTGGCCAGACAGGTCATCACACAGGTGATGGCCGACATTGGATGCGAGATCAGAGAGAACAATGGCATCGTGGTCGTCCGCTTGATGAAGGACGCCAAGGGACGGCACACAGTGAGCGGCTATGTGCTCGACGAGGACAAACAACCCGTTATCGGTGCGCAAGTAAGGATTATGGGCACCAAGATGATGACCGTTACAAATGCCGACGGTGAATTCTATTTCGACCAGCCCATGCCCGAGAAAGCCCGCGTGCAAATCACCTACATCGGCATGCAGGCGGTTCATCTGCCCGCCCGCAATAATATGGTGGTCAATATGAAAAGCGACACCCAAATGCTTCAGGGCGTGGTGGTTACAGGCTATCAGCAGCTCGACCGTCGCAACCTCACCAGTTCGGTCACCAGTAAGGACATGAGCGAACTTGAGATTCCCGGCGTGGCCGACCTCTCGAAGATGCTCGAAGGTAAGATTCCCGACCTGGTGTCGCTCAGTAGTAGTGGAGAAATCAATGCTACCAACCGCATCCGTATTCGCGGAACCAGCACGCTCATCGGCAACCGCGAACCGTTGTGGGTGCTCGACGGCATCATTCTTTCCGACCCTGTAGGCTTGTCGCCCGATGTGCTGAACGATCCCGACTACATCAACCGCATTGGTAATGCCATCGCTGGCATCAACCCGCAGGACATTCTGCGCATCGACGTGCTGAAAGATGCCGCCGCCACTGCTCTCTACGGAACGCGTGCGGCTAATGGCGTGATTGTGGTGACTACCAAGAGCGGTCGCGAGGGCAAACCCACTATCACGTATTCCGGACAGTTCACCTTTCGTAAACGTCCCTATTATACAGACGATAAAATCAACTTGATGAACTCGGTGGAGCGCATCCAGTTCTCGCAATATCTGGCTGAACAACATTACATCTATCCACCCAACATGCCTAAGGTGGGCTACGAGCAGGCTCTGAGCAACCTCTATCTGGGCATTTACGACCAGCAGACTTTCGATGAGCAAGTATCGAGGATGCAAACCATGAATACCGACTGGTTCGACATTCTCTGCCACAACTCTTTCTCTCACGACCACTCCGTGTCGGTCTCTGGCGGTTCGTCGAAAGTGCGTTACTATACTTCTATAGGTTATACTGATCAGGACGATGTCATCAACAACACCATGAACCGTCGTTATACGGCCATGGCGAAAATTGACTTTGACCTGACAAAAAAGCTGAAGGTGCAATTCAATCTGAATGGCTATCTGAACAATCGCCAGTATGCACAGTCGGACAACAACCCCATCAACTATGCTTATAACACTAGCCGCGCCATTCCTGCCTACAACAGCGACGGCAGCTATGCCCACTATCTGAAGGCTGGCAACAAGGGATTCTATAATTTCAGCATCCTTAATGAATTGGACAACAGCTATAACAAGCAGGAGACGAATGCCGTGACCGCTACGGCCAATGTCCGTTATCAGGCTACCGACGATCTTTTCTTCAATGCGGTGTTCTCGGCCAATATCTCTAATTCGAACCTTGAAGGGTGGTGGGGCGAAAACACGTTCTATGCCTCAAACCTGCGTGAGGCGGAGATGGGTGAGGAACCCTCACTGACCAGCACCATGCCTTATGGTGGCGAGCTCTCCTTGCAGAAAAACCGCAACGTAGGTTGGACGGCCCGTCTGCAAGGAAACTACAATAAGTATCTGGGCGAGAACAAACACCATAACATCAATGTGGCGCTAGGTCTTGAGGCGTCCAGCTCGAACTACAAAGGTGACAACTATACGCAGCGTGGCTATTACCACGACCGTGGCCGCACTTTTGCCAGCAGCATCCCTCTCGACTATGCCAGTTATTGGAGTTGGGTGAGGACCAATGTGCCCCATATCACCGACACAAAGAGCAACATGGTGTCGGCTTATGCCACATTGTCGTATTCTTACAAACAACTGTTCACGCTCAATGCCAACGGCCGTTACGATGGCTCCAACAAGTTCGGCAGCCGCAGTAACGAGAACCTGTTGCCCATCTGGTCTGTATCGGGCAATGCCAATCTTCAGGAGATCTTTGGCATCAAGGCCAACTGGCTGACCTTCCTCCGAATGAAGGCATCGTATGGTGAGCAGGGAAACATGCTCGACAACCAGACGCCGGAAATGATTATCAAGAAAGGAAACATGTCGGCTTACTATAATGAGATGACATCTACTGCCGCCTATTTTGCCAATCCCGACTTGAAATGGGAGAAGACTCACTCTACCAACCTGGGTTTGGAGGTGGGATTCTTCGACAACCGCCTGCAGCTGGAGGCTGAGTATTATTTCAAGAAGACCACCGACGCCTTTATGAGTAAGAAGATTTCCGACGTGAACGGTTTCGAATCATATATCGTAAACTCGGGAACCATCGAAAACCGAGGTTACAACATCACGCTTACGGCTACTCCTGTCAAGTTGAAGGATTTCTACTGGATTGTGTCGGGCAGCATGTCTAAAATATTTAATGAGGTGAAAACTGTTCCTGGCGCAGAAACCTATGAGCTGAATGACTTCCTCTCGGGTACTACCGTGGTTGAGGGACAGCCTGTGGGCACATTCTATTCTTACAGGTTCGCCGGACTGAGCCCCGTGGACGGAGGTCCCTATTTCTATGACTGGGAAGACCGCTGGAACGAGTTGAAAGACCGGGGCAACTACTTCATCTATACCAGTGTGCTCACACCTTCAGGCCGTCGTGAGCCCGACATAACCGGCAGCTTCAACAACACGATTACTTATCGCCAATGGCGTTTAGGTTTTACGCTGCTTTACAATCTGGGAGCCAAAACCCGCTTGTTCCGTCTTTTCGACGGATTGAACGGCACAAGCTATTCTTCCGAGCAGAATGTCAGCCGCGACATGCTCGACCGTTGGATGAAACCCGGTGATGAGCAACACACCAACATTCCGGCTATTCTTGGCTATGGCAATCCGGCCAACCAGTATTATAGCAGTCACTGGGCAGACCCGAGTCTGATAGGCTGGATGGGCAACCCTGCTATTGCCACCAACTCGTGGTCGATGTACGACTACAGCGATGTGCGTGTGGTCAGCGGCGACTACCTGAAACTATCGACCGTCAACCTGACCTACGAGCTGTCAGAGAAACAACTAGCCAAACTGAAGCTCCAGCGTCTGGCCATCACGCTGAGTGCCTATAACCTGAAGACATGGTGCGACAGCAAGCTGCGGGGTCAAACTCCCACTCAGGGAGGATTCAGCCAGGTGCAGCTCTCCGACACACCGAGCTATACATTAGGCATCAATATAAATTTCTAAATTAAGGAGGATAGAACGATATGAAAAAAGTCATATATCAATTGTTCAGCATGCTGGGACTGCTGGCTGCCACTGCCTCATGCGGTAGTTTCCTGGAGGATTATTCGCAAGACGTTGATTACATTCGCTCATGGAAAGACCTTGACGAGTTGCTCATCGGCGACTGCTATTTGAGTGCTCAGGGGACTGACGGATTCTATTATCAGCCCAACTATGCCCAGTTCCTGCATCTGATTGCCGACGAGGTGGAAGAAAACAACTGCGCATACAACGGTTCGAGTGTCGACTATGACCACCATCCGGCCGAGTTTGGCTATTACACCTGGCAGCAGCGTGTGGGTATCAACGAGACCTACACGGGTTTTGCCACTGAGAATACCACTTGGACGAAGATTTATAAGTGCATCAATATTGCCAACAACGTGCTTTTCAGCATCGACAAAGTGCCACAGAACAAAGATGCAGAAATAGAAGGAGCAGCAAAGGTGACCGGCGAGGCTCATTTCCTGCGGGCATACTACTATTTCTTCCTCGTCAATTTGTACGGAAAGCCTTACAACCCGTCGACGGCAAGCACCGACTTGGGAGTGCCATTGAAAACCAATGCGGAAGTGATAGACATCAAGTACACCCGCAACACGGTGCAAGAGACCTACGATTTGATTCTGAGTGACTTGCAGGCTGCCGAGGAAGCTTTCGGAAAGGTAAAGGCAGAGAAGAAATCTATCTATCGGGCAGACCTGACAGCGGTCTATCTGCTGCTGAGCCGTGTGCATTTGTACTTGCAAAACTGGCAGAAGGCTGCCGAATATGCCCAAAAGGTTATCAGCAGACACTCGCGCTTGGTGGATTTGAACACAAATACCGACAAATTTATGCTCAAGAGCAATGCCGAGAACATTTTCTCGATGGGCGGCGATGACCTGCCTGTCATGTTTAAATACATGTATCAAGGACTGCGGGTGAGCAAAAGCCAGTATGACATTTATACCAACAATGACTTGCGCCGTTCGCAATGGTTATGGAAATCGGGTATATTCCAGGGACTGACCATGCGCGAGGTTACCAGGACCTACAATCCGCTGCCCGAAAAGACAGAACCCCGTTATTATTGGTATGCTTATAGCGAGGGATTGAGAGGATATATCCCTGAAGTGTCCTCTATCTTCTGGATGCGGTCGGCCGAGGCCTACCTCAATCTGGCTGAGGCTGAGGCTTATCAGGGGAATGAGGATGCAGCGCGTTCTGCCTTGAACAAACTGCGCGCCGCAAGAATCAAGAAAGACGCAGCAGAGCTGAATATTACATCTAACGGCAGCCAACTGATAAAAGACATCCGGTTGGAGCGCCGTAAAGAGCTGATGCTGCAAGGACACCGTTGGTTTGACCTGCGTCGCTATCGTGTGTGCAGTGTTGAGCCCGAGAAGATTTCAATCACTCACGACTACACCATCTATGCAGAACGTGGAAGGGCAGAAGTGAAAGAAACCCATCGGTTTGTCTTAACCGAGGACGATGCCTCGTGGACGCTGCCCATCCCCAACGAAGTGTTGGAATACAACACCGACATGCAGAACAATGGCAACCAGTGGCGGGAATATACGGTTGTTCCCACTAGCGAGTAACCCTTAAAACATTATATATCAGAAAACATCATGAAACGATTATTCTATTCATTCGCAATCATATTGTCGGGCATTTGCCTCATATCGTGTGAGAGTGAGGATGCTTTGGAGCCAGACTACAAAAATCCCTCCGACTATTTCCAGCCCGCTGCCGACGACAATAGCGAGGAGGCGCAGCTGCGGCGCAAGTTCTTCGCCGATCATGGGTCGTATCTGCTGTTCAACGATACGCTGCAGAATGTGTATCTGGGGAAAGATATCAATGGCGACCCGCGCTATTTCGTCGAGACTGTCGACTTGACTTATACCGTAGGACAGACGGGCTATAGTACTTCGCAGTCGTCATACACATTTACTTATATTCCCAATTTCGAGCAAAAACTCGCCATGACGGAGTATTTAGAGACTTATATCCTTCCGCATTTCAGTGGTGCCATGCGTCCCTACTCATGGCTGCTCACGAAAACCATCATTGGTAAGATGGGCAAAGACGTCTCGGCACAGACCATCAGTCCCTATGCCGTGGTGAACCAACGGTGCGTGGCAGTGGCCTGTAACTATCTGACGCAGCGTGAGCGCACCGAAGCACAGAAAAACAATTATGCTTCGCGTGTTCTGAACATCATGGTCAGCTCGATGGTGAAAGCCCAGACCGATGCCTTCGGAGAGTTCGAGGCTGTCAGCCACGACTATTACGGACGTTCGTACAGCAGTCTGGGACTGGAGAATGTGAACCAGGAAAAGCTCTACCAGTATGGCTTCCTGGTGGCAGGTAGTACGGTTGGCTACATGACCGACCTCTCGACCGACATTTCGTCGTATGCCGCCAATGTGGTCACCTATACCGACGAGCAGCTGGAGCAGCGCTATGGCAAATACGAGCTGGTGATGCTGAAGCACAGGCTGATGAAACAGACTTTGGAACGACTTGGTTATATTTTTTAATTGAACGAGACATGAAGAAATATCAATCTATGGTTTTGCCCCTGCTGGCATGGGTGTTGCTCCTGACTGTCACTGCGTGCGACAAGGACGATGAGGAAGTGATGGGAAAAATTGCTCCCTCGGCATCAGGGACCTTTGTTGACGAACGCGACGGACATGAATATCGTTGGGTGAGATATGGCAGTCTGGACTGGATGGCAGATAATTTCAGTTATGATTTGAAAAACGAGCAGAGATGCCTCGTCTATCTGAATGCCGAAGACTATGAGTATAACCGGGCAAGCACCAAGAACCTAGCTAAGTATGGCAGGCTGTACGATCTGCCCGGAGCATTGGAGGCTTGTCCCGAGGGTTGGCGCGTGCCTACCGATGCCGACTGGCAGAACCTGGAGTGCTGTCTGGGCATGTCTCCCGATGAGGCTGCAAAGATGGACTGGCGCGGAAACATTGCCCATCGCATGTTTTCGCTGGAAGATGATCCGTGCGACCTGAACCTGCGGTTGGGAGGTTATTGGACCACAAACATCAACATGAGCCGCTCGCCCTACCGCATGATGGGCCTTTTCGGCTATTATTGGTCATCGAGTCTTGACGAGCAGAAAGAGGGCATGTATTATCTCTATCGCAAATTTGCCTACAACCGCAACGAGGTGTGCAGGCAGAGCATCGAGTCGGAGAAAGTGAAACTATACGTCAGATACGTAAGAGATGCTCACTAGGCTGCTTCTTCTTTTGACCCTGTGGATAGGCTCGCTGACAGCGAGCGCCCAGGATGCCGACTCCATCAACCAGGCAGCTCAGCATCCGGAATTCATCCATGTGTATCTGGTCACCATCGGTCCCGGCAACGATGCTGTGTCGGCTTATGGCCATGCGGCCATACGCTTGCAATGCGAGTCGAAGCAACTGGACTTTTGTTTCTCGTTTAACATGAGCGACACCGGCCTAGCACCGTTGAAATTTGTTGCCGGTACGGCCAAGGCTGGATTCCAGGCCGTCCCCACCGATCGGTTTGTTGAGCAGTACAGGCAGGAAGGCCGTGCCGTGAGCGAGTATCAGCTGAACCTACTGCCGCTGGAAGAACAGCAGCTGTGGCGGTTGCTCGACGAGGAAATCATGAAAGGGGCCTACTGGAAGTATGATTTCATCACCGTCAACTGCACGTCGATGTGTGTGTGGATCATTCAGAGGGCACTCACGGGCGAGCGTCTTGTCTGTCGCAACATGCCGCCAGCGCTGAGTCGGCCCTACAAGGAGTTGCTGCATGAGATATCGGCCCATTCGCCGTGGATGGAGTTGTTTTTCAACATCAGGCTCTTCTCCAGGCGCAACGATATAGGTACACCCGATGCGAAGATGGTGCCCGATGTGCTGGCAGCGGTGTGGTCTGACTCGCAGATAGAGGATTCTGCGGGCAACCAGCGCCCGATGATTGTCGGCAGCAGAACAATCTGCCAGCAGGCGGTGGCCTTGACCAGTCCGCTTGTCACGCCCGGCATGGCGGCATGGATGGTGGCAGTAGTGGTACTGGCTGCGGGTGGCATGCTCTGGCGCAAACGAAAAAGAAATGTTTAACCATTTAATAGAAAGGTTTATATATGAAAAAGTTCTTTACCAATTTGAAAGCTAAGCGGCTGATGGTTTCAGCATCGCTGATAGCTGTGTTCTCACTCCCGGCATCAGCCAGTGAAACATGGTATGCCTATCATGCGCAGGTAGAAGCATACCCCACGGGTGCCGGACAGGTGTATATCTCTACAGAATCTGGGGTTCCCGAGTCGGAGCGCCAGTATAGTGAGCGACAGACCAAGGAGATTGTTGCTAAATATGGCACGCTGTATGTCTATCCCAAGGCTAATGAGGGATGGCAGTGCATTGGTGTGACGACCGACGAGCTCAACGAAAACGAAGAGTGGGTATATGTGGAGTCACTGTCCAGCATTGTTTACCCTGATCAGGAATACATCACTGTCAACATGCCCAATGGCATCCATACAAAAACCATAGACCCGGTTACGGGCACGGAGCAGGATGCCGACTCTGCCACTACAGCGACACTGATGCCGTTGGATCCGAACAACAGTTTCAAAACCATCTTCACCCATGTGGCTGTCGATGAGTTTGACGATCAGGATGCACTGGGCTCAACGACAATCAGCAAACTGGCCAACGATATTGGCGACAAGGTGACACTGACGGCCACTCCGAACGATGAGCGCTGCCACTTCGTGAAATGGACACTCGACGGCAAAGACGTGTCGACAGAGGCCTCTATCGATGTGGATGTGACAGGCGTTGCCACTTATCTGGCACATTTCACTGCCGACTCTGCCGAGGTGCTGCACTTCGCTGAAGAGGGTGAATATAAGATGTGGTATAGTCCCGACACCCGCATCTCTATTCCTTCGAACGTGAATTACTTCTTCCTCTATGCCGACAGCGTGCAGAAAGAGGGTGACGAGATTGTTGCCAAGCCCAGTCCTTATCGCTACAGCGTGAGCCCTGGCATTCCGACAATCCTCTACGGAAAAGGCGATGCCCAAATTGTGAAGACTCCTGCCAGTCCTAACGGTCTCGGCGACAACCTCTTTGCCTACTCGGGTGCCGACGGTGTGAAAATCGACACACTGGATGTGGAGAAAAAGTACTACACCTTCGACACCAATGCGGTCGTATTCAATCAGGTGAGCGGTACTATCGCCCCCAACACGGTTTATGTGGGTATACCCGACAGCGTGTTCACCAACGCCGGTAAAGAGGTGCCTGCCACCATTCCTTTGAAGAATCTGTCGAGCATCGCTACAGGCATTGCCGCACCTGTGGCCAAGCCCGTTGCCATCAGAAAAGGCATCTACACCATTGACGGCCGCCGTGTCGACGCCATGGAGCAGAAGGGTGTCTACATCTACGATGGCAAGAAAGTGCTTTATCGTAAAGGAAAGTAATCTCTCTGACGCAGAACAATGAAAAAGTTCTTTTACTTACTGACCCTTCTTCTGAGCTTCCATACCATGCAAGCCCAGGAGAAGGGTTTTATCATTCATGGACAGGTCAATTTGCCCGACGGATATTCTGTGGGCATCGTCTGCCAAACCGACACCAACTTTTCGGTGTCTATTGCCGATAGTCATATCAAAGACGGCCAGTTCGTGCTTCGTGGCAAGCATATCGAGAGCCCCGCTCAGGGCACGCTCATGACCAACAATCTGGAGCTGGTGGAGAAGAACCAATGGCCCACCGATTCTATCCGCTGGACTTACAACGAGATATTCCTCTCTGACGGCAACCTGACGTTTACCCCCGATTTCCGGCTCATCGGTACACAGGTGCAACGCGACTACAACGACCTGCTCGATATGGGCGGCGAGATGCAGGCCGACGGCTTTGCCTTTATCGACAAGCATCCGCAATCTGTCATCTCGCTCTATCTGGCTAACAAATTGCTGCAGCGGGGCTATAACCTCACCGACGAGCAGGTGTCTCACTTAGAGAACACCATTCGGCTGACAGGTGCTGACCCCGTGCGTGAGAAAGAGTATGCCAAGCGCATCCGTGCTGCCAAATATACGACGAAGGGCAGTGGCGTGACCGACCTCGACCTGCTCGATGTGAACGGCAAACGTTGTCAGTTGGTGGATGTGGTGCCCCGTGGCAAGTATGTGCTCATCGACTTCTGGGCATCGTGGTGCGGCATGTGTCTGCATGCCATGCCCGAGGTGGCAGAGATCGCCAAGGACTTCAAGGACCGCTTCTGTGTAGTAGGTGTCTCTATTGACACGAAGGATGCCGCATGGCGTAAGGCCATGGAGAAACATCCTGAGCCATGGCCGCAGTATATCACCACCAAGCAAGGCTATCAGGATCTCTTCGACAAATACCTGGTAGGCAACGGTGTACCTTACTATCTGCTTGTGGCTCCCGACGGCAAGGTCATCACCTCGCCCAGCCATCCATCGGATGTGCGTGAGTACCTAAACGGAATTGCAACGAACAAAAAATAAAGACGATGAAAAAACTATTATTGACCATCATGTCGGCCATGCTGCTGACTAGTGTTTCTGCCCAAAACGGCTATACCATCACTGGTACGGCAGAAGGAACTGTGAAGGGCGACACCATCTTTCTTTGCGAAATGCAAGGGTGGTTTGCCATGGTGCCTCTCGACACCGCTATCGTGAAAAAAGGCAAGTTCGAGTTTACCGGACAGTTTGACGGTTGCACCCATCGCTATCTGCTTGCCATGCACAAGGGCGAGAATGTGGCCACGGCAGCAATTTTGCTGGAGAATGCGCCCATCAGCGTGCAGATGTTTAAAGACGAGAAGAAAAACATCATCGTGGGCGGTCCCAGCGCCCGTTTGTGGGATGAGTATGAGCGCGGAGCCAAAGAGTTCGACGACCGTATGGCTGCCGACTGGAGCGTATGTCTGGACACACTTGTGCCCGAGGACAATAAGATTAAGGAGCGCCTGCTCGTGAATACCTACTCCGCAGACCGCAAGAACTATACCAAACGCTTCATGCTGCAGCACATAGGCACTCCCGTGGCCGACTATCTGCTGGCTCAGACACAGAGCGACTTCACGAAAGAAGAGCAGGAGCAACTGCTGAAACTCTTTGGGCAGCAAAAACAGCAGTTCTATGTCTATAAAGGCATCATGGCGCAGCGGGTCATAGACCAGCGTACAGGCGTCGGAGCACAATTCACCGACTTCAGTATGCCCGACCCCAAAGGCAAGATGATTAGTGTTTCCGACTACGTGAAAAAGAACAAATACACGCTCATCGATTTCTGGGCTTCATGGTGCGGTCCTTGCCGTGCGGAGATGCCTACCGTGGTGAAAGCCTACGACCTTTATCATGCCAAGGGCTTCGAGGTGGTCGGCGTGTCGCTCGACAACAACAAGGAAGCATGGATAAAAGCCATCGACCAGCTGAAGATGCCGTGGCCTCACATGAGCGACATTAAGGGCTGGGGTTGTGCCGGTGCTGCCCTCTACAATGTGAAAGGAATACCAGCCAACGTGCTTATCGACCAGCAAGGAAAGATTGTTGCCAAGAACCTGCGTGGCCAGGATTTGCTTGACAAAATGGCTGAGTTGCTGAAATAAAGTTTTTGAATAAAAGAAAAAGTATTCTTATGCTCAGTTTGATTTTCTTGCTGAGCATAAGTTTTTTTGTTTCTGAAGCCTCTGCCCGCCAATAAACTTCAGTACCAAAACCACTACCACATTTTGGTACTGCCAGTACCAAGCGTTGGTACTCACGCTACCAAGCATCGGTAGGCAGGCTACCAAGCATTGGTAGTGAGGCTACCAGTCATTGGTACGCACGCTACCAATCGTTGGTAGCCCACTCGGTATGTAGTTTAACTGGCTTTTCCTGATTTCACTAGACACTTTTTCTCTTCATGATGCTGAAACAGTAGACGGTTATTTCCTAATCTTACTGAATCAATAGACACAAACGGGAAAGCTGTGCTGATTTTGTCGACACTCATGCTGCAAAGCGTTGGTGCCCTGTCGTCCTGACGGCGAGCCTGGGCTTCAACATGCCTGGGAAGAAGGTCGCAAAATAGTAAAAGGGTATTCGTTCTTGAAGTTTCTTTCTCCTACTGGCTCATAATTCGATATTTTTGTGTAAATTTGCAGGCAGAAATCAAAATAACAAAAAATATCAGTATGATTCTTTTTTTTAGAACCACCCAGAAGAGCATCATTGCTACGCAAGTAGACCATCAGCTCACCCCAGACGAAATCAACGAACTATGTTGGCTTTATGGCGATGCCAAGCCTGAACAGACAGAGACGCTGGAAGGCTTCTTTGTCGGACCGCGTCGCGAGATGATTACTCCTTGGAGTACCAATGCTGTGGAGATTACACAGAACATGGGATTGAAAGGCATTCAGCGCATTGAGGAGTATTTCCCCGTAGAAAGTAAGGATGCCGAGCACGACGAGATGCTGCAGCGCATGTACAACGGACTGAATCAGGACATCTTCACCGTGAATATCCAGCCCGAGCCCATCAAGCACATTGAGAATCTGGAGGAATATAACGAGCAGGAGGGTCTGGCTCTCTCGCCTGAAGAGATTGACTATCTGCACAATATAGAGAAGCAGAATGGAAGGCCGTTGACCGACTCGGAGATTTTCGGTTTTGCACAGATCAACTCTGAGCACTGCCGCCACAAGATTTTCGGCGGCACCTTCATTATCGACGGGCAGGAGAAAGAGTCGAGCCTGTTCCAGATGATTAAAAAGACAACGCAGGAGAATCCTAACAAGATATTGTCGGCCTATAAAGATAATGTGGCGTTCGCACAAGGACCGGTGGTAGAGCAGTTTGCCCCTGCCGACCAGTCAACAAGCGACTACTTCCGCGTGAAGGACATCGAGAGTGTCATCTCGCTGAAGGCCGAGACCCACAACTTCCCCACCACAGTGGAGCCCTTCAACGGTGCTGCCACAGGTACGGGTGGAGAGATTCGCGACCGTATGGGTGGCGGAACAGGCTCGTGGCCTATTGCCGGTACGGCGGTCTACATGACGGCCTATCCGCGCCTTACCGATGATGACAACGCCGCACGCGACTGGGAAGACATCCTGCCCGTTCGCCAGTGGCTCTATCAGACGCCTGAGCAGATACTGATCAAGGCTTCTAACGGTGCCTCTGATTTCGGAAACAAGTTCGGTCAGCCGCTCATCTGCGGTTCCGTACTCACTTTCGAGCATCAGGAGGCTCCCACGGAGACAGCAGGTGGGGCTAAGTATGCCTACGACAAGGTGATCATGCTGGCAGGCGGTGTGGGTTATGGCACCAAGCGCGACTGTCTGAAGAAAGAGCCGCAAAAAGGCAATAAGGTGGTGGTTGTCGGCGGCGACAACTATCGCATTGGTCTGGGCGGCGGCTCGGTGTCGTCGGTAGATACCGGCCGCTACAGCAACGGCATTGAACTGAATGCCGTTCAGCGCGCAAACCCCGAAATGCAGAAACGCGCCTACAACCTGGTGCGTGCACTCTGCGAAGAAGATAACAACCCCGTAGTGAGCATTCACGACCACGGTTCGGCAGGCCATCTGAACTGTCTTTCTGAGTTGGTCGAGGAATGTGGCGGCGAGATAGATATGAGCCAGCTCCCCATTGGCGACAAGACACTGAGTGCCAAAGAGATTATTGCCAACGAGAGTCAGGAGCGCATGGGACTGCTCATCGACGAGAAACATATTGAGCATGTGCGCCAGATTGCCGAGCGCGAGCGTGCCCCGCTCTATGTGGTAGGTGAGACTACCGGCGACGCCCACTTCTCGTTCAAGCAGGCCGACGGCGTGAAACCGTTCGACCTTGATGTGGCACAGATGTTCGGCCACTCGCCCAAGACCATCATGCGCGATGAGACCGTAGAGCGTCATTATGCAGAGGTAGATTATAATAAGGATACGAAGGATGCTGCATTTGCAGATCAGCTTCATCAATATCTGGAGCGCGTGCTGCAGCTGGAGGCTGTAGCCTGCAAAGACTGGCTCACCAACAAGGTGGACCGCTCGGTGACAGGTAAGATTGCCCGTCAGCAGTGCCAGGGAGTGATTCAGCTTCCGCTGAGCGACTGTGGTGTGGTGGCACTCGACTATCGTGGAGAAAAAGGTATTGCCACAGCACTGGGACATGCTCCTCAGGCCGGACTGGCTTCGCCGGCAGCAGGCAGTGTGTTGTCGGTAGCCGAGGCACTGACCAACATTGTGTGGGCACCGCTTGCCGAGGGACTCGACAGCGTCAGCCTGTCGGCTAACTGGATGTGGCCTTGCCGCTCGCAGAAAGGCGAGGATGCCCGTCTGTACGAAGGCGTGAAAGCCTTGTCGGACTTCTGCTGCGACCTGCACATCAACGTGCCTACCGGAAAAGACTCGCTCTCGCTGAGCCAGCAATATCCCAATGGCGAGAAGATTATCTCGCCGGGAACAGTCATCGTGAGTGCCGGCGGCGAGGTGAAGGATATCAAGAAGGTGGTGAGCCCCGTGCTGTTGAGCAACAAAAATGCCAGCATCTATCATATCGACTTCTCGTTCGATGAGCAACGCCTCGGCGGATCGGCCTTTGCCCAGAGTCTGGGTAAGGTGGGCGATGATGTGCCTACGGTGAAGAATGCGGAGTATTTTGCCGATTGCTTCAATGCCATACAAGAGCTCATTGAGAAGGGATGGATTGTAGCCGGACATGACATTTCGGCCGGTGGACTGATTACCACACTGCTGGAGATGTGTTTCGCCAACAATCGGGGTGGAATGCACATCAACCTGCACGATATTTGTGCCGACGGCGACGTCGTGAAGACACTCTTTGCCGAGAATCCTGGTGTCATCATCCAGGTGAAAGACGAGCATAAGTTCGAGCTGCGTGAGTTCTTTGAGGACCGTGGCATCGGTTTTGCCAAGATTGGCTATCCTGTTGAGGACGGACGCGAGCTGATTGTGAAGGCTGGCGATGAGGAATACACCTTCGACATCGACCACCTGCGCGACGTGTGGTATAAGACCAGCTACCTGCTCGACCGTAAGCAGAGCTTCAACGGCAAGGCGAAGGAACGCTTCGCAAACTATAAGGTACAGCCTTTGCAGATGAAATTCCCGAAAGGATTCAACGGCACACTTGCCCAATACGGGCTCAGCTGGCGCCACGACCTGGGCAATGCGCCTAAGGCAGCCATCATCCGTGAGAAGGGTACCAATGGTGAGCGCGAGATGGCCTATTCGCTCTATCTGGCTGGTTTTGACGTGAAAGACGTGATGATGACCGACCTTATCACTGGCCGCGAGACGCTCGACGACATTCAGATGATTGTCTTCTGTGGCGGATTCTCGAATAGCGACGTGCTCGGCTCGGCCAAGGGATGGGCTGGAGCATTCCTCTATAACCCGAAGGCCAAGGAGGCACTCGATAAGTTCTATGCCCGTGAGGACACCCTCTCGCTCGGCATCTGCAACGGTTGCCAGCTGATGGTGGAACTGGGATTGGTTGGTGAGCAGAATGATGCAAACAACTCGTCAACTAGAACAAGAATGCTGCACAACGACTCGCACAAGTTTGAAAGTGCATTCCTGACATTGCAAATCCCGAAGAATGAGAGTGTGATGTTTGGTTCGCTGAGCGGTTCGAAACTTGGCATCTGGGTGGCTCATGGCGAGGGTAAGTTCCATCTGCCCAAGCCCGAGGACCATTACCACGTAATAGCCAAATACAACTATAGCGGATATCCAGCCAATCCTAACGGTTCTGACTATGATGTGGCAGGTATCTGTAGTGCCGACGGACGACATCTGGCAATGATGCCTCATTTGGAGCGTGCTATCTTCCCATGGCAGAACGCCTGGTATCCGCAGGACCGTCGTGCAGACGAGGTGACTCCATGGATAGAGGCCTTTGTCAACGCACGTCGTTGGTTGGAAGAAAAGGTTAAGAAGTAAAAACGATGAACAACATCTATTGGACATCCTTTCTCACCTTCTTTAAGATTGGCGCATTCACCCTCGGGGGTGGATACGCCATGATTCCTATTATTGAGGCCGAAGTGGTGGAGAAGCACAAATGGATTAGCAAGGAAGAGTTTCTCGACCTGATAGCCGTGGCGCAGAGTTGTCCAGGTGTGTTTGCCGCAAACATCAGCATCTTCATCGGCTATAAGCTGAGACAGGTGAAGGGCGCCGTGTGCTGCTGTCTGGGCGCGGTGCTTCCGTCGTTCCTTATCATTCTGCTCATTGCCATGTTCTTCCACCGCTTCTCAGAGAATCAGGTGGTGCAGTCCATCTTCCGCGGCATCCGTCCGGCGGTGGTGGCACTCATTGCCGTTCCCACTTTCAAGTTGGCCAAGAGTGCGAAGATATCGCTTGTAAACTGCTGGATACCTATTGCCGGTGCGTTAGCCATCTGGGCGCTGGGTGTCTCGCCCATACTTGTCATTCTGGCGGCAGGACTGGGCGGTTGGCTGTATGGCCGCTTTGTGGAAGCTCCAGAAGAGAAACCCTAGATAATTATAGGAATGCCTAGGAAAACCTAGGAATCCCTAGGAAAGCCTAGAAATCCCTGGGAAAACCTAGAAATGCCTAGGAATCCCTAGGAAAACCTAAAACCCATAGCCTAATAAAGAGTAGAAAACAATGATATACCTCTATCTTTTCATCACCTTTTTCCAGATAGGCCTCTTCGGATTTGGCGGAGGCTATGGCATGCTGTCGCTCATTCAGGGCGAAGTGGTGCACCACTGGCACTGGATGAATACGGCAGAGTTTACGGATATCGTAGCTATCAGTCAGATGACACCCGGGCCCATCGGCATCAATTCGGCCACCTATTGTGGCTACACAGCCGTGCATAATGCCGGTTATGGTGGTATGATGGCTGTTTTGGGCAGTTTCACCGCCACCTTTGCGCTGGTGCTGCCGTCGCTGATACTGATGATTCTCATCAGCAAGATGTTTATGAAATACATGCACACGGCTACGGTGCAGTCGGTGTTTATGGGCTTGCGTCCGGCTGTGGTGGGCCTGTTGGGTGCTGCCACCTTATTATTAATGACGAGCGAGAACTTCTCTACGCCAAGTGAGAATCCATGGCAGTTCTGGATCAGCGTGTTCCTTTTCTGCGCCACCTTCGTAGGTACTTACTGGATGAAAATCAACCCCATCCGCATGATTATGTATGCCGGATTTGCAGGACTGCTGCTCTTGTATTGACGTTCAAACAAAAACTAACAAATATTGAAACCTTCAATGAGAAAACTTTTATGCTTATTGCTGATGGCTGCCTCTATGACAGCTTCTGCCCAGCAGAAATCATGGACTGCCGATAATGGCAATGGTACCTTCACCAATCCCCTTTTCTACGATGAGTTCTCCGACCCCGACATTCTGCGTGTGGGCGACGACTACTATCTGGCAGGCACTACCATGCACACCGTGCCCGGACTGGTAATCCTGCATTCCAAAGACCTCGTCAACTGGGAGAACATCAGCTATTGTTTCGACCGTTTTGATTTTCAGGATGACGCTTTCGCCCTGAAGAATCACAAGGAGATTTACGGACAAGGCATTTGGGCTCCCTGCATCCGCTATGCCAACGGTCAGTTTTATGTTTATTCCAATGTAAATGGCAAGGGACTGCAGTGTTACACGGCTAAGGATATCCGCGGTCCGTGGAAGCACCACAATATGCAAGGACGTATCTACGACCTCTCCGTGCTCTTCGATGACGACGGGAAGATCTACGCCATTCATGGTTACGGCGAGGTGAAATGCACCGAGCTGAAACCCGACATGAGCGGTCCCATCGACGAGACTGAGCGTACCATCATTCCCGAGGGAAATGCCGTAGGCGAAGGCCACCACATGTATAAAATCAATGGCATGTATTATCTCATCTCCACCGACTATAAGCCCAACGGCCGCACGCTCTGCTCGCGCTCGAAGAGCATATGGGGACCGTATGAGACCGTTACCATCACTGCCGACGAGACCTTTGGCTATCATGCCGCATCGCTTACACAGGTGCCACGTGGTGAGAAATATCGCATCGGACACGACGGTACCAAGTTCGGCATTCCACCCATCGACAAAGATGCCACTGCCTGCACCAACATCCATCAGGGTGGTATCGTACAGGACCAGAGCGGACAATGGTGGGCACTGCTCATGATGGACTTCCACTCCATCGGCCGCACCGTCACGTTGGCACCTATCACATGGAAAGACGGATGGCCCATGCTGGGACTGGAGGGCAACCTCGGACGTGCACCGCGCACTTGGCTGAAGCCCAACGTGCAGTCCGTTGCTGTATCACAGCAACAACCCTACGCCCCTTATGAGCGCAGCGAGAACTTCAATGGAAAGACGCTGGGCCGCGTGTGGCAATGGAACCACAACCCCGACGACAAGAAATGGAGCTTGAAGAAGGGTCGTCTGCGCCTGCAGTCTATGCCTGCCGAACAGCTGATGTGGGCCCGCAATACGCTGACACAACGCGTCATCGGTCCGCAGAGCATCGCTACTGTTGAGCTTTATATCAAGGGCATGAAGGACGGCGACGTGGCCGGACTGGGCAATATCAATGTGCCTTGCTCATGGATAGGCATTGTGATGGAGGGCAATGAGCCCCTGCTGCGGTGCTTCGAACAGGCCATCAACGACACCGTGACGCTGGGCATCGACACCGCCAAAGGCTCCATCCATAAGGTGTGGCTGCGCATGGTGGGCGACTTCGACCACGACCGCGCCCACTACGAATACTCGCTCGATGGCACTAACTACAAGCAACTGGGGCGCGAGATGCCACTCAGCTATCAGCTCATCTCCTTCCAGGGCTCGCGCCACGCTCTGTTTGCCTTCAACAAGAACGGAAAGAACGGCGGCTATGCAGAATTTGACAATTTCACTGTGGAGGAGCCGATGGCCGACCGCAGCAAGAATATCCCCTACGGAAAGCCCTTCCGCATCATCAACCGGGCTACAGGCAAGCCGATGATTGCGTTAGAGCACGGACTGATTTATGATACCAACAAAAACGATAAGTCGGTGCAGACTCGTTTCCGTCTTATTGACAAAGGACAAGGCAAGGTGAGTCTGCAATGTGCCGATGGCCGCTATGTGTTTGTGTCGGGATTCGGTATTGCCGGTGATGTGCGTCTTACTAATGATGCAGACAAGGCAGAGGTGTTCATGTGGCAAGACTATCTGAACCATGAGTTCATGCTCATGTCCATGCGCACGCATAAATATATAGGTAAGAGTCCCACCACGGGCAGTCCTTACTCAATGGACTTCACAGGTGCCGATCCTGCCCGTCGCAATGGCGCCGTGCTCTATTGGGAGGAATAACGTTTATTGAGGTTTCGAAGGTGCGGAGGTACGAAGGTGCGAGGGTACGAGAATACTCTTTCCTTCGTCTGTTGCAGTACTAAAGATCTCAGCGGGCGATACTAATCTCGCACCCTCGTACCTCCGTACCTTCGCACTCTCGGGAAATCGGCCCCTCGCAAAATCGTACCTCCGAAACTTGGATAACGTGCGTTATCAAACAATCGGCAAGGAGATACCGTTGATTTTCTGGTAGATGTCCAGCGCATAGACATCGGTCATGCCGCTGATATAGTCGATCATGGCCATGATGCGCGTTTCTAGGTCAGGTGAGTCGATATGATATTGGCTACTCACACGGCCGATGAGTTGCTTGGAATGGAACTTTTCGGGATAGACGGCAGCCTGGATGAGGCTGTCCATGAGTGTTTCTATGATTTTATAACCCGAGAGTTCCACATCGAGAACAGGTTTGCTGTTGTAAATCTTCCTTATGCTTACATCACTGCAGGCGCGATAAGCCTGACAAGGCCGCTCGCTGATATGCTCAATCAGGCTGCCTTTGAATTTCCCGTTCAGAATGTCGTGCTCGTGATCGACAAAAGCTTTCACGCACTCATGCTCCAACAGTCCGATGACACTTGCCCGCATGTAGATCACCTTTTCGTTGTTGTCGGTAATGCCCTCGTCGATGATACGTTGCTGAATGCGATGCTGTGTGTCCTCATCAAAGAATTGAAGCAACAAGTGGGCGGTCTCCTCGTAGGTAAGAATCTTCAACTTATGCGAGTCCTCGATGTCCATGATCTCATAGCAGATATCGTCGGCTGCCTCGACAAGATATACGAGCGGGTGGCGGGCATAGCGTAAAGGCTCGCCAGGCTGTGACAGGCAAATAAGTCCCATTTCATCGGCAATTTTCTGATAAGTTTGCTGTTCGGTGGAAAAGAACCCAAACTTACCTTTCTTGCTGGCAGCCGATGATGAGTAGGGGTATTTCACAATGCTGGCTAATGTGGAATAAGTCATGACAAAACCTCCATCCCTGCGTCCCTTGAAACGATGGGTGAGGATGCGGAAAGCATTGGCATTGCCCTCAAAGTGGGTGATGTCGTCCCAGAACTGTTCGCTGACTTGTTTCCTGAGGCTTGCGCCATCGCCTTCGGTGAAGTATGCCTGTATGGCCTTCTCACCCGAATGGCCGAACGGCGGATTGCCCAGGTCGTGGGCCAGACAAGCTGCAGAGACGATGCTGCCAATCTGCTCGAATAGTGTCTCGCGCAGTTCCTCGTGGCGTTTCGTCAGTTCGTGTGCCACATCGTCGCCCAGCGAGCGGCCTACGCTGGCCACCTCCAGCGAGTGGGTGAGGCGGTTGTGCACGAAGATGCTGCCCGGCAGTGGGAATACCTGCGTCTTGTTTTGCAGTCGGCGGAAGGGAGCCGAGAATATCAACCTGTCGTAGTCGCGTTTGAATTCACTACGGTCGTCATGTCGCTCGGCGTGCCGTTGCTCCTGTCCGAGCCGTTTGTTGGATATCAGTTGTTGCCAGTTCATGGGGACAAAGATACGCATAAGTGGGCGAAACGCAAAATTTTGGAGCGTTGAAATCGGCGAAATGTTGATTTTTCAACTCAGAGGTGAGAACAACAGATAGGGATATAGACTTTTCCTGATAATAATTTTTCATAAAACATGGTGGGTAGTTTGTGAGAATAGGAAATTATATTTATCTTTGCATGCAAAATTAAACATAAAAACCCATGGTAGAAATAAAAGTTGTGAACCGCGGGCATCAACAGTTGCCTGCATACGCCACCCCGCTAAGCGCAGGCATGGACCTGCGGGCCAACCTCGACGAACCTGTGGTGTTGCATCCTCTGGAGCGCAAACTCATTAAGACGGGATTGTTTATTGCCCTGCCGCCAGGATATGAGGCACAAGTGCGGCCACGTAGCGGACTGGCTCTGAAGCATGGCATCACGGTGCTGAACACACCAGGTACCATCGACGCCGACTATCGCGGTGAGGTAGGTGTTTGCCTGATTAATTTGTCGCAAGAAGACTTTGTGGTGAATGACGGTGAGCGCATTGCCCAAATGGTGATAGCCCGTCATGAGCAAGGCGAATTCGTCATCGTTGAGGAACTCGACCAGACAGAGCGCGGCGAGGGCGGCTACGGGCATACGGGCGTTAAATGAAGTGGCAAGAGACAAGTGAGAAGTGACAAGTGTAGAGTGGATAAGAAATTGAGTAATAAGATTCTTTTCAGTGTGAGAACATGGGCCGCAGTCATGCTGGCCTTGGTGCTCGTGAGTTGCGGCCGTCAGACGGACGCAACCCATCGTCGTAACCTGTCAACACCCATCACCCAACACCCGTCACCCCTTAGCCATAACGATGAGCTGCGCTTCAAATACTTTTATCTGGAAGCCATCACCCAACAACAAAAAGAGAACTTCGATGCTGCTTTCGACCTGTACCGTCACTGTCTGACGATTGACCCCAATGCCGCTGAGGTCTATTTTGCATTGGCAGGTTATTATGGCGCGCTGGACCAAGACTCGCTGACGGTGAAATATTTCAAGAAAGCAGCCGAACTGAGCCCTGCCAACAATACCTATATGGAGCGGCTGGCCGAGGTGTACATCAACGAGAACCGCATCGACGATGCCATTGAGAGCTACGAAAGTCTCTACGGACAAAACAAAGACCGCTCAGACGTGCTGAGCATGCTGTTCCGTCTGTATGAGCACAAGAAAGACTACCCGAAGATGCTCTCCACGCTCAGTCGTATTGAGATGGTTGATGGTGCCAGCGAGCGACTCAGCCTGGCCCGCATGAACGTCTACGAGCAGCAAGGTAAGCAGAAAGAGGCATTGGCTGAACTGAAAAACCTCGCCCAGAAGCATCCCTACGACATGAACTACCGTGTGATGATGGGTAACTGGCTGTTGCAGAACGGCCAGAAAGAGGCTGCCTATCAGGAATATCAATATGTGCTGAGTGAGGAACCTGAAAACACCTTGGCGCAGATGTCGCTGATGGACTATTATCAGGCTGAGGGACAGGATTCCATCGCCAGTGTGATGAAAGAGAAAATCTTGGCCAGCGACAAAACTCCTGTAGACACCAAGGTGACGCTGATGCGCCAGGTGGTGCAGGATAACGAACGTCAGGGAGGCGACTCGACGCAGGTGCTGGCAATGTTTCGCCGCATCTTGTCGCAGAAACAGACCAACAGTGACATGGCAGAACTCTGTGCGGCCTATATGAGTCTGAAGAAAATGCCCAGTGATACTATCTGCCAGGCTCTGGAGCGCGTACTCGAGATAGCGCCCGATAATGCAGGAGCCCGCATCCAACTGTTGCAGCACATTTGGGATACGAAAGACTTCGACCGCATTATCGACCTCTCGAAAACCGCTCTGCAATACAACCCTGAGGAGATGGCATTCTACTATTTCCTGGGACTGGCATACTCGCAGAAAGATATGCGCGACGAGGCTTTGGCCACCTTCCGCAAGGGCACCAGTGTCATCAACGAGCAGTCGAACCGCGACATCGCATCAGACTTTTATGCCATCATGGGCGACATTCTGCATGAAAAAGGCCTTGCCAGTGAGGCATACGCTGCCTACGACAGTTGTCTGCAATACAAGGACGACAACCTGGGCTGCCTGAACAACTATGCCTACTACTTGAGTGAGGAGAACAAAGACCTGTCAAAAGCGGAGCAGATGAGCTACCGCACCGTGAAAGCTGAACCCGAAAACAGCACCTATCTCGACACCTATGCATGGATTCTCTTCATGCAGGGGAGATATGCTGAGGCGAAAATATATATCGACCAAGCCATCAAGAACGACTCGACCGCAAGTGTTGTGTTGCTCGAACATGGCGGCGACATCTATGCCCGCAACAACGAGATAGACAAAGCCGTTGACTATTGGCAGCAATCGCTCAATAAAGGAAACTCCAGTAAGGTTCTGATCCGTAAAATAAGGCTCAGGAAATACTTGGCGAAGTGACAAGCTGTTCTCAGTGAGCAGTAACCAGTAAGTAAAAAATTAGTAACGAGATGATAACAATGAAAAAGGTAATTATAAAGACCATGATGATGGCCGGCATACTGATGCTGGCTGCCTGTGGTACAAAGAAGGCTGTCGTGCAAGAAAAGAAGCCCGCAGTGGATGCCTCGTCTGGGGCTACTACTCAGGTGCAGAAACCAGAAACGCCCAAGGTGAGCGCAGCCCAGCAAGCAGAGTTACAGCGCATGGATTTTCTGCATCGCGTGGCCGCCACTGCCTGTGGCAGCGAATATGTGTCGTCGAGAATCAGTCTGAACATCCAGAGTGGCTCGAAAGATATCACCGTGCCGGGTGTTATCCGCATGAAGAAAGACGACGTCATCCGCATTCACGTGCAAATACCCTTGCTGGGTAGTGAGGTGGGACGCCTGGAGTTTACCAAAGACTATGTGCTCATCATGGACCGTCTGCACAAACAGTACTTCAAAGCCGACTACAACCAAGTGGACTTCCTCAAGCGCCACGGGTTGACATTCTGTTCGCTGCAGGCACTTTTCTGGAACGAACTGACCGTGCCGGGATATACGAAACTGACCGATGCAGCGCTGAAGAAACTGAATGTGAACTTCGGTCAGGCTTCTTCAACCCCCATTACTATGAGCGACGGCAATATGGAATATGTGTGGAATGCCGATAATTTGACGGGAAGGATTAAGGATGTGGCTGTTGCTTATGGAACCAAAACGGCTGGAAATACCAAGCTCACCGTGAAGTACGATGACTTCAAGCCGCTGGGCATGGGACAGTTCCCCGCTAAACTGGGCATTGGCATGAACACCACGGCTATCAAAGGCAAGGCCAAGAGCATGAACCTGAACATCTCGCTGAATAATCCCTCGGCAAATAGCGACTGGGAAACGCGCACGGAGATCTCGAAGAAATATAAGCAAGTGAGCGTTGACGACGTTCTTAAAATACTGATGAACCTGTGATGAGAAAACTGGCCATTTTGTTTGTAGCACTCTTGTGTGCCCTTTCGTTTTCTGCCCAAACCCGACAGTCGGCGCAGAAAAAGAAAGCAACGGCTGCTGCCACGCAGAAGAAAACTGCCACGACGACGGCAAAGAAACGGTCGACAAGCACCGTGAAAGGAAAGACTGCGGCCAATAAGAAAGGTGCCACCAATAAAACCACGACGAAGAGAACTACGACAAAAAGGAAACAGAAAACTCCTGTCTATACAAACGAGAATATCAAAGGGCTGCAAAACCAACGGGCTGCCATCCAAAAGAAAATCAAGGAGCAACAACGCCTGCTGAATGCCAACAAGGCTGATGTGAAGAAACGACTGAGCGACTTGCTGGTTATCAACTCTGAGATTACCACAAGAAAGAAAACCATCGACACCATTCAAAGTGACATCCGACACATCGACGGTAACATTGAACTGCTGAAGACGCAGCTCAACACCCTTGAGGAACAGCTGAAAGACCGTAAGGCCAAGTATGTGAGGTCGATGCGCTATATGGCCCGTCACCGCAACATACAAGACCAGCTGATGTTTATCTTCAGTGCCGACAACCTGTCGCAGATGTATCGCCGCATGCGTTTCGTGCGCGAGTACGCATCCTATCAGAAAGCACAGGGAGAATTGGTGAAGGCAAAGCAGCAGCAGATTGACGAGAAACAGAAACAGCTGAAGCAGGTGCGAGGACAGAAAAACACTCTGCTGAACAAAGGGAAGAAAGAACAGGCAGAACTGGAAGGACAGCAGAACGAACAGCAGAAAATGGTGAACACCCTGCAGAAACAGCAGAAAACCATACAGGCTGTGATTGACGACCAGAAGAAGAAAGATGCCGAACTGAATGCCGAAATCGACCGGCTGGTAGCTATAGAGGTGGCTAAGGCCAAGGCTCGTGCTGAGGCCGAAGCGAAGCGAAAGGCTGCCGAGGCTGCTGCCGCCAAGAAAAAACGGGAGGAGGAACTGGCGCGTAAGAAGGCTGCTGCCGAGGCTGCCGCCCGCGAGAATGCCCGTAGAATAGAGGAAGCCCGTAAAGAGGAAGCCCGTCTGAAGGCTGCCGCCCGTGAGGTGTCGAAAGCCGATGCGGCTGCCAAAGAGCGTGCCGAGCAGTTAGCCCGTGAGGCCGAGGCCAATCGTAAGGCGGCCGAGCGCAAAGCCGAGGTGGACCGCAGCCGGCATGAGAAAGAGATTTCGGAAGCAAAGAAACAGTCGAATGATGAAGTGATGTTCTCATCGGCCGACCGTAAACTGAGTGGCGGATTTGAAAATAATAAAGGGCGGTTGCCCATACCTATTACCGGTAAATACCGTATTGTGAGCCACTACGGACAGTATCATGTGGAAGGATTGCGCAATATTACGCTCGATAATAAAGGTGTAAACATTCAGGGCCAGGCTGGGGCACAGGCTCGTGCTGTGTTCGATGGTGAGGTCAGTGCCGTATTTAGTTTCGGTGGAATGATGGTGGTCATGGTGCGTCATGGTCGTTACATCTCTGTATATTGTAATTTGCGGTCATGCAATGTGTCGAAAGGACAACACGTCAGTGCACGTCAGTCCTTGGGGGCTGTCGGTGCCGGTAATGTGCTTCAGTTCCAATTGCGCCGTGGTACGGACAAACTGAATCCCGAGGCGTGGTTAGGGCGCTAGATGCCTATTTATGTGAGTCGGTAGTACTTAGCAGACTGACATAAGTATGGATAGCGTTTTCGATTTCTGAGATACGGATAAATTCATTGGCTGCATGCGAGCGGGCCGAGTCGCCAGGACCCAGTTTGAACGATGGGAACGACATCAGGGCTTGGTCGCTCAGCGTAGGAGATCCGAAAGGTTGCATGCCCATCTGTTTGCAGCGTTCTACAAGCGGATGGTCTTCGGCAATGGCTGAGCTGTGCAACCGGAACGAGCGCGCTTTGAGCTCGCATTTTTTCATGTGGCGGCGAAGAAACTCAAACACATACTCATTATGGTAATACTCGTTGGTGCGCACGTCAATCACAAAGTGCAGCCGGTCGGGTACCACATTGTGTTGTGTGCCGGCCTCTACCACGGTGACGCTCATCTTCGTGGGACCCAACAGTTTGCTGGAGCGGCGGAACCGATGATCGCGCAGCCACACCAGGTCGTCGAGTGCCTCATAGATGGCATTGATGCCCTCATTGCGGGCAGCATGCCCTGATTGTCCGTAGGCATATCCGTCGATGACCATCAATCCGCGCTCGGCAATGGCTGGCTGCATGCCTGTGGGCTCACCCACGATGGCCACGTCGATGTGTGGAATTAGGGGAAGCACGCGGCTGATGCCGTCTTTCCCCGACACTTCCTCTTCGGCCGATGCCAGATAGACAAGGTTGTAATCGCAGGGTCGGTCTGCCATGATGCGAAACACCTGCAGTAATGACACAAGTCCGCCACCGCAGTCGTTGGCTCCCAGTCCGTAGAGTGTGTCGCCCTCGATGGTTGGTGCGAAAGGATCACGCGTCCATGAACTTACCGGTTTGACGGTGTCGATATGCGCATTGAGCAGCAGGGTGGGGCGCTGCTCGTCGAAATGCGGATGGAGCATCCATACGTTGTTGCCCTCCCGTTGGCAGGTAAGGCCCCATTCGTTGGCAGTACGTACGAGCAAGTCGGCGGCTTGCTGCTCCTCGCGGCTTACCGAAGGTGTTGCAATGAGTTGCTTGAGCAGCTCAACAGCATCGTGAGTATATCGTATCTCTTCCATATTTAGTAACAAAAGTAATATTTTTCTTGATAAATGGATGAATTTATTTTGTTTTTTTCACAAATTGCATTATCTTTGCATGTGAGAATATCTTAAAGGCTTATGCAGAACAATTGTCACATGTCGGTGCTCATTCACGAGCAGGCAAAGAAGTATGGAGAGAAAGTCGTGCTCAACTATCGCGACTTTGGTAGTCTAAAGTGGAAGAAAGCCACTTGGAATGAATTCTCTCAAGTGGTGAAAGTTGTGTCGAATGCCATGCTCAACATGGGCGTGAAAGTGCAGGAGAATATTGGTGTATTCTCGCAAAACACGGTGCAGTATCTCTATACAGACTTTGGCGCTTTCGGCATTCGGGCGGTCACCATACCCTTCTATGCCACCAGTAGTGAACAGCAAGTGCAGTTTATGATAGGCGATGCAAATATCAGATTCTTGTTTGTTGGAGAGCAGGAACAATACGATAAGGCACACCGCATATTCCCACTCTGTCCGACGCTCGAGCGCATTATTGTGTTTGACAGTAGTGTGCGCATCAACCCCAATGACCCCAACACTATCTTTTTCGACGATTTCCTCAAACTAGGTGAGGGACTTCCGCGCCAGTCGGAGGTGGAAGAGCTCTACAAGCAGGCTAGTTTCGACGATATTGCCAATATCCTTTATACCAGTGGAACCACAGGCGACTCGAAGGGAGTGATACTGACTTACGGACAATATCATGCTGCTTTTGAGGCAAATAACAAGTGTGTGCCAGTCGGCGAGAAAGACCGCATCATGAATTTCCTTCCCTTTACGCATGTTTTCGAACGGGGTTGGATGATTCTCTGTCTTACGGAAGGAGCAGAACTGATTGTCAATACCTATCCGAAGGAAGTGCAGCAGAGCATGCGCGAGACCCATCCCACGTGTATGAGTTCCGTGCCTCGTTTCTGGGAGAAGGTGCTGGTAGGCGTAAAAGAGAAAATCGACAATGCCAACGCCGTAGAACGGAAGTTGTTTAAGAAGGCACTGGCAGTAGGCCGGAAGCATAACATTGAATATCTGAGCCGGGGCAAGCGTCCGCTACTGCCTCTGCACATGGAGTATAAGATGTATGAGAAAACGCTTTTCAGCCTGATTAAGAAGCAACTGGGTCTTGAGGATGCGCATTTCTTCCCCACAGCTGGCGCTGCCGTGTCTGAGGAGGTAGAGGAGTTCGTCCATTCAGTGGGCATCAACATGATTGTGGGGTATGGTCTTACTGAGAGCCTGGCCACCGTCAGCTGCGACCATTTGGGCGAGCCGTTTACGGTGGGTTCGGTAGGACGTCCTATCGAGGGAATCGAAATAAAGATTGGCGAGAACGACGAGGTGTTGCTGAAAGGCCCGACCATCACAAAAGGCTATTACAAGCGCGACGCGCTGAATGAGCAGGCTTTCGATGCCGACGGATTCTTCCACACGGGCGATGCCGGCTATCTGAAAGATGGCGAACTGTTCCTGAAGGAACGCATCAAAGACCTCTTCAAGACCTCTAATGGCAAATATATCGCTCCGCAGATGATTGAGTCGAAGTTGCTGGTAGATAAGTTCGTAGAGCAGATTGCCATTATTGCCGACGAGCGCAAGTTCGTCTCGGCACTCATCGTGCCCGATTTCCACATGCTTGAGGATTATGCCAAAGACAATAACATATCGTTTGGCAGTCGTGAGGAACTTTGCCAAAACGAGAAAGTCAATAAGATGATTCGCGAGCGCATAGACACCCTGCAGCAGCAGTTGGCAAGCTATGAGCAGATTAAGCGCTTCACGCTCTTGCCCCATCCCTTTACTATGGAGAAGGGCGAGTTGACAAACACACTGAAAATACGCCGTCAGATTTTGAGCAAAAATTATGCGGCAGTAATAGAAAAAATGTACGAGGAGTAAAGAAACAAAATGATCACTCAAGACCAATTGAAAGATGTGATGGAGCGTGCTGAGGCCCTGCATCGCTATCTTGACATCGACAGGAAGAAAATAGAATATGAAGAGGAGG
Source organism: Prevotella sp. UBA2739 (assembly GCA_002353525.1). Taxonomy (GTDB): domain Bacteria; phylum Bacteroidota; class Bacteroidia; order Bacteroidales; family Bacteroidaceae; genus Prevotella. The sequence goes on from DEJV01000033.1 coordinate 45,848, forward strand.
ATCTTCGCACACAGGCTCCCGACTTTTGGGAGGACCGTAAGCGTGCCGAAGAACAAATGAAAAAGGTAAAGGCTATCAAAAAATGGCTCGACGGCTATCAGGAAGTACGAACAATGGCCGACGAGTTGCAGTTGGCTTTTGACTTCTACCATGAGGAAATGGTGACCGAGGAAGAGGTCGACGAAGACTATCGTAAAGCCATTGCGGCAATCGAGGATCTGGAACTCAAGAACATGTTGCGGCAGAAGGAAGACCCGATGGACTGTGTGCTGAAAATCAATTCGGGTGCGGGAGGCACCGAAAGCCAGGACTGGGCATCCATGCTGATGCGCATGTATATGCGCTGGGCTGAGGCTCATGGACACAAGGTGAGCATCTCCAACCTGCAAGATGGCGATGAGGCCGGCATCAAGAGCGTCACCATGGAGATTGAAGGTGGCGAATATGCCTACGGATACCTGAAAAGTGAGAATGGCGTGCACCGTCTGGTGCGTGTCAGTCCTTTTAATGCACAAGGGAAACGTATGACTTCTTTCGCCTCTGTTTTCGTGTCGCCTTTGGTTGATGATACCATCGAAGTGTATGTCGACCCGGCTAAACTCTCGTGGGATACATTCCGTAGTAGCGGTGCTGGAGGACAGAATGTGAACAAGGTGGAGTCGGGTGTGCGCCTGCGCTATTGGTATACCGATCCCGATACGGGTGAGGAAGAAGAGATACTGATTGAGAATACAGAGACGCGCGACCAGCCCAAGAACAAAGAAAAGGCACTGCTCCTGCTGAAATCGCAGCTCTACGACCGTGCAATGAAGAAGCGCCTTGAGGCTCAGGCTAAGATTGAAGCGGGCAAGAAGAAAATTGAATGGGGCTCGCAGATACGCTCTTATGTGTTCGACGACCGAAGGGTGAAAGACCATCGCACCAACTATCAGACATCCGACGTGGATGGCGTGATGGACGGAAAGATTGATGGGTTTATCAAGGCCTATTTGATGGAGTTCCCGGTGACGGATGAGGAATAGGTTTTTGGGAAGAACTAAGAAAGTCTAGGAAAACCTAGAAAATCCTAGGAAATCCTAGATAACCCTAGAAACTCCTAGTAAAAAAGATAGTATAAACTTTAATAATAAATCACTATGAGCAAGAAAAAATTAAATGCAAAGCGTGAAGCTTACCAGAAAAAACAAGAACAGCAAGGAAAAAGCGTAGTCAATTGGATTTTCGGAATCCTCGTAGGACTGGCTGTTCTCTATCTGGTCTATTTAACAATTAGCATGGCTTAACCACCATGAGTGGACTGGAAATTGAACGAAAATTCCTGGTTCGGAAAAAAGGCGGCAACTATCGGGAAGCCGCCTTTTCATTCAGTAACATCAAGCAGGGCTATATTCCTGCCGAGAATGCTACCGTGCGCATTCGTTTGCGCGACGACAAGGCGTATCTCACCATCAAGAGCCGTTCGTATAATAACGGACTCACCCGTTATGAGTTTGAGCAGGAAATACCTGTAGCCGATGCCAATGAGCTGCTGAAACTTTGTAAGGGAGGATTTGTGGATAAGACGCGCTATTTGGTGCATAGTGGGAAACATGTGTTTGAGGTGGACGAGTTCCATGGTGACAATGAGGGACTGGTCGTTGCCGAGGTAGAATTGAGCTATGAGGACGAACCGTTCGAGAAGCCTTCTTTCATAGGACCCGAAGTTACTGACGACCGGCGTTTTCGCAATTCTGCCCTGATTTCATGTCCTTATATCCTCTGGCGAGATACAATGCCTGAGGAATATAGGTAATTGATAATTGACAATTGATAATTGACAATTTTTACGTGTAAAACCGAGGCGCGTGTTTCTCCGTGTAAATCTGGGGCGGAGGTTTGAGATTTCTGTATAAACAAGGAAATAGGTATGAGTGAAAGGGCTAATTTTGGAAGTAAGCTGGGGGTAATCCTTGCCACGGCAGGTTCGGCTGTCGGTTTGGGCAATGTGTGGCGTTTCCCCTATATGACAGGACAAAATGGGGGCGCAGCTTTTATTTTGATTTATGTGTTGTGTGTGTTGCTCTTAGGCATCCCTTGCATGATCAACGAGTTCATTATTGGCCGCAGTGCACAGACCAATACCGCGCGCGCCTATCGTAAACTGGCCAACGGAACCCCTTGGGCCCTGGTGGGTTATTTGGGTGTATTGGCAGGATACCTTATCACCAGCTATTATGCTGTGGTATCGGGCTGGTGCCTTCAGTATATCTATGCCTCGGTGGTGGGACAGTTGAACGGCGATCCTGAATATATCAAGACTTACTTCCAGTCGTTCTCGCAAGACCCCTTTAAGCCTATTTTCTGGACGGTTGTCATTCTTCTGACGACCCATTATGTGGTGTCCCATGGAGTGGAGCGTGGCATCGAACGGGCATCAAAAATGCTCATGCCCACCTTATTTATATTATTATTAGTCATCGTGGTGGCCTCGTGCATGCTGCCCGGAGCTGCCGATGGTATCGAGTTTCTCTTCTATCCTGATTTTTCGAAGGTCAACAAAGATGTCTTTCTGGGTGCTTTGGGGCAGTCGTTCTACTCTATGAGTATTGCGATGGGATGCCTTTGCACCTATGCTTCTTATTTCAGCAGGCAAACCAACCTTACGAGTTCGGCTGTTCAGATTGGCGTGATCGACTGTCTGGTGGCAATCCTGGCCGGACTGATGATTTTCCCGGCAGCCTTCTCGGTGGGTGTAAATCCTGATAGCGGTCCTTCGCTCATCTTCATCACATTGCCCAATGTGTTCAACGAGGCTTTCTCGGGCATGCCTGTCATCGGATACATCATTTCGTTGCTCTTCTATGGACTCTTGTCGTTGGCTGCCCTCACCTCACTCATCTCGCTTCATGAGGTCAGTACGGCATTCTTCAGTGAGGAGCTTCACATCACCCGCAATCGCGGAGCCTGGCTGGTCACCGTTTCTTGTATCATCATCGGAGCGTTCTGCTCGTTGTCGCTGGGCCGGTTCGACGGCCTGCAGCTCTTTGGCAAACCATTATTCGATGTGTTCGACTTTGTGACGGGCCAGATTATGCTCCCCATTGGTGGTTTCCTTACCTGTTTGTTTGTAGGGTGGTATGTTCCAAAGAAGTTGGTGCGCGACGAGTACACCAATTTCGGCACCATGCGCGGCAGATTCTTTCATGTCTATTTGTTCTGCATCCGATATGTGTGCCCCATCTGCATCCTTCTCATCTTCCTACATCAGTTGAATATCATTTAAAATGGCAACACAAAGAGGACATTTTGCCACCAAGCTAGGCATCATTCTGGCTACTGCAGGATCGGCAGTGGGGCTGGGCAACATTTGGCGTTTCCCTTATATGACGGGGCATAATGGCGGTGCAGCCTTTATCCTGGTTTATTTCGTTTGTATTTTTATGCTGGGTGTTCCGGGCATGATCAGCGAGTTTATCGTAGGCCGTCGCGGAGCGTCCAATGCCGCAAGAGCCTATGGACAGTTGACAGGCAGCAAATGGTGGAAACTCGTAGGCTATCTGGGCATCCTTACCTCGACCATCATCCTGGGCTTCTATGCCGTAGTGGCAGGATGGTGCATGCAGTATCTTTTCGCGTCGCTCATGGGGAGTCTCAATGGCGATGCCGACTATGTGGTGAATTACTTCCGTGAGTTCTCCTCTCATCCGCTCAAGCCGTGTCTTTGGGCCATAGCCTTCATCTTGCTCACCCATCTGGTGGTGGTGCGTGGCGTGCGCAATGGCATTGAGCGCGCCTCCAAAGTGCTGATGCCCATTTTGCTGGTGTTGCTGCTCATTATCGTGGTGGCCTCGTGCCTACTGCCCGGGGCATACAAGGGCATTGAGTTCTTGTTGTGGCCCGACTTCTCGAAGCTTAGCGGCAGCGTGTTCCTCGAGGCACTAGGACAGGCTTTCTTCTCATTGAGTCTGGGAACGGCATGCCTGTGCACCTATGCTTCTTACTTTACTCGTCAGACCAACCTCGCACGGTCGGCCGTTCAGATAGCGCTGCTTGACACCATGATAGCTATTCTTGCCGGACTGATGATTTTTCCCGCTGCCTTCTCGGTGGGTATCACCCCCGACGCAGGTCCGTCGCTCATCTTCATCACTCTGCCCAATGTCTTTCAGCAGGCTTTCAGTGCTATGCCCCTGGCAGGCCAGCTCATCTCCATTATGTTCTATGCGCTGTTGGTGTTTGCGGCACTGACGTCGACCATCTCGATGCACGAGATTGGCACGGCTTTCTTTCACGAGGAGTTGGAGGCGCCGCGGCAGCGTTCGGCATGGGTGCTCACCATTGTGTGCAGCATCATTGCGGTGTTCTGTTCGCTCTCTATGGGTGCCTGTCCCAGTCTGCGCCTTTTGGGGCTCGACATCCTTAATTTCTGCGATCAGCTTACAGCCCATTACATGCTGCCGCTGGGAGCCTTCCTTACGTGTTTGTTGGTGGGATGGTTTGTTCCCCGTCAGATTGTCTACGATGAGTTTACGAACAATGGCTCTCTTCGGGGCACACTCTTCAAGGCTTATCTGTTTGCAGTGAGGTATATCTGTCCTCTTTTCATCTTCATGGTTTTCCTGCATCAGTTGGGAATTATCTGAGAAAGATGCTCCAGGGGCTGCTTCCTATGAGAAACCTTTTGCGATATGAAACTGAAAGAATTCTTTTACTTTACCAAATCCGACCGTCAGGTGTTGCTCATTGTGTTTCTCCTGCTGGCCTTGGCATTGTTCTTTTTCTGGTTTCTAGGCAACAACAACACCCATACGTCGCTGTCTGAAGCCGACTCGCTGGCCATCACCCGGCAGATGGAACAGCGGCAACAGTGGCAACGCCGGCCCTATCGTCGTTATCAGCAGCGGCATTATCAGTATGCGCAACAGTCGAAAGTCGAGAAACATCTGGTGGCATTCGATCCTAACACGGCCGACAGCTCTGTGTTGCTGGGCTTGGGGTTGCAAGAGTGGCAGGTGGCTAATATCTATAAATACAGGGCTGCAGGGGGCGTATACCGTCGACCGCAGGACTTTGCGCGCCTTTACGGGCTTACCCGTAAGCAGTATAAAGAGCTGGAGCCTTATATACACATCTCGGAAGATTATCTGGCAGCATCCACGATGTATAATTATGAGCCCGCCGTAGAGCGCGATACCATCAAGTCGCCCGTCAAGATAAAACCGCTGGAGCGCGTTGCGGTGAATGCTGCCGACACGAATATGCTGAAGAAAGTGCCTGGCATAGGCTCGCATTTCGCCCGCAAAATTGTGCAGTATAGGCAGCGGCTAGGCGGATTCTACGATATCCACCAACTGCTCGAGATTGAGGATTTCCCCGAGTCGTCGCTCACTTACTTCGTCATTCCCAACGAGAACCTTCGGAAAATACACATCAATACAGCTACGCTCAACGAACTGAAGAAACACCCTTACGTGGGCTATTTCCGTGCGCGGGCCATTGTGGATTACCGTCGTCTGAAAGGGCCGTTAAAAAGCCTGCAGGATTTAAAGCTGTTGAAAGACTTTACCCCGCAGGCTATTAAGCGTCTAGAACCTTATGTGGTGTACTAATAGTTCACCTTTTCACTGTTCACTCTTAACTATTCACTCTTAACTCTTAACTGTTCACTCTTCCCTCTTTCCTAAAACAGTTTGGCATATTCTTTAGTAAGAAACTCATCTACCCAGTCGTAGAATTTCTCCATCTCCTTATCGGCTTTTTTCTTCGTGCGCATCTTGTCGACCGCCTCGTTGCCGAAGGTTAGCACCACTTGTTCCAGTGGCAGTATGCGCTGCAAGATGCCCGTGTTCTGGCGGTTTATCAGTGCGGCCAGGTTGATGTAGTCGTGCCCGTTGCCCATGTCTTCGCAGAACAGGCGGGCTTTCAGCTCCAGACTCTTGTTGCAAAGCCACGAGCAGCGGTTGTCAGTGGGTTGCAATACTGCTGGCAGCTTGCCCGACGGGAGTATCATCAGGGGCATGGCAACCGTGGTGAGCGGGTAGCCTGCAATGGTCCAGCACACCATCTTCGAGGCTGGCTCGGTGGGAAGCACACCCTGTATGAGCATGGTTGCCGTTGAGGTGTAGCGCGGAATAAAGTCGCGGAAGGGGAACATCACCACCTTGTCGCCGTTCTCAGGCATCATGTTGTTCAGGTCGATGTGGGTCAGTCCGTGCTTCAGATAGCGTGAGATGTGTGTCAGCAGGTAGTCGCTGTTGATGTCGCCTCTTTTCTCCGCGTTCTCCATCAGCTCGGTGATAGCGGCATAGCGCTCAGCGCCCGTACGCAGTGTCGGGGCACCTGTCGTGCCGAAGTTGGTACGCATCAGATATCCTTTGGGCGCTACCGAGCTGTCGTTCACGTCGAATTTCACATATCTTTGGTTGCCCGTTTCATAGTATGCGCAACCTCCCTTGGCGTCTATCACGCCGAAGTTTGAGTTCAAGTCCCTGGGGTGGGGCAGGGTGTCGAGCAGCGTTTCGAAATCTTCCAGCGTGGCACAAATCTCCAGTGCCCGTTTCATCAGTGCGCCGTCGCCGTTCGAGTCGATACCCTCTGGTCCGTTTAGGTTGTAGGCTGCCGTGTTGATAATGGCAAATCCTGCCTCGTTGTGTCCGCCCCAGGCGCTCTTCTCGCCCAGGTCAGAGGCGTTGACCAAGGCCAGATATCTGTATCGCTCGCCCTGAATAAGCAATGGCAGGTTTTGCATCCCTGAGGCTGCATCGCGGTGTTTGAACAGAATGGGGCGCCCATCGGGGGTGATTTTGCCCGAGATGAGCACTGAAGTGCACGCTTTGCATGGTGACAGGCTTCCCAAATAGCAGGCGGCAATGAACAACAAAACAATTACTTTTTTCATAGGCTGGTTGTTTAAAAGCAAAAAGAGGTATGGGGCGTATACTCCCAAACCTCTCTGAATGATATTGATTTTATTTCTCAATGTCGGGATGAGGCGACTCGAACGCCCGACCCCTACGTCCCGAACGTAGTGCGCTACCAACTGCGCTACATCCCGATTGCTTCTGAAAAGCGAGTGCAAAGGTACGGTTTTTAATTGATAATTGGCTATTGAAAATTGACAATTCCATAGTGGTTATGTTTTTTTAACACTCGAGATTGTCATTTTATTAATTATCCATCGTCATTTATCAATTAAAAGTATTACCTTTGCACCCGCAAAAAGAAACATGGTGCCTTAGCTCAGTTGGTAGAGCATCGGACTGAAAATCCGTGTGTCCCCGGTTCGATTCCTGGAGGTACCACCTTCCCCCTTCCAATTCCTGTCCCGCGGAATTCCTTTACGGATTCTGCGGGATTCTTTTTTTTGTGCCTATCAAGTGAGATGAGAAACGTCATCAAATCATAAAGTAAAGTCAGTTGAAGAGCACTTTAGACTAATGCCTTTTGTATGCCCCCACTTTGTATCCTGTGCGTACAGATGCTTTGTAGCGTGCGTACAGATGCTTTGTACTGTGAGTACAGATGCTTTGTACTGTGCGTTCAACTAAACAACAACTATTAAAAATAAGGATCAGGTATAGTAAACCTACAATAAAAATAAGTTCTAACCCAAGTCAACCAAACTTACAATGAAGACCAAAAGTAGTCAACCATAATCGTTAAACTACATACTCTTATGCGTTCCACTCGTTGGTAGCCACACTACCAGTATTTGGTAGCCTCAGTACCAAAGCTTGGTAGCCTGCCTACCAACGCTTGGTAGCCTGCCTACCAACGCTTGGTACTGTCAGTACCAAAATTTGGTAGTGATTTTGGTACTGACTTCTATAGACACTTTCATTCGCGTTATGCTGCAACAGTAGACACTTTTTCCCACGTCATCCTAAAAAAAAAGACATAAGACGCACAGGTATACACTGTTGCTCGCTATAATAGCGCTGCCAACTTACTATAACTTAGGCAACTCGCTATCACTCTACTGTCTTACAATAGCTCGGGCAACTGATAGAGCCGCATGCTGTTGCTGCCTTTGATGAGGATGTAGTATCCCTGGGGTTGCTCTTCGCGGAGGGCAGCCTTCACTTCTTCGGCATCATGGAACTTGCGGAAGGCCGATTGGGTGTGTGCAAACTCGTCGCCCACCAGCCACACCTGGTCGAACTTGCAGTCGGCCAGCATGTCGGCAATGCGCTGATGCTCTTCGGCAGAAACCTCGCCCAGTTCGCGCATATCGCCCAAGATAGCCATCTTCGGACTGACTTGCATTTGCTGGAAGTTGTGAATGGCCACACGCATGCTCGAGGGATTGGCGTTGTAGGCATCCACAATCAGCTGGTTCTTCTCGGTCACATCCAGTTGCGAACGGTTGTTGCTGGGCACATAGTTTTGCAGGGCATGGTTGATTTTTTCAGCGTCAATGTCGAAGTACAAGCCTACGGTAATGGCAGCCAACATGTTGTAGATGTTGTAGTCGCCAATAAGGTGTGTTTTCACCAACATGGGGGCAGAGTCGCCCTCTTCCTCGTCGTGTATGTACCAGTTGAAGTGAAGGAAAGGCGCACACGACACCACTTCTCCTTTCACGATGATATCGTCGGAAGCACCCGTGCCATAGGCCGACTGCAGGATGAGGCCGCGCTCGTCGGCCATTTGCTGCAAGTCGGCGTCGTCGGCATTGATAAAGATCATGCCCTCCTCGAAACCGCTTGCCTCCATCTTGCGGCGCAAGAAGTCGTAGAGCTCGCCTTTGGTCTTCTTCACTCCCTCAAAGCTGCCGAAGCCTTGCAGATGGGCCCGTCCCACATTGGTAATCAGGCCGCAGGTAGGCTCGGCCGTCTCGACAAGCGTCTTGATGTCGCCCGGATGACTGGCTCCCATCTCAACGACGGCTATCTCGTGGCTGCTGTCCAGACGGAAGAGCGTCTTGGGCACACCCACATCGTTGTTGAAGTTGCCCTGTGTGAAGAGCACATTGTACTGTTCTTGCAGCACGGTGGCAATCAGTTCTTTGGTGGTGGTTTTGCCGTTGGTGCCGGTAATGCCAATCACGGGAATATGGAACTGGCGGCGGTGCTCACGTGCCAGGTCTTTATAGGTTTGCAGGGTGTCGCTGACAAGTATCAGCTTTTCTGCTGCCGATGGTGCTGCTTGGGCAACTACTGACGGGTTATCTACTATAGCATAAGCACAACCTTTCTCCAATGCCGACAGTGCAAACTGATTGCCATCGAACGACTCGCCTTTCAATGCGAGGAAGATGCTGCCCTCAGGACAGTCGCGGCTGTCGGTGGTGATGCAGGGGTGCTGCTGATAGAGCTGATATATTTCTTTGATACTCATAATAAAAAAGATTTTCACTATCCTTGTATTCCGTGCAAAGATAGTGAAAATCTATGGAATAAGTGTCATGATGGGCAAAATATTCTCAGTAAACCGTTCGCTGTAAACTATTCACCATAAACTATTCACTGTAAACTGTTCACTGTAAAACTGTTCACTGCTTCTTCAATACAGGCCATCCGTCGCGTGTCCAGTTGATTTTGCGCTTCACCAGTATCGACATGCCCTTTTCGGCGATGCTATAACCATGCGAGAAGTAATAGTCTTGCCCCTGAAAGCGGTATGCCGAATTGTGGCCGATAGCCTCGAAGGCTTTCTTGTCACCCTCGATGACGAGCGTGCCGCCACCTTCGGTCATAGGTTTACCTGTGCGGTCGAGGTAGGGACCGGCAACCTGACGACTGCGCCCCACAGCCACCCGATAGTTGCTCTTCATGCCGCGGCAGCAATAATCCCACGACACAAACAGGTAGTACCAGCCGTTGTGATGATAGATGAACGGAGCCTCGATGGCGTTGGTGCCGGCGAACTTAGAGGTGGGATTGGGCTCTGAGGGCTTGAATCCCGGAGCGTAGCGGCGGGCAATGGTGACAGGCTCTGTGGCTGCGTGCATGTTTTGGTCGAGGCGGATGAGCTGAATGCCGTCCCAGAACGAGCCGTAGGTCATCCAGGCTGTGCCCTCCTCGTCGATGATGAAGTTGGGATCGATGGCGTTCCACTGGTCTTTCTTCTCGTGCGAGCAGATGATGCAGCCGTCGTCGCGCCAGGGATAACGGCCGTCGAGCGTCACATTGCTCATCAGTCCGATGGCCGAGCCGTTCTTGCCGAAGGTGGAACATGAGTAGGCCACCCACCAGCGGTTGTTGTGGTAGATGATGTCGGGTGCCCACACATGGTTTTTGAAGCCAGGCACGCTGTCGTGTGTCCAGGCGGGAATCTCTTTGATAAGCGGTTCGCGCACAATGGTCCACGTCTTCAGGTCGGTGGAAGTCATCTGCTGGATGCCATGTCCGGTAGAGAACATATAGTAGGTGCCGTTCTCATAAGCCAGCACGGGGTCGTGCACCATGGGCTTGTCGGTGGTTTTCTGTGCGCTGGTAACCATGGAAAAAGAGATGAAGAATGCAATAAGAATAAATCTTGTCATTGATGAATAGTTTAGCTTTTAGTGGTACATGTTTTAAGTTTGTTTTTTATGAAAATAAGGAGCTTTGAGCTTTGTCACTCAACAGCTCCTTATTCATTAAATAAATGCTATAGGGAAATAGCTTTTTCCATGCTATTTCTTCTTACCCCAATAAGATTTTGCACCATTGATGCCAGCATACACAATAGTATGTCTTCGCGGTGAGCTTTCCCAATCACATTCTCTCTGTACCTTTAGCTCAACGCCATTGGCTGTAAGCGTGTTGGTAGAAGCATCAAAACTCCATTTCCCACCTTTCCATACACCTGATGTAATATTACCATCAGAAGCAAACTCCATGTTAGTTGACGTTTTTTGCTCACCATACTTATATCCAAGATCGATGTGCTCCCAAGTTCCGGCTATTTCGTCTTTTGTGATGGGGACTTTAGGAACTGCAGCATAGCGTTCTGGCATTACTACAGGCCAGCCATCCTTTGTCCATTGAATAGAACGAATATGTCCTAACATAATCGCATTTGGAGCCCAGTCTGGTTGAGATGTAGAATTAACAGGGAATCTTCCTTGAGATGCGTAGAACCAATTTCCATTTCCATCATCGAAAACGGCACAATGGCTGATACCAACCCAACCATATCCTGCAGAGAACTTATATGGGTGTGTCAAAACTGTCTCATTGCCTGTGTATGTACCATCTATAGTTTTCGAGCGCATCACACGGGTATTGTAAGGAACGTCCAATCCGTCATAGGCCATAAACAGATAGTAATAGCCATCATGATATACGATTTCGGGAGCTTCAGAACCTTGCCAACGACTATTGCCTCGCGTCCAAATACGCTTACCATAGCCATTTGTTGCTAATCCTGCAGCCGAAGTAGCCCAAGGGTCACCTAACTCTTTCAGCGTTTTACCCGTTTCAGGATTCAGCTGAACGGCAGCAAAGCCACTATGCCAGGAACCGTATATCAGCCAATGCTCACCTTCAGGTGTAATGACATATGTTGGATCAATAGCATTGAAATAGAAATAGGCATTCCAGTCATTGGTGCTACTACGAGACCATCCATCCTTACCTTTGTCTGATGATGAACAAATGACATAGCCTTTGTCTTCCCATTTATTGGAAGCAGGGTCAGATGTTTCCATTAATCCGATAAAGGCACGTTCTGTCCATGAATTATCAAAATTAGCTGCATTGTTCTGCTTGCCTGATTTAATATAGTTATCAACAACAATAGCATAGTACATACGGTAAAGACCATTTCTTACCTTACGCACACAAGGCGCCCAACAGCCATAAACAGGGTTGTCGATAGCAGGAAGCCCCTGTTTTGCACGTATTTCATTTAGTTTTGTCTTAATCCATGCTGGTGGGGTAGACATCGTGCCTCCTAAGTATTCCCAATTGACTAAGTCTTTTGAGCGGCGGCCGTGGAAATGACCACCAGCTGCATGTGCATTACCAAAAGAAGCATCGGTCTGATACATGTAGTAATAACCGTCTTCGGCCAGTACTACCGATGGGTCATGTACATTTGCCAAGTTCCACTGGTTACGCTTTGACCAATCTGAGATTGCACGGTAATCGTCGACATAGCTTGGAGCTACCCACGCATCCAATTCAGATACTTTCTCCGTAGTGGCGAAAGACGTTTCAGCAGAATAAACAGTGCCGTTACTCGTTTTGGCAAATCCACGGACATAATAGGTGGTACTTGGTTCCAAATTACCGAGTGTCGACGACATTCTGTTTGTTGTTGCCGTAACCGTCTTTCCGTCGATGGTAGGGCTAGACGATGTGGAATAGCAAAAGCCTTTTGCCTGCACACCTGTGGAAGTAGAGACCGTGGCCTCGGCAACGGCAGAAGAAGATGTAATCTCCGATATTACAGGTGTTGAAATCGTTACTGTAGCTGTTGATGGCTGATCATCTGGGTCAGGATCACTGCCACCACATGAGAACAGGACAGCAACGAAAAGCAAACAAAAAAGTGTAGTAATAAGATTCTTAAAATATTTCATTGCGATATCATTCATAGATTGCACCTTTGTTACAAGGCCACAAAATTATTCATTATTACTTTTAAATAGGAAAGGAGCTGAAAGCATGGCATGCCATGCCTCCAACTCCATTCTTTAGGGTTTCTTACTCACCAGTCGTATTGTCTGGCTGTTGGTCGTCGCTCTTGGTGGTCAGCTCCCAGCCTGGGTTCTGATTCCAATTCGATATAGCCTTCACCTCATCGTCGGGGATGGGGAAATAATAGTTCTTCGGTGAGCGGAACGCACGGACAGGATCTTTCAGACTCTTGTTGTAGCTGTAAGAGCCAGAGAAGGTTCCGTCGTCGTTGGGCGAACTGTCAGGAGTAACACCATAGAGGTTGTATACCTGTTTGTACATGGGCAGAGATGTCTCGCTGCTTGCACTCTTTCCCTCGAAGAGCTTCCAACGGCGCTCGTCGAAGTAACGGTGATCCTCGAATACGAGTTCAATACGACGCTCGTTCTGGATACGCTCCATCAAAGCGTCACCCGACAGGCCACTGTAAGGAGGCATGCCTACACGGGCGCGAACCTGATTCACATAGTCCATTGCCTTCTGTGCGTTGCCAGCACCAGCATAAGCCTCGGCACCGTTGAGAAGGATCTCACCATAGCGGAAGATGGGGCAGGCATGACGATAAGAAGACGGGCTCTTGAATGACATCTTGTTGACAAACTTCTTGGGATAGTAACCTGTTACGGTACCTCCGTGAAGCTCGGCATAGTCGATACCAGTCTGGCATACATCGATGGCACGCTCCTCGCCGTTGGTCTTGTCACCCCAGATAGAACCGTGGTGCAGGATGGTCTGCTCCAGACGCGGGTCGCGGTTGGCATAAGGATTCTGCTCGTCGTAAGTAGGATCTTTGTCGATGGGCAGTCCGTTGATCGTCTCATAAGCATCCACCAGGTTCTGAGTAGGATTGGTACGTCCATAGGCCTGGTTGCTACCAGCGAAACCGCAGGGTGAGCAAGACCACTCAAGGGCGTCGGTGTTCCAAACCGAACGAGAGAAGATATACTCATTGTTCAGTGTAGGCTCAGAAACGAAGCAATCGTAGTAGTCGCTCTCAGGATGTCCTGTGCTGTAGAGCTTGTAGGCACGTGCTCCCAGCGCATTGTTGCGAGCAACGAACTCATCAGCAGCGCTTGCAGCAGCCGACCACCATGACTTGTCGTTGGTAGGATTGTTCAGAGGAGAAGCTTTGTAAAGCAATGCACGGCTCTTCAGGGCAAGAACGGCAGCACCGTTCACGCGGCCCCAGTTCTCATCCTCGTTAGCATAGCGGAATGGGAGAGCATCTTTAATGGCATCACACTCGGAAACCACCCAGTCAACCACCTCAGCAAAAGACTTGCGGTCAGGCATGGGGTCTGAGGTATTCATGATGTATGGGCCGCCATCTTCGGTGACGAAGATAGGTGTGGGACCGAACCAGCAAGCCATGTCGAAAGTGAGAATGGCACGAATGGCGCGGGCCTCAGCAAGCCAGCGGTCGCCCAGACGGTTGTCATCGCCACTCTTGTCGGCATTACCAATCACGTCTACACGTGCATTTTTCAGGAACTGGTTGCAGGCACGGATGCCTTTTGTGTCCAGCTCATAATAATACTTGGCAAAATAGTGGTTGATGGCATCGAAGGCATCGTTGTGAACCTGATGATAATAGTGCACATCCCAGTAAGAGACGGCGTTATCGGTCATAGCGTCCTTTGAGGCATTCAGATACTGTCCGTCTGTATATCCATGGAAGGCATCGGGCAGATAAGTATAGATGTTAGCCAGGAAACCTCGCGTGTTGTCGTAGTCGCTGAAGATGTTGTCAGCCTGCTGAGTGAGGTCAACCTCCTTTTCGAGGAAGTCAGAGCAGGAGGTTGTGATTCCTGCCAGGGCAAACACCAAAGTGGATAATATAATATTCTTTTTCATATTTGTCAATTGTTTAGAATCCAATGTTTACACCAATGTTGAAGATACGGGTCTTTGGATACCACCAGCAGTAGCTCATAGGTTTCTCCGGATCCATACCCTTTGGCAGCTGGCTCCAGTTCTTCAGGTTGTAACCTGACAAATAGATGCGGCACTTGGTCATACGGGCCTTAGAGATAAGCTTCAGAGGAAGGTTGTAACCCAATTCGATGTTGCGCAGAGACAGATAGTTTCCGTTCATGATCCAAATATCGTTCTGATAGGTGCCTGTACCACGGTCAGAGTCAATGGCATTGTAACCACCCCAAACAGGACGTGGGTACTTAGCGTTCACGTTGCGTGGATCGGTGGGATCGTCAGTATAGTAACCCCAGAAGTTCACACCCTCGTGAGTGGACATGTTCGACCAACCAGAGAACGATGCTGCCGGCGAGATGAAGACGCTGCGGTTCAGATAAGCTGTAGCCACAACTTTCAGGTCGAAGCCTTTGTACTCAGCACTGATCGAGAGGTTTGGTGTAATCTCAGGGATAATGGTGTAGCCCATCGGAATCATATCGTTAGAGTCGATCTGGCGGTCACCATTCAGGTCTTTGAAGACGGCTGTGCCTAATGCCTGGTTTCCTGCAGAAGCTGTGTTGTAAGGATACTTCTCGGGATGGGCAACAGCGTCTTCCTGAGAAACAGCGATCAGAGCAGGGTCTGAAGCCCACTGTACAAACTGATACTGGTTCCATCCACCGACGGTTCCATTGAACACGCTCTCATACAGAGCCTGCACAGAGGTCTGCTCGAAGATGCGCTTGCCAGTCTTGCGCTGCCATTCCACGTTGGGCTCCAACTCGTCCATTTCGGTGATGCGGTTGGTGTTCCACGAGATGCTGGCCTCGATATTGTACTTGAAGTCGCCAATGCGGTTCTGATGGCCGAGGATGGCCTCAACGCCCCAGCTCTCCACCTTACCATAAGAGTCTTGAGCCACACTGATACCGATACCTGCAGGAATGGTGTTACGGTCGATCAGAATGTTCGAACGCCACTCCTTGAAGTAGTCGACAGAACCATAGAGTCTGCCACGCCATAAGCGCCAGTCGGCACCGATGTTGACCATCTTAGAGATTTCCCACTTGTTGTTGGTGTTACCAGCCAGTGTCTCAGCCATACCTGCTACGTTTGTAGCGTTGGTACCGAAGGCATAACCTGTAGCAGAACCGAAGGTAGACTGATAAGGATAACGGCCAGTGTCGGCAGATGTGGTTTCGCTCTGTCCGGTCTTACCATAGCTGGCACGAATCTTGGCAAGGTCAAGCCAGTCGGCCTTCAGGAATTTCTCGTTGCTCAGAATCCAGCCTGCGCCAACGCCCCAGAATGTATCCCAACGATCCTCAGGAGCATAGTTGTCGTTACCCATGCGGCTGATGCTTGCATTGAGGATATAACGGTCGTCGAAGACGTAGTTGGCATAACCGTTCCACGAGAGATTACGACGAGACGACAGTCCGGCAGGTGCGTGGTTCTCAGAGTCGAGTGTGTTCACACGGTTCTGATAAGTACGGATGAATGCGCGTGCATCCACATGGTGCTTGCCGAAGTTGCGGTCGTAAGAGAAACCATAGTTGAAGTTGATGTTGTAACTGTTGGCACGCTCTGAAGCGGTGGGGTTGCTCAACTCAGCGTAGGTGTTGGTACGTGTGTACTTGAAGTCCTCCACATTCTGTACATCAGGATTGTTGTAGTCGTAGGTGAAAGCGTCATAAGTACATGTCTGTGTTGACATAAACACGTCGAAGGCATCGAACGAGATTGTCAGATTGGTCTTCAGTCCCGGTGTGATGGCACCCAGGTCGCCAGTCACATTCAACGTAGAATAGAGGTTACGGCGACGGTTCTTGTTGCGACCGCCAGAAGCCATCTGGTTGATCGGGTTACGAGCAGAACCAGAGTAAGCACCGGTAGAATAGACCGATCCGTCGGGGTTGAATACAGGAGCCATTGGGGTAGCCTCCACAGCACCGAAAGTGGTGAGGTCGAACACCGATGTAAGCGACTGAGAGATGTTGTCAATACGTCCACCCAGGTCGAGGCCAACGGTCAGATACTTGTTGACATTGATGTCGATGTTTGAACGCAAGTTCCAACGGTTCAGCGTGTGGTCGGTAGAGAAGTGGTCGTTCCAGCTGGTAGCTGTGCTGTTCCACATACCTTCCTGACGGAGGTAAGAGAAGCTGACGAAGTAGCGGGCCATCTCGTTACCACCCGAGAGCTGCAGGTTGGTCTTGTATACAGGAGCAGCCTCGCGATAGAGCTGGTCGAACCAGTTGGTGTTGAAATACTTGTAACGGCGGATGTCGTCGTCGGCATATTTGCCACCTTCAGAAACGAATTTGTACTCGGCAATCTGCTCTTCGCTCCAAAGAGGATCCTGACCGTTCAGATACTTCACACGGTTCTGGGTCAGTGCCATATTGTACGAGTTTTGATTCTCCATCTTGTCTGTCAGTGTCTGGAAACCAACTTCCTGAGTGAAGTCGATCATGGTCTTACCTTTTTCACCACGCTTTGTGGTAACAAGGATGGCACCATTGGCACCGCGCATACCGTAGATGGCTGTGGCAGCAGCATCTTTCAGCACGGTGATGTTCTCAATGGGGAAGGCATCGAGGAAGGAGAGGTCACGCTCTACGTTGTCAACGATAATCAGCGGATTACGAGCCTTGTTGTTCATCGTGCGGATACCGCGGATGTACATCTGAGTCTCTGTCCATCCTGGCTCTGACGACCACTCATAGGTCTCAACACCAGTTAAGGTAGAGTTGAAGGCATTCTGGAGCACCGTTATAGGATAACGTTGCAACTCTGTACCTTTCACAACCGAGCGGCTCTCGGTCATATACTTCTCTTTCTTTGAGCTGAATGCGATAGGCATCTCCTTCTCCATCGGCTGAAGCTCATCTTGCAGCGTGATGACAAATGAAGATACATTCGGATCGAATTTCACTACGGCATTCTCATAGCCGAAAGCGGCAGCACAGATGTCGTCGTCTGGTCTGGCACCTTTCAGCGTGAAGACACCGTTGTCGTCTGTCAGCACAATCTTATTGTCCTCGGCCACGTTCACCACAGCTCCGGCAATAGGTTTTCCGTCTGCATTCACCACGCGGCCCTTGACCTCGCGGGCTGTCTGTGCAGCAGCTGAGAGGGATATCCCCATCAATGCGCCAATCAGCAGACACTTGGATATTTTATAGATACTATTATTCATAATCGTCATAATTCATTTTAGGGATTACCAACCTGCATTGTTCTCAATGTTAGTCTTCCAGACTTCACCTTCGGGAATTGGATAGAGGTACATACGGTCTTCGAACACGCGCTGCTGAGCTACCTTACGGGTGATGGTTCCGTTTGAAGCCACATTGATGCCGTAGATAGGACGTGAGAGAGCCTCCTTGGCGCAATTCCAGCGACGTACATCCCAAGGACGATGCTCCTCGAATGCGAACTCAATGGTACGCTCCTTATGGATGAAGTTACGCATTGCCGACTGAGAGTTCAGGTCGGCGCGGTCGGCCACACTACCCGTGATGCCTGCGCGATGGCGCACCTGGTCGAGAAGACTGCATATCTTAGCTCTGTTACTCTCGAAGCTTACCTCGTTGAGGGCCTCGGCATAGTTGAGCAGAATCTCAGCATAGCGGATGATAGTCCACAGGCGATGAGCTGTACCACCATGGTTAGAGGCAAGAATCGTCTCAGGAATATACTTACGCATGTAATAGCCTGTCGGTGTGGCGTTGGCATTACCAGTCATGTTGTCGGCATGTCCGGCAATCACGTCAATGGTACGGTTGTTCCAGACAGAGCCGTGATAAAGAACGGTGGCTGCCAGACGTGGGTCACGATTCGACCACATGGTAGCGTCGCTGTATCCGCTTTCTGCATTGACAGTGGGATTCAAGCCGTTGTAGACAGGAGCACCTGTTACGTCATAACTGGTGAAAGGAGCAGAGCCGTCGATCATGTCGTACATGTCAACAAGGTTCTGTGAAGGACAGTTACCTCCATTACCACCTTCACCGATAGGTGTGTCATTCTGAATGCCACTCCAGCCGATGGTGGGATCGTTGCGGTAGAAAATAGTCTCAGTGTTCTCACCGGTGTATGGAGTACGGATGAGGGCATAATAGTAATTCTGCTCATTCGTGTTTCCAGCTTTCGAGTAAAGGCTGTAGTTGCCACCATAAGTGTCGATGAAAGCCTGGGCTGCATCAGCTGCCTGCTGCCATGTCACACCGCTCTCAGAAGCGTAGCGGGGGCTGGCCATATAGAGCAGCACGCGACATTTCAAGGCTGCAGGTACGGCAGGGTTCAGACGGCCGGCACGTGAAGACTCGGTAGACTCTTCATAGCTCAGCATTCCATTGCCACATTCGTTCAGCTCGCTAAGGATGAAGTTGATGTACTCACGAGTGGAAGGACGAGTGGTGTAGTTAGACAACAGGTCGCCGTTCGGGTCGAGCACTTCTGTGATGATGGGCACAGGACCATAGCGGAGGAACAACTCCCAGTGGAAATAGGCACGGAAGAAACGAGCCTCGCTCTTTACCTGGGCCTTCTCAGCAGCAAACAGTTCCTCAGTTTCGTCGGTGGGCTTTGCCACGCTGTCAATCTGCTGCAAGGTCATGTTGCACTTACGGACGCCACGATAGCGGCTCTCCCATACAGATGTGAGCTCGGCAGCACCGCCACCGCCATAATAGTTACCAATATTGAACGTGGTACGAGTACCACCAGTAGGAATCGCGCACTCAGACAAATCAGTGGCTGCATCCAGCCATGAGTTGCCAATACGCAAGGCACCGTGAAGCAGGAAGTTGTAAGTGTCCCAGTGGAACTGCTGCGCATTCCTCCAGCCGCTGAATGTCTTCTCCTTCGTCAACTCGTTACTCGGCTCTTTGTCGAGGAAGTCGCCACATGAAGTGAGAACCAGCGCAGAGGCCAGTGCCATTGATGCGAATATAATAGATTTCTTCATAGTTTCTTATATTATATATAATGTGTACTCATTAGAATGTCACGTTCACGCCGAAGTTGACTGTCTTACAGATAGGATAAAGGTTAGAACCGTTACTCTCCGGGTCAGTCAGGTCGTTCAGGTGATCCCATGTAATCAGGTTGTTGGCATTGATGTACAGACGGCACTGGCTCAGACCCACATGCTTGATGATGTCGGTGGGCAGTGTGTAACTCAATTCGATGTTCTTCACGCGGAAGAATGAACCATTTTTCAGGAAGAATGAGTTGAGGCGCTGGTTGTGATCACCGTAAGCGGCATAGTGCAGCAACGGATACTTTGCATTGGCAAGATTCTGTGCATCGCTCACAGCAGGATTCCAACGATCCAGGTGATGCTCTTTCACCTTACCACCGTTGATGAAGGCAAACATAGCCTCTGCATCGTAATAACGGCTCACGTGGTCAACACCCTGGAACATGACATTGAATCCCCAGCCTTTGTAGTTGGCACCGAGCGTCAGCGCATAGGTATTCTCAGGAACGTCGCTGTAACCAATAAAGGTCTCATCACGGTCGTCAATGAATCCGTCACCGTTCATGTCGCGGTATTTCAGATCACCAGGCTGAAGGTCCTTCATGGCGAAGGTCGACTTTGGCAGGTTGCCGCTGGCAATGTCCTCGCTTGTGACGAAACCGTCGGCAATCAGTCCGAAGTACTGACCGATGGCATGTCCTTCACGCATGCGATAATGAGTCTTCAGTGAAGGCTCGTCCATCGAGATGATCTCGTTCTTGGCGTGTGAGAATGTGAAACCTACTGAGTAAGTCAGATCCTTACCAATGGTTCCATTGTGGTGCAATTCAACTTCAACACCCGAGTTCTTGGTCTTACCCAGGTTAGCGGCAGCCATGGTCACACCTACCCATTGCGGACGGGTGAGATACTCGGTAAGAATGTCGTTACGCTTCTCGTAGAAGTAGTCGATGTTACCAGTAATCAAGCTGTTGAAGAGGTTGAACTCTAAACCGACGTTGTATTTGTTGGCACGCTCCCATGTTACGCCATAGTTAGGATACTGCTGCTCAAAGATACCTGTGTTGCCGGTTGTTCCGAAGAAGTAGTCGTTTGAAATCTGACTCCACTTCTGCTCATAGAGGAAGCGCTGGCGAACACCGTTCACCTGATATACATCATTACCTACCTGTCCGTAGCTGGCACGAATCTTCAGGTTTGACAACCAGTCTTTCGTTGACTCCATGAACTTCTCGTTGGTGATACGCCATCCGATAGAGAACGATGGGAAGAATCCGAAACGCTTTCCTTTGGCAAAGTTCTCTGAACCGTTGTAACCGGCATTGAACTCAGCATAGTAACGCTCGTCGTAACCGTAAGTCACACGACCTACCACACCCTGATAGCGCTGTGCCAGATTAGAGTCGTAACGATAGTCGTTCTGCATGTACAGCACCATTGCTGTTACATCGTGAACCTCATTAAATACGCGTGCGTAGTTCAGCTGGGCCTCCATGTAGAGCTTATACAGGGCAAACTTATCATAGCCGTTGGCCAGGTTGGTGTCTGCATTGTACTTGTGGTAGGCTTCCATCTGCTGATAATTTGAATCGCCATAGGAAGAACGTTCTGCAGGCTCGTATGTGGCAAAGTTACGCGTATAGCGGTTTCTGTGATAGTTCTCATAGTCGAACGACATCATAGCCTTTGCAGAGAGACCTGGGGTCAGCCAGTCCATCTTATAGTCGAAGATGAAGTTGGTCTCATTGATGGTGTTCACACCTTTATAATAACCTCCGTCTGTCAGACGGCCAACGATGTTGTTCTGATACTGGGCGTTACCTCCCCAAAGGGTCTTGGTGGTCTCACCATTCAGCACTTGATAAGAAACAGGATAAATCCAGCCTGGGGCATGGTTCATCTCAGTAAAGATTTCTGCCTCAGTGGCATTACCTCCTCGGCGCTCCTCGAAACGAGTACCAAAGTTCACTGAGAACGTCAGGTCCTTAGTCAGGAAGAAGTCGGCATTGGCACGGAAACCATAACGGTTGTAACCCATCGATGAGGTGTTGCCATATTTGTCGGAACTCAGGTTCTTGAAAAGTGAACCCTGGTTGTAGTATTCCAGAGAGGCATAATAGCGCATACGCTTCGTACCACCACGTACGCTGGCATTGTAACGCTGTGCGGGAGCACTTCCCTTCAGCACCTCGTCATACCAGTCGACATTCGGGTAAAGCAGCGCATTGGCACCCGACAGCTGGCCGTTCACACTCTGCTGGAACATGTCAACATCATGCTGGCTGTAAGCCTCGCCAAGTCCGTCGTTCGCATAAGCCTCGTTCAGCAGTTTCACGGTCTCATAAGAATCAAGATAGGTGTCCTTACGAGTTGGGCTCTGATACTGGAAGTTGGCAGTCAGGCTCACAACAGGCTTCTGCTCCTTACCACGCTTGGTGGTAATCAGCATCACACCGTTAGCACCACGCACACCATACACGGCTGTGGCCGAAGCATCCTTCAGCACAGAGATGGTCTCAATATCGTCGGGGGCAATCTGCGAGAAAGCACGCTCCACACCGTCCACGAGAATCAGTGGCTGGGCGTCGCCTGCGAATGTGGCACGACCACGAATGTAGATCTTTGCGTCGTCAGCACCAGGAGCACCTGAAGCCTGAGAGGTCACAACGCCAGGAATCTTACCGGCAATGGCTTGAGAAACGTTAGCTGCCGGCGTAGAAAGCAGGTCTTTCGATGACACCTGCGAGATGGCACCAATCACACTCTCTTTCTTCTGATGTCCGTAACCTACTACCACCACTTCCTCCAGTGATGTCTCATTCTCATGCAGAGTAATATTAATAGTGGTACGTCCGTCCACCTTCACGTCTAGTGGCTGGTAACCTACATAGGTTATGCGGAGTGTGGCGTTAGGCCCCACCGTAATACTGAAGTTACCGTCGAAGTCGGTGACAGTTCCGTTTTTCGTCCCTGCCTCGAACACCGTTGCTCCAATGATTTCCTCACCCTTGGAGTCGGTCACCTTTCCAGTAACCTTGCTCTGGGCGAATGCCCCTAATGATAGGAGCATCAACCCTGCGAGCAGGAAAAATCTGAATATCTTATTGTTCATATTTTTGCTTTTTTATAGTTTAATACTGGCTCAAAATAGCTTTGATGTCATCTTCACTCAGAGCGAAATCGAAGCACTGGATGTCATCGAAGGCAAAGCCCGGGTCATTATCAGCCCAGTTCCATGCCTGGTTACCACCCAGACAGATATACTTCAGATCGGCACCTTTGCGGAAGAGACCTTTCTGCGTGTTATTAGAGCCATCCATGTTCCATTCGTTAGCAAGCACACCGTCCAGGTAAACCTTGGCATTCTCACCGTCCAAAACTACAGTATAAAGATGCCATTGCTTGTCGGCCAGCCAGTCGGTGTCGCCATGGTAAAGCTTGTTGGCTCCTGCCACGTTCTGGGCATCGGTGTAGTCGGTCCATCCGTCATTGTTCACCTGGAGCACACCACGATACTGGCAGGCGAACATCGGGAGGGTGTTCTCACCATTGTTCGGCGCTGCTGTATAAGCCATGAAGAGAGGTGCCCACATGTAATCGCCAGAAGCACCGGCCTTGGCGGCATTCACCCAAACAGACATACTGAACTGCTCTGTCTCGGCAGAGTGAGAAAGCAGGTCTGAAGGCAACAACAGGTAGTTCTGACGCATGCCGCCAGTGATATTCTGGAACACTTTTCCATGTACAGGGTCAGTGGTGAACGAACCGCCACCAACAATCTGCAAGTCAGATGTATCGTCGAACGTGTTCCTATAATATGCCTGAGGACCGGAAA
The DNA here is from genome assembly GCA_002353525.1 of Prevotella sp. UBA2739. Lineage (GTDB taxonomy): Bacteria > Bacteroidota > Bacteroidia > Bacteroidales > Bacteroidaceae > Prevotella. The sequence continues at coordinate 69,174 of DEJV01000033.1, forward strand.
CGCCGCCGCCGTGCTTCACGGTGATGATGTTCTGGATATCTGTCTCAGACAGAGCCATGTCGTAGATGGCGATGTCGTCGAAGGCGAAGCCTGGGTCGTTGTCACCCCAGTTCCATGCCTGGTTACCACCAAGACAGATGTACTTCAGGTCAGCACCCTTGCGGAAGAGACCCATCTGGGTGTTGTTCGTACCATCCATGTTCCATTCGTTAGCAAGCACACCGTCCAGGTAAACCTTGGCATTCTCACCGTCGAATACGGCTGTGTAATAGTGCCAGCCCTTGTCGGCCAGCCAGTCGGTATCGGCATGGTAGAGCTTGTTGGCTCCTGCCACGTTCTGGGCATCGGTGTAGTCGGTCCATCCGTCATTGTTCACCTGGAGCACACCACGATACTGGCAGGCGAACATCGGGAAGGTGTTCTCGCCATTGTTTGGTGCTGAAGCATAAGCCATGAACAGAGGTGCCCACATATAGTCGGTTGAAGCGCCGGCGTTAGCAGCGTTCACCCATACACCAATAGACATCTGGTTGGTCTCTGCAGAGTGCGAGAGAGCATCCTCGGGCAGCAGCAGATAGTTCTGACGCATACCTCCGGTGATATTCTGGAAGACAGTGCCGAAGTGCTTGTCAGGATCAGTGGTATACGAACCGCCACCGACAATCTTCAGGCCAGTTGTGCTGCTGAAGTCGCTGAAGAACACAGGTGTAGGCAGAATAATGCCACTGCCGCTGGTTGGTTTGTCATCGATAATCTTCTTAATCTGGGCGGTGCTCAGAGCATCGTTGTAAATGACAATGTCATCGAAGGCGAAGCCTGGGTCGTTATCAGCCCAGTTCCATGCCTGGTTACCACCGAGACAGACATATTTCAGGTCGGCACCCTTGCGGAAGAGGCCCATCTGGGTGTTGTTAACACCATCCATGTTCCACTCGTTGACGAGCACGCCGTCCAGGTAAACCTTGGCATTCTCACCGTCGAACACGGCTGTGTAATAGTGCCAGCCCTTGTCGGCGAGCCAGTCGGTATCGCCATGGTAAAGCTTGTTTGCACCATTCACGTTCTGAGCATCGGTATAGTCTGTCCAACCGTCGTTGTTCACCTGAAGCACACCACGATACTGGCAGGCGAACATTGGCAGGGTGTTCTCACCATTCTCAGGAGCCTTCGTGTATGCCATGAACAGAGGAGCCCACATGTAATCGCCAGAAGCACCGGCATTTACTGAGTTCACCCAAACACCAATGGTCATCTTCTCCGACTCGGCTGAATGAGAGAGCACATGCTCGGGCAGCAGCAGATAATTCTCGCGCATGCCACCTGTGATATTTTGGAATACCTTATTGAAGCCAGGAGCATCATCACTGCGGAATGAACCGCCGCCCATTACCTTGCAGTCGCCTGCTCCACTGTTGAAGTCGTTGAAATAAACTGGGTCAGGAAGCTTCACCTTGGCTGGTGTAATACTTGGACGAGCGGCATCCTTCAGGGTCATCTGGTTACGGATGAACGAGAAATCGTCAATCCAGTATTCGCCCTTGGTGTTTCCTAACACGATATCACCCACGTTGATGGGCTCTATCAAATCAGCGTTGTCTGCACTGACGGTCGTAATCAGCGTGCCGTCGCAATAATAGTCATAACCGTCTTTTTTCACCTGGATGGCCACAAAATGCCACCGGCCATCGGCCATGAGTTCAGACAACGGAAGTGGAATCTCCGTGCCACCGGCGTTCAATATCGGGTTGAGGGGTACTCCTTCGGGAGTCCTCAGCCAGAATGTAAAACCTGCACCGTTTTGCAGTTTTACTACCGACAGCGCATTGAAAACACTTACTAAAGTTCCTTCACCAATATGAAGGACCCGGCTGTTGAGCGAGTCGTCCATGACGACCTCGCACACTGCACTCCCATCGACAGAAGTGATGTACTCAAGTTCGGCGATGTCTTCACTTTCGTTGAAATCATACGTCGCAACCTTCGCACGAGTAGGATAGATGTCAATTCCTGCTGGAGGATCCATCTTTCCCCAATCTTCGCACGAACACAGAGACAGCATTCCCATCACACCTAAGAGCGCAATGAATGTTTTCTTGATCATAATGCAATTGTTTATTAGAGTTAGTATGTTAAATTGATTGTTAGTCATGTTTTCGGTAAAGTTGAGCAAAATTACTTATAATTATAATAAGGGAGGTGGACAAAACGTCATATTAGGTGGATAAAACGAAATCATATTCAATTTTTCCACCTTGTCCACTTCTTTTGGCATTTGCTCTGCCATTCAGCCTTTCCTGCGGAAAATCATTGGCCGTAATGAATCAGCTGGCTGGCGATGCTACTGATGGTGGCTCAGAACATCGACGAGGGGCTAGAGCCATACAGTTTTGTGAAGCAGCGGGTGAAATATTTAGGGTCGTTGAAGCCCACGCTGAATGCTATCTCGGCAATGTTGCGGTTAGTGCCCCCTTCTTTCAGCAACTGCCGGGCAATCTCCAGTCGGTAATTGCGGATGAACTGTACGGTGCTCTGACCCGTCTCTTCGTTCAGCTTCTTGGCCAGCAGGCTGCGGCTCATGCCCATCTGCTCACAGAACTGTGTCACGTCGAAGTCGGAGTTCATATAGTTTTTCTCCATCACAATCATCACGCGCTCCATGAATGTCTTCGACTTGCGCTTCACCTCCTCGGTGTCGGCCTGCACACTCTTGGCCGAGCTTTCCTGGTAGCGCCGTTGGTTGTCCAGTATGCTCTGTATGCGCATCTGCAGCTGTTCGGGGTTGTCGCTCTCGCGCAACACCTTCTCCAGGGGCTTCATCAGTTTCTCGGCCTCTCGCTTGCGCAGCACCTCTATGCGTCGTTTGTATAGGTAGGCGCCCAGGATGCTCAGCAAGATGAGCATCAGCGACACAAACCACCAGCTCTTCCAGAAGTAGGGCACCACATGGATGTCGATGCTGATGCGCTGGCTTTCGGTGGCCAGGCTCGACGCATATTTCACCTCCAGGGTATAGTCGCCCGGTGGCAGACGGGTGAAGCTCACCGAGTGCTCGCCCGGCTCCAGCTGTATCCATCGCTTGTCGAATCCTTTCAGCCGGTAGGAGTAGACTCCCTGCCGCTCATGACCGTAGGTGAGCGACGAGAACTCGATGACAAACGACTTGTTGCTCTCGTGCAGTGTAATCTCGTTGGCAATGCTGATGTCTTGGTGGAGTATGTGGCCGTCGCTGTTCACTTGCTGGTGGTCAACATACAGGCTGGTGAACCGCAGGTGTCCCGTATAGACGCTATTGGACCTGCCGTCGGTCAGCTCGGTCAGTCCTTTGTCAGCTGCCACGTATATCTTTCCGCGATGATCGCTCACCAGTGCGTTCCAGTAGAATTGCGACGACACAAAACCGTCGTCCTCGGTGTAGTTGGTAAACATCTCTGTCTTCGGGTCCAACTCCGAGATGCCGTTGGTGGTAGCTACCCACAGGTGGCCGTCGCGTCCTTCCACAATGCCTTTCACGGCGTTGTTGGGCAGTCCGTCTTCCATCGAGTAGCATTTAAATATGGTCTCGCCCTTCTCGTTTTTCATTCGCCGGTATAGTCCGTAGCCGTTGCTGCCCAGCCATAAAGTACCGTCGGTAGTCTGGCAGAAGGCGATAATCTTGTCGATGATACCGCTCTTGGGGTTGTCCAGCTTATGTACCATGGCAGTCACTTTGAAGGGGCGCCGGCCGTTGCGGCCCGATTTCAGGTCAATCTTTCGCAGACCTGTCAGACAGCCCATCCACAGGTTGCCGTCTTTGTCGATAATCGATCCGATGCAGCCTCTCACGTCGCGGCATCCCTCGTAGGGCTCTTCCAGCTGGCGGGTGGCGAAGTTATAGAAGTAGATACCGCCGTTGCTGCCTATCCACAGTCCGTTGTTCAGCGCGTCGTATTCCAGTGCCCCCACATAGTTGATAATCACCTGATATTCGGGTGGCACGCTCAGGGGGTACACCTCGTTGGGGTGGTTCATGTCCAGCACGCACATGCCGCCGCCCCACGTTCCTATCCACAACAGGCCGCGCTTGTCGGCGGTCAGTGCCGATACCGAGTTGTGGGTTAGTCGGCTGTTGGCCGTTGTGTAGTGCTCAAACGTGCTGCCGTCGGCCATCCGTCGGTTCAGTCCTCCCTCCACGGTGCCCACCCACAGGGTGCCGTCGTCCTGCACGTACATCGCGTTCACGCATCCTGCCGACAGACTGGTAGGCCGCAGTGCGTCGTGCACGTAGTTGCGCAGGGTCAGTTGTCGCGGTATCAGCCGCATCACGCCGGCATTGTCGGTACCAATCCACAACAGTCCGTGGCTGGCCAGCATGCAGTGCACGAAGTCGCTGTTCAGCGGGTTCACACTGCTGCGGCTGTCCCACCGTTCAAAAATGCCCTTACCTTTATATATATGTATGCCCAGCAACGTGCCCACGAGCAGTTCGCTATTATTCCACAGCTCCAGACTCGTCACGAAATTATGCGCCAGGTCGTTCTCGCCCGTTCCTTTCTGATAGCTCTCAACGCTATTCCGTTTCAGGTCGTAGCGCAACAGTCCTATGTTGGTGCCTACCCACAGGGCATCGCCCTGCCGCAACATGTCGGTGACATACCGGCGGCTCACTGCCTCGCGCAGCACTGCCGGCACCTCGCTGCGCACCAACCGGCCCTTGCCCAGCGCATAGCGATAGATGCTGCCGTCTACCGACGCCCACAGGGTACCGTTCTTCTCCACGTCGACTGCGCTCACGGTGATGGGTCGTATCTGGTAGGGTAGGGTCTGCAGCTCGCTCACCTTTCCGTCGGTGTCGAAACGCAGACAGCACACCTCCTTGTGCGTCACCAGCCATATCTTGCCTTCGTGGTCGCAGTAGGTGCGCATCGCTCCGTCGTTCAGCAGTCCGCTGAGCCGTTGCTGAATCTTCGCATCGCTCGTCAGGGCGTTGGCCGACAGCAGGGTCATGGTGGTCAGGTCCAACACCTCGGTACATTCTTCCAGGGCAATCCACAGCCGGTGGTGCTTATCCTCGCAAAGATTGTGGCACGAGCTGCTGCGCAGCGACAGTCCCGGCGTGCCCACGCCCAGCTGCATCAGCGAATAACCGTCGTAGCGGGCCAGTCCGCCCACGTCAGAGGCTATCCACACAAAGCCGAAACTGTCTTCCATGATGTCGGTAATCGAGTTGCTCGACAGTCCTTTCTGCATGTTCAGCGTCGACGCATGGTAGTCTTTAGCCGCCATGTCGGTGCCCTGCGCGCTGACTGTCAGCGCGGCCGTCACGATGACCAGCCAACAGATAACCCTTTGTGGTATGTCTTTTCTTCTCATTTGCAATGTCTATTGTTTTCTTGCACCACGGATTCACACAGAGAACACAGCAGAATTCTCCATCCCCATCTTGATACAGTCCGTTAGGCTAATTCTCCATCCTCAATCTTCAATTCTCAATTCTCAATTATCAATTGGATAAGTTCTCTCCCCCCTTCGGGGGAGTTGGAGGGGGCTCCCACTCAGTCTGCCAGTTCCTGGGCAATGAATTTCTCCAGTTGTTCAGCCGACAGGCGCAGGTGGAAATGTCCGCCGATGGCAGCCGAGATGCGGCCGGTTTCCTCCGAAACGACAATGGCCAGGGCGTCACTCTCCTGCGAGATGCCCATGGCGGCACGGTGGCGCAGTCCCAGCTCCTTCGGTATGTTCAGGTCGTGGCTCACCGGCAGAATGCAGCCTGCCGCTTTGATGCGCTTGCCCGCAATGATCATGGCGCCGTCGTGCAGGGGCGAGTTCTTAAAGAAGATGTTCTCTATCAGCCGTTGGTTGATGAGAGCGTCTATCCGGTCGCCCGTCTCCATGATGCTGTTCAGCGGGGTGTGCCGTTCTATCACGATGAGGGCGCCCACCTTGTTTTTCGCCATGCTCATGCAAGCCATCACGATGGGCATGATGGTCTCTTTGTCGCGTTTCACCTCCTTCTCCTTGTGCGAGGCGAAGATGCTCATCAGGTTCTTCACCTGCCGGTGAGTGCCCAGCGTATAGAGGAACTTCCTGATTTCTTCCTGAAACAGCACGATGAGGGCAATCACTCCCACGCTCACCAGCTTGTCCAAGATGCTGCCCAGCAAGCGCATCTCCAGCACCTGGCTCACCAGCAGCCACACCACGATGAATATCAATATGCCACTGAACACATTCAGCGACCGTGAATCGCGCATTACGCGGTAGATGTAGAACAGCATCACCGCCACCAGCACAATGTCGATAAAGTCTTTTATTCCAAATTCAAACATATCTGTCGTTGTTTTGTTTCTTGTCGAAGGGCGAATGATCGAAATGTCGTAATATCGAGATATCGAACTATCGAAATATCGAGCTATCGGACTATCGAGGGTACGAAGGTGCGAGAATACCTTTTTCGATTGAGCCTTCAGTTCCCGTTGTCGTTCCCGTTCCCGTTAACGTTCCCGTACAAAGTAACCGCCTCTACGGCCTCTTTCACGTCGTGTACCCTCAGGATGCTTGCGCCCTTCATCAGGGCGATGGCGTGGAGCGCCGTCGTGCCGTTGAGACTTGTCTCAGGTGTGCCGCCCAGCACCTTATATATCATCGACTTCCGCGACACCCCTACCAGCAAGGGCAGGCCCAGCGCCTTCAACTTGTCCAGTTCGCCCAGCAGCCGGTAGTTCTGCTCCAGCGTCTTGCCGAAGCCGAAGCCAGGGTCTAGCACCACGTCCTTCACGCCCAGCTCGCGCAACTGCTGCAGCTTCATTGACATGCTGATGAGCGTGTCGGCCAGCGTCGGTTGTACCGACATCAGCACATAGGGTACGCCTAGTCGTGCCACCATCTCGAACATCGCCGGCACCTCGCTCGAGCCATTGCCGTCGCTGTCGGTCAGCCGTTTGCCGGCAATACCCGTCACGCCGCCCTCGCTCACGTCGTTGATGATGTCGGCACCATACTCCTCTACGGCCATGCGAGCCACCATCGGCCGGAATGTGTCTACCGACACGATGGCCTGCGGCTGACAGCGTCGCACGATGCGCAGTCCCGTCCGCAGCCGTTCCATCTCTTCCTCCTCGCTGACGAAGGTGGCGTCTGGTCGTGTGGAGAATGCTCCCACGTCAATCATCGTGCCTCCTTCCTCCACTATCTGGTCGGCGCGTCTGGCGATGTCGGCCTCAGTCTGTTGCCTGCTTCCCTCATAGAATGAGTCGGGTGTCACGTTCAGGATGCCCATCACCCGTGGTGTTGTCAGGTCCACCAGTTGCCCTCTTATTTGTATGTATTGTTCCATGTCGTTGCAAAGATAATCAAAATTTTCCATATCACCGTATGCGTTAAGGAATTTAAATTAAAGATTGAGAATTGAGAATTGAGGATAGACCGCAACGCGGTCGCCGCTCAGTAACCGTGGGTACGAGCGCAGCGAGCACCTACGGATGTAGGATGTCACTGGCCTGCACCCTGGAGGGGGGTGCCCGCTACGCTCAAGGCACTCTTCACATTTGTGTCCTAGTCCTCAAGCCGTGAGGCCAATTATCAATTGTCAATTATCAATTATCAATTACCGATCGTTCTCCATCCTCCATTTATAAAATTTCTTGTTTTACGCAATAATCCTTGTTTTCCGTAGTTATTATGATAGCGGCGTTACGCTTGCGACAGGTAATTGAACAGTGTTTTTAAAGTTATAATTTCATTTTATTAGGTATCATCATGATGAACTTAAATTCTGTATTATCATTCTTTGGCTATAAGCTAGTCAAGAACGGTGCCCCTGCCAGCACACCTGCAAAGGCAGCAACCCCAACCACGTCACAAACCCCACAAACGACTCCGTCCCCTGTGACAGTCCTGTCCCCGTCCTCAACCCCGTCAGGCCAGTTGTCATCGCCATCTTCGAGTCCGTCAGGCCAGTTATCATCGCCATCTTTGAGTCCGTCAGGCCAGTTACCGTTATCGTTAACGTTAACGTCCTCAACCCCGTCTCCGCGCTCTTCTGCCGCACCTAAAAGGCGGCAGAAGAACGCGGAGCTCCCCCTTCGCGTCGC
>DEJV01000033.1:77418-90350 GCA_002353525.1 Prevotella sp. UBA2739
AATAAGGTGGTAGACCGCATGCATCTTCGCGACCACCGGCCCTTCGCCCATGTTTATACCGGCGTGGACAGTACCCATCTGCCCGTGCTCCAGCGCAAGGACATCTGCTGCCTGCGTGATTTAGAGATTGCTCCCGGCACGCCCATGGAGAAGGCGCGCGACCTGTTCCTGTTCAGTCTCTCGGCCATGGGCATGCCGTTCATCGACGTGGCGTTCATGCGCAAGTCGCAGATTGAGGGCAACACGCTGGTGTATTACCGCCACAAGACGGGCCAGCGCGTCAGCGTCTACCTCGAGCCCTGCATGCAGCAGATCATCCGCAAGTACAGCCCGGCAGAGGGTGACTATGTCTTTCCGCTGCTGAGCAGCACCGACCCCGCCGTTGCCTATGTCGAGTACGAGTCGCGGCTGGCAGCCTACAACGCGCAGTTGTCGCAGCTTGGCAGGAAGGCCGGCCTCACGCAGCACCTGTCTTCGTACACCCCGCGTCGCACGTGGGCGAGCCTTGCTTTTCAGCGCGATGTAAGTCTGGAAACCATCTCGCAGGCACTGGGACACACCAACAGCCGTACCACCCGCACCTACATCAAGGCGCAGAACGACCATTTACTAAGAAAAAAGAATAAAGAATTGTTAAATTACCTTTCCCTCGATGCTCTAGGAAAGAGATTTGGCCGTTTTTCTAATAAACTATATTTCAGTACGTTATGCTAAAAGAGGCGAAATTTTGTAAGATTTTTTCGGTTAAATAATGTTGTAGATTTAGAGGTTCCTTTTAAAATTGTTTGTAAAAATGATTTTTTATCCTTATTTTTGCAAGGAATTATAGGCTACTACACTCGCCTCTTTCCTAGAGGCTTGCTGTTGTTGGCCCTATCAGTATAAGGACTAAAGAACTATTAAAAATGTATGATTATGACGGAAGGGAAATTTACTCGATGCCGTTGGTGACGCAAAGAGATTGGTTCCGCTAGGGCAACAGGTCCGGGCGGGGCATACTTGTGTGTCACTGGCGCAGCTCGTGTCTTGGCGGCCAGGCTGTTGAGGCGCTATGAAGAAGACGAACCTCTTTACTGTTTGTTATTGCGGAGGGGTATATCTGTAATTGATGAATACGAAAGAAAACGAATAATTTGAACTAATAAAAATAAAAATCAAAAAACATGAAAAGAATGTTTACATTAAATTCGAAAAGCAGAAGCAGATGGATGCTGCTTCTCTTATTCCTGCTCGCCGGTGTCACCGACACGCTGGCGGAGGATGCTAACGTGACTATCAGCCCGACAACAGGAAACTTGATTGCTGCTATGACGGGTGAGAATGAAGTTGGTTATGAAAATGGATCATCTGCCTTGTGGCGTCATGAACAGCTTCCTTTGTCATTTACTGTTTCTGATGAGAATCGTCTAACTGATGCAGGTGAGACTTTAAACCCCGCTGGTGACATGCGCGTTCATAATGGCTATCTAGTTGTTCACGGTGGTACGTCCTCTGACTTATACTGTGTATTATCTTTGCCGAAAGGCTATCGTATTACTGGTTACAAGATGGTACTTCTGAATAATTTATATGGCGAAACAGTTGCCAATCAGACTCGCAATGGCGGAAATAAGGTCATGTATGAGACTAATTCAAACTTTAGTACGAACAACTATTTGGCTCGTGGTTACTATGCAGACAATAAGAACCAATATACCATGGGTACTTCAAAAGAGAATCGTGAGTACATCCTTGAGAGGAATAGTCTTACGGATACTGATATGGGAAACCATTTGTATTTTAGGTTAACTCATACAAATACTAATCAGTTCTTCGCCGTTACTATTAAGTCTTTCGAAGTGTGGTTTACCGCTGAGGGTACTTTCGACGCAACAGTAAATGCTACAGGAAAAGATGTGGTTAGAAGTGTTGTGACTTCTCCATTCAAGACCAGTAAGATTGATGTTGGTGCTGTTGAGCGCAGACCAAAAAACGGACAAACCTTCTTCGCATATTCATATGAGAATGTGCGTGACCTTGATGCATACAACACGATTTATCAGCAAAATGCAGTCGTTGACGGTGTTCCTACTCAAGGGGATGAGGAAAAACATATCCATCCAGTAAATGTGAATGGACAGGACCTCTTTGCCTTTGGAAACGACACTTACTTTGTAGAAACACCTGTCTCTGTTCATACCTCTTCTGGTCTGACAGCACCTGTCGGATATAGAATTGTTGGTGCAAAATTCAATTATTTGTGGGGTCCCCAAACTGCTGGTGGAACTCGTACAATTGATGATGCTTATTACATTATATATAGATATAGAAATAGAGATTACTACCTAAATGACCAACTGCAGTTATCAAGGACTGAATTTGCATGGTCATACGATAGTGAGTCCAACAACCTATATACGGGGACGGGTAGCAATATCAGATATTTGTCTTGTGAGGGTAGTGGAGAGCTCCGAACACTGTCAACCAGCTCTGAAAAAGGCGGTTATTACAATCTTAATGTATTCACTAGAAATAATAAAACTTACATAGGTTGGGATAATGATGATGCAGATAATAGGTATTATTTAATAGGTTATAATGGAAATCTTTATGTATATCAGAATGCAGCAAGTTATGCTGTAACAGTTATTCCTGCTGGAACGCATACTGTCAATCTCGCATCCTATAGTCCTGGCGCATATACGCTCAAGGTGTATGACAAAGAAGGTAATTACGCAGAAGATTCTGAAGGAAATCCTACTAAAGGTTTGAAAGCTGTTGTTACCAGTGCGTCTGATGCTAATGGCACTCTGGAGTTAGAGGGACTGAACAACGATGCCGTGAAGTTCCAGATTACCGGCCTTGATGAGGGCAAGCAGGCTCTTGTTTCTATAACACTGCAGTTGGAGGCATTGGATCCGTATATCAACAGCATGAACATTGCCTGCGAGGATACTCCTAAGGAACTGCAGATGGCTCAGACATTCTCTGCCAACGACTTTAAGGTTAGTGGCGGTAGGTTTACGTATTATGTACCTGAAGAATATGCCGATACAGAGCTGACCTTTAAGTTTACAGATTTGCATAGCGACTATGGTGATAATACCTATTATGGCAATACCTCAAGTATTCATAGAAGTCGTTACAGCTTTGTGACTTCAGCCTATTTCACTCCGATTAACGGCGACGGCAACGCTGGATTGTATGCTACGAACTATGATCCTAATGCAGCCTATACGAATAAGGTGGTTGCAACTACCGCAGGTAACATCCGCTTTAAGTTCAACAATGCTGAGGATTTGGTTAATACACAAACGAACACAGGTAGAAAATACCTTGAGGAAACACCGTTCTCAGTAGCAGCATATCTTGGATCAGAAGACCCAGACGGCTCGGATAAGACGGGTGACTTTAATGCTGTTAAGCTGAAAGCTTCTGATGCAGCTCAGAGAGCTGGAACATTCTATGTGTTCACTGCCGATGAGACCCGCTACAACATTGCTCCTACAACTGCCTGGCAGCACCGCTACTATGCCTTCTATCGCATGGACATCGAGGTGCAGGCTAGAACCTTTACACCTGCTCTGACTTGGACAAAGGTATACGACAAGACTTGCTACGATAAGAATGGCGATGCTGAGGACAGCATGTGGGGATTGAAACTCAACACTTCTGATGTGGGCGATGATGGAAAACAGGGCTATCTGACAGCTAAGCAGGTTATCAACACCGCTACAGAACAGCTGGATCCGAACAACGTAAATCGTCCTGCCTCGATGGATCAGATTCTCTATGTGGATGCTACCGATCTGCTGGCTCTTGTAAACACCAACGAGAAGAGTCTTGAGGATCTGCAAGGCGAACTGGGTGCAAACGCACTGACATTCTTGCCTGTGAACACCACTTCTACACTCGACAACGTAGCTGTGAAGACGACTAGTGGTTCGTTCCGTGCTGGACGTAACATTGTGCTGACCGATAAGAAGCCGTTCTACTCTCCATTCGACATTCAGGTGGGTTCTGCCAACTGGGCTACCTACACCCGTGATATTACCGTCGAGTCTACTGGTATGGTGAAGAACTCTACCGTGATGCTGCCGTTCACACTGGCACTTGAGAATGGTGTACACACCAATGCCGAGGGTCTTCCTGGCGCAGGCAAGGAGTTCACAGTTCACACCATGGCTGCCAACCAGACCCTGCAGAAGGTGAAGGGTGAGGACTATGGCTCTGCTTACTTTGAAAAGTACACTGAGGCTATGACAGAGGCCAACAAGCCTTATATGATTAAGGTAGATGAGAATGGCTATGCCGACGAGGCTAATAAGAAGATCTTCATCGCATCGCAGACTGGTTCGTTGGTACTTGCTACCACCGATGGTAAAGATCTTGAAAACGGAAATGGTAAGTACTACAAAGGTGAGGAGAACGTACAGGCTTCTTCTGATAAGGAGAACTTCGTGCTGACCAACAAGGGTTCTTACTCGGGTATGAAGTTCGACCGTGCTAAAGATGAGAAGGTGTTCTACTTCGCTAGCGACAAGTATCTCGACCTGCGTACACTTTATGTAGATAAGAACAACCCAGAGAAGTGGCAGTATCTCTACAGCTATCCGTTCCGTGCTGCTTATGCTTACACCAGCACAACCAAGTCGAACAATGCCAAGGCACTGAAAGGCTTCTTCATCAGCTATGAGGAGCCGCAGGGCAGCACCACAGGCATTGAGGATGTAGCTGCCGAGGCTGACTTGATGGTACGTGCCGGCAACGGTTCTATCACACTCACTGCCACACGCGATCAGGCTGTGGCCATCCATGCCATCAGCGGTATCAACGTGAACCGCATCCAGCTGAATGCCGGTGAGACTCAGGTGGTGAACCTGCCCGCAGGCATCTATGTGGTGAACAATGTGAAGATTGTTGTTAAATAATCAATAGGAGGACTTGAATATGAAAAAGATATATAAGAAGCCGTCTACTGAGTTTGTGGTTGTTCGCTGCAACGAGAAACTGATGTGGGGCGAAATGGGTACTGAGTCGAACAAAGAGACTCATACCAACTCTAAGAAGCAAGATTTCTTCGAAGAGGATGATGCTGAAGTTGCTCCCACCGACAAGAGCGTGTGGGACGATGAAAAGAATTGGGATTAAATAGTTAATGAAATGATGTCCAAATAAGGTAGAGGTGCCGCTCGTTCTTCCGGATTCATCTGGCAGGGCGGGAGCACCGGGGCCGGACAGGCAACAGGGATGTCCCCTGTCCGGCTTTAGTTTTGGGCACATATGATACTATATAAAATGAGATTATAGTTCAATTATACTACATTATTAGTTTTTTGCGTAAAAACGAAGAAGTACCCAGGCTGTGAAGCTAGGGTACTTTTTTTAATTGATAATTGACAATTGATAATTGACAATTAAGCCTCACGGACCGTAGAGGATTGAGAATTGAGGATTGGAGCCCCCCCTTTGACAATTGATAATTGATAATTGACAATTGATAATTGAATAGCCTGTCGGATGGATTGGGATCTCAGCTCAGAAGCGCCCCGAAGGGGCAACAAGCATCTAGCCCAGGGCAACACCCTGGGTGTTAGATTTGAGGGGAAACGCCCTGTATGGGCAAAAGCATTATTTTTATGACCATACTTTTTCCCTTTCAGGTTTGGTGGGGTGCCCGCATTCCATCACGCTGTAAACCAAAATTGTGAATAAGGTAAAGTAGAGTCAACGCGAATTAAAAATAATGTTTCTTCGGAATCAACCCTTATCGTGAATAAGGCTACAGGTAGTCAACTCCTATCGTGAATAAGGCCACATGAAGTCAACTAACTCGTTAAACCACAACTAATAAATGTTAAAACTCAGTACCAAAATCAAGTCCGAGTTTTGGTACTGCCAGTACCAAACGTTGGTACTCACGCTACCAAGCATTGGTACTCACGCTACCAAGCATTGGTAGGCAGGCTACCAAGCATTGGTAGTGAGGCTACCAGTTATTGGTACGCACACTACCAAACATCGGTACGGCACGCTACAAAATATCTGTACTCACAGTACAAGGCATCTGTACGCACGCTACAAAGCATCTGTACGCACAGTACAAAGCATCTGTACTCACAGTACAAAGCATCTGTACTCACAGTACAAAGCGTTTGTACTGGTTTTTCCTGACTAGACACTTTTTCTTTTCATGAACTGAAACAGTAGACGGTTGTTTCTTTGTCATACTGAATCGATAGACACAAGTGTCCTTTCTACGGACTTTTAGGGCTCATAGGACTTTAGCGCCCCGAAGGGACAACGAGCATCTAGCCCAGGGTAACACCCTGGGTGTTGGGCGGAAATGAAAAAGTAAAGGTAAAAGCCCAACAGCAGAAAAGAGCTTTTGCCCTTACAGGGCGAGAGAGGGGCGCCTGGTTTACCCAGGGTGTTGCCCTGGGCTATGGGCTCGATGGCCTTTCAGGCCGTTCTGTAGCTTGAGTTATTATGCATTATGAATTATGAATTAAAAAGCCCTTCAGGGTCGATATGGTGTGCCGGTTGCTATCCGAGGGTGCTCGCTGTGCTCGTACCCCCGGTTACTAAGCGGTGACCGCCTTGCGGTCAGTAAAAAGAATCGTTCACAATTTGCGAATAGAATTAGTGCGCATTAGGATAATTTGTTTCCCGATATTAAAAAAAAATGAATAATAGGAATAATTTCAGCCATTAATTAATATAATAATCGGGAAAGACAGAAATGATATTATAAAAATTTGTGGATAAAATTATTTATATTATGCTAATTTGTTTCCTAGTCCTCAAACCGTCAGGCTAATTATCAATTGTCAATTCTCAATTATCAATTGACTAACGTTCTCAATTATCAATTAGCTAACGTTCTCAATCTTCAACTCCTCTTGTTAACATAATTTAGCTACACATTTGATGGCGGTTTAAGAAATAAACACTATATTTGCAAATAAACTGAATAAATATAGACTTTTTGACACTATGAAGACAAACACGGAAACAAATGAGAACAAGGGTAAAATGACGCTTAGCCAGCAGATGATGGCGCTGGAAGAGCAGTATGGCGCACATAATTACCACCCCCTGCCCGTGGTGCTCCACCGCGGCGAAGGCATCTACGTATGGGACGTTGAGGGAAAGCGCTATTTCGACTTCCTCTCTTCCTATTCGGCCGTGAACCAGGGACACTGCCACCCACGCATCGTGAAGGCTCTGAAAGATCAGGCCGACAAGCTCTGTCTGACATCACGCGCATTCTATAACGATGCCTTGTGCGAATATGAGAAGTTCATGCACGAGTATTTTGGCTACGACCGCATCCTGCCCATGAACACGGGTGCCGAGGGTGTGGAGACGGCCCTGAAGCTGGCGCGCCGATGGGGTGCCGTGAAGAAAGGCATACCCAACGATAAGATTAAGGTGGTGTGCTGCGAAGGCAACTTCCACGGACGCACCGTGACGGTCATCACCATGAGCAACGATCCCAGCTCGTATGCCCAGTACGGTCCGCTCACGCCGGGCTTCGTGCGCATACCTTATAATGATGTGGAGGCTCTGCGCCGGGTGCTCGACGAGCAGGGCGACGAGATTTGTGCCTTCATAGCCGAGCCTATACAGGGTGAGGCTGGCGTGTTTGTGCCCGACGATGGTTATATGAAGAAGTGCTACGACCTGTGCCATGCGCACAATGTGCTGCTCATTGCCGACGAGGTGCAGACGGGTATTGCCCGCACCGGCCGCATGCTGTGCTGCGACCACGACGGCATCCGTCCCGACATCGTCATCCTGGGCAAGGCATTGGGCGGTGGTGTGCTGCCGGTATCTGCCTGTCTGGCCGACGACGACATCATGCTGAACATCCGTCCGGGCGAGCACGGCTCTACGTTTGGCGGATTCCCGCTGGCTGCCCGTGTGGCTGTAGAGGCGCTGAAGGTGGTGAAGGACGAGCATCTGGTGGAGAATGCCGAGAAGATGGGACAGATCTTCCGCGAGGAAATCAAGAAAATCAACTCGCCGTTCATCGAGCAGGTGCGCGGCCGCGGTCTGCTCAATGCCATCGTGACGAAGCCCGTCAACGGCAAAACGGCCTGGGACATCTGCATCCGCATGATGGAGAAGGGACTGCTGGCCAAGCCTACCCACGACCATATCATCCGCTTCGCCCCGCCACTCTGCATCAACGAGGAGCAGTTGCGCGAGGCCATCGCGATCATCAAGGAAACGTTCGAAGAAAGGTGATAACTGAGAGGTGAGAACTGAGAGGTCTGATTACCTTTTGCACTTGAGCCACGACCGTGAGAGTAATCATCCCTGTCACCTCTCCGTTCTCCGTTATCACCTTGAAGACGTTCTGCGTTCTCCCTAGGTCGTGTTTCATTAGCCAGTTCGGCCATGGCCTGCTTCAGAATCTTCAGGTAGGTCTCGTAGCCCAACTCCTCCATAAATCCGCTTTGCTCAGCACCCAGCAGGTTGCCGGCTCCACGAATGTCTAGGTCTTGCATCGACAGGTTGAAGCCACTGCCCAGTTCTGAGAAGGTTTCCAGCGCCTCCAGACGGCGGCGTGCCTCTTGGTTGAGGTTGGCCAATGGCGGTGCCAGCAGATAGCAGAAAGCCTTTTTGTTCGACCGTCCCACACGTCCGCGCATCTGATGCAGGTCGGAGAGGCCAAAGCGGTGGGCATCGTTAATGATAATGGTGTTGGCATTCGAGATGTCGATACCATTCTCAACGATGGTCGTCGAGAGCAGCACATCATAGTCGTAGTTCATGAATCCCATCACAATCTTCTCCAGCTCCTCGGGTTTCATCTGCCCGTGGCCAATGGCAATACGGCAGTCGGGCACGTATTTCTCTATCAGTGAGGCAATATGGGGCAGTTCCTTGATATTGTCGTTCACGAAAAACACCTGTCCGTTACGGCTCATCTCAAAGTTGATGGCGTCGGCTATCACCTCGGCATCAAACGTATGAATCTCAGTACTGATGGGATAACGGTTGGGCGGTGGTGTCTGAATGATGCTCATGTCGCGGGCACCCATCAGCGAGAACTGCAGCGTGCGTGGGATGGGCGTAGCCGACATAGTGAGCGTGTCGACATTGGTTTTCATCTTGCGCAGTTTCTCCTTGGTGGAGACACCAAACTTCTGCTCCTCGTCGATGATGAGCAGTCCCAGGTCTTTCCATTTCACGGCTTTGCCTATCAGCTTGTGGGTGCCTATCAGAATGTCTATCTTACCTGCCTCCAGGTCGGTCAGCACTTCACGGGTCTGCTTAGCCGTACGCGCTCTTGAGAGATAGTCCACTCGCACCGGCATTCCCTTCAGGCGCGACTGGAAGGTCTGGTAGTGCTGATAGGCCAGCACCGTGGTAGGCACAAGCACTGCCACCTGCTTCGAGTCGCATGCTGCCTTGAACGCGGCACGCACGGCCACCTCGGTCTTTCCGAAACCCACATCGCCACACACCAGCCGGTCCATCGGCCGCGCACTCTCCATGTCGGCCTTCACGTCGTTGGTAGCTTTCAGCTGGTCGGGCGTGTCTTCGTATAGGAACGATGCCTCCAGTTCGTGCTGCAGAAACGAGTCGGCACTAAAGGCATAACCCTTCTCGCGCCGTCGGGCAGCATAGAGGCGTATCAGGTCGCGGGCAATATCCTTAATCTTGGTCTTGGTGCGTTCCTTCATGCGCTCCCATGCCCCCGTGCCGAGGGTCGACAGGCGTGGCGGAGCGTCACTGTCCGACCGTTTATATTTGCTGATTTTGTAGAGCGAGTGGATGCTCACGTCCACTTTGTCGCCATGCTGATACACAATACGGATGACTTCCTGATAGCCATTCTCCGATCCCTGACGGCCGGCGGGCAGCGGCACACGCACCAGTCCGCCAAAACGGCCGATGCCAAAGTCCACATGCACAATATAGTCGCCAGGCTCCATCTCCTGCAGCTCCTTCATGGTGAGAGCCATCTTTCCGCTGCGTGCGGCATCGGAACGCAGGCTGTACTTATGGAAACGGTCGAATATCTGGTGGTCGGTAAAGAAGCACACCTTGAGCTTGTTATCGGCAAATCCGGCATGCAGGGTTTGCTCCACAGGTGTGAACACAATGCCGTGGTTGATTTCCTCGAAGATGTCGTGCAGTCGCTGGTTTTGTTTCTGGCTGTCGGCCAACACATACAGACGGTAGCCCCGCAGCATGTAGTCCTCGAAGGCCTGGGTAAGCAATTCGAAGTTTTTATGGAACAAAGGCTGGGGCGACATATCAAACTTGATGGTGGCCTGCGGTTTGCCCGTGGGTTTCGTGCCAAACTCCATGCGACGGAAGTTAAGGGCATCGTCGGTAAACTGCGAGCCACTCACCAGCATGTTCTCGCTCTTCATTTGCATCATCATGGCATGCTGCTCCATCTCGGTGGCTCCCTCCATGCGCTCGGTCAGGGCCTGCGACGAGAACCCGTCTTGGTAGATGCGGTCGATGACATCGCGCACATAGAGCAGGTCTTTCATCACCAGCACCGTGTCGGCGGGCAGGAAACTCATAAACGAGGTTTTCTCACTGCTCATCGTAGCCAGCTCTGGTACAATCTCCACCTGTTGACGGCGCTCTTTCGACAGCTGGTTTTGCACCTCAAAGGTACGTATCGAGTCAATCTCATCGCCAAAGAAATCTATACGGAAGGGATACTCGCTGCTATAACTGTAGACATCCACAATGCTACCGCGCACGGCAAACTGCCCTGGCTCGTACACATAGTCCACCTCGTTGAACCCCAGCTCGCGCAACGACTGTTCCAATCCCGTCACGTCGGTAGTCTGGCCTGCCTTCAGCACAATGGTCCGCTCGTTCAGCTTCTTCTTCGAGACCACCAATTCGCTGAGAGCCTCAGGGTGAGTCACTATATAGAGTTGAGAGTCGAGGGTTGCGGGCTGGGAGGTGAGCCGTCCCAGCACCTCGGTACGCAGAATCTCGTTGGCGGCATCGCGCTGTGCATATTTCACCTGTCTGCGATACGACGAAGGGAAGAAGAGCACGCTCTCCTGCCCCAGCATCTGCGTCAGGTCGTGATAGAAATAACCCGCCTCGTCGGCATCTTGCAGAACGAACAACACCGTCTTGGGGCACAGTTTTGCCACCGAGGCAAACAACACGGGAGTGGCTGATGCCACAAGTCCTTGCAGGAAAACGCTCTTCACCGAACTGTCTTCCAGTACTTTCGCCAATGCTCCTGCCTGCGGAGACTTGGCATAAATGGTCAATAAGTCTTGTATCTTCATTGAAGACTGCAAAGATACGAAAAGTCGAGCGAAATGCAAAAGGAAAGCCTGCTTTTCTTTTCATTTCCGAGACGGAGTAACTTCGGCAACGACAAAGTTACGAAAAATCGAGAGCAGAACCGTCAGCAATTCCATGTTGCTAAGAAAGTCCATTACAGCAGTCCGTGTTCTCTCAATATCTCCACCATTTCAGCTGGCGTCACCACAATCGGCTTGTCAGGGAAATGCTTCTTGTTGCCAGTCACTAGATAGGCATCCTCTTTCGACAAGGCCACTTCATAGAAGACGATGTCCTTAGGGTCTGGGAAATGCTCAGAGGAAGGCACTCTTTCACCACGAATACCATTCATCAGTATCCTGTCTATTGCCCATTTTATCAGGTGCTCCGGGATATCGAACTTCTTGCGATGCAGCACATCTATATATTCATCGATAATTTCATCACTATAGACGGGAATGATTTTCCCTTGCAAGACAGCAGCCCAGACTTTTGACGTAGCAGCCAACAGGTTTTTCGTGATGTAAGCCGATACAATCACATTTGTGTCTATAACAGCGTAAATCATGCCTCTAACTTTTTCTTTCTTGCCTTTTCCTCACGCGCCAACCTGATTTCTTCATTGATTTCTTCCATCGTCAGTTCAGGTCTGTTGCTGGCAGCCACTTCCCTCCGAAACGCATAGAAATCGTTCAGTACGTTATCTTCTGATGGGTTAGCAGCAATTTCAAACGGAATCATCCTTTTCCGCACCACGGCATTGGCGAAGATGTTCATTGCCGTGTTTACACTCATGCCAAACTGCGAGCATAGTTCCTCAAACTGAGCCTTGATGCCAGCGTCCATACGGACGGTCATTGATACCTGTGCCATAATTATCCTTATTATTGTTTAGGCTACAAAAATAAGCATTTTATTTCATTCTGCCATCATAATGACATAATTTTTTCTCGTTTTTACTAAAAATAGTACCAAGTTCCCATATTCTTCTTTTTTGTTGTCGGAGTCTTTATAGCCAACTAAAGTCCATTTCTATCCGCCGCCATACCATATTGATTCATATTGACTTCCATTGCCTTCTGCTTGGCAGCATCTCTTACCATTGGGGTGTATGCCTCAATAATATGGCGCCAGTCGTTTGGACTCATTCCCCCATATTTTTCCCCAAATTTGCTGACAATCTCTCTTTGTATCTGCAAGTCGCTGATGCCTGCATCCATATGAAGCAAGTTGAAAATGTAGTTGCGCACCTCTTTGTCATCCTCTATGTTTTTGAGTTTGGCAGTCAATCCTTTATAGACAGTCTCAAACACCCGCTGATTGATGAAGTTCATGAAGTCCGGATTATCCAGATAGTTCCTGCAGAATTCCGTATTCTCGCTGAGCATTTGTGCAACAATCATCATAAGCGATGATGCGCATTGCTGCATGGCAGTTTCTTTGTTGCTGTTTTTTGCAGCATTCACGAAGGTGTCGTCTGTGGCCAGCCGCTCCGGCAGTTCGTCGAGTTGTTTTTTCGCCAACTCAATATTCTGCCAGTTAATGCTATTGAACTCATCCAAGATGTCGCTCAGTTTGGCCAAGTCAGGCTCTTGCGGTGCCTTGGGGCCTCCCACGGGGATGGGGTCTATCTCAGCGTTTTTATTCTCCAGCTCTATTTTCTGCTC
>DEJV01000060.1:0-36808 GCA_002353525.1 Prevotella sp. UBA2739
GTCTATTATTGATTTCCATAAATACCGATTTATTTAGTGCAATCTCATCATTAACGAGAATTCCAAGTTGTTTTAGCAAGGCATGCCGAAAATGTTTTCCATATTGCCTGCTGTTTTGCTGCAAAGTTACAACTTATTCAGCAATTGCAGACCACTCGCCCTCTTAAATAATGTCAAGAGGGCGAGTATAAGAGCTGACATTGAGTGATGAACCGCAGCAGCGATCCTCCTGTCAGAATCAGTACGACAGATACAGATAGTTGGTTTGTGCAGGATACTCAGCAGCCAGTGTGTCTATCTGGTTCACTGTGGGCACGATGCCAAGCAGTTTGCGCCATTGGCGTATCTGCAGGCCGGCTTTTTCCATATTCATGGCATGCTCGAGTCCTAACGCACGTGCTATTTGGAAATCGGAGAATCCATAGACTTTTGCCTCGCGCAGCAACGCTGCAAACTCGGGAACCTCAAGATACTCTATGAGTTCGCCAGAATCCATCCATGTTGCCATTTCTGCAAAGTGACTAAACTGTTGCAACCGTTGGTTGATGTCGATGATGTGGCTTAGCTTTTGCAAGAACCATCGGTCGATCATTGTCAGCTGGTGAATCTGTTCTGCTGAATATCCCATCATCATGGCCTTGGCAATGACGAAGATGCGGTTGTCGGTGGCATGGCGCAGGGCATAGTCGATGTCGCCGACGCGCAGTTGCTTGTTGTCTACAAACCCATGCATGCCCTGGCCTATCATGCGCAGTCCTTTCTGCAGTGCCTCTTCGAAGGTACGTCCGATGGCCATTACCTCGCCAACGCTCTTCATCGACGATCCCAGCTGGTGGCTGACCCCATGGAATTTAGACAAGTCCCAGCGCGGGATTTTGCACACCACATAGTCAAGGGCAGGCTCAAAGAAAGCACTGGTGGTCTGTGTCACGCTGTTTTTCAGTTCGAAGAGACCGTATCCCAGGCCTAACTTGGCAGCAACGAAAGCCAGTGGATAGCCTGTGGCTTTTGATGCCAGTGCCGACGATCGGGACAGTCTGGCGTTCACCTCGATGACGCGGTAGTCCTCCGACTGCGGGTCTAGTGCATATTGCACATTGCACTCGCCGACGATACCCATGTAGCGCACAATTCTGATGGCCAGCGCGCGCAGTTTGTGATACTCAGCGTTGGTGAGCGTCTGACTGGGTGCTACCACTATCGACTCACCGGTGTGAATGCCCAGTGGGTCGAAGTTTTCCATATTGCAAACGGTGATGCAGTTGTCGTAACGGTCGCGCACCACTTCATACTCTATCTCCTTCCAGCCTCGCAGCGATTTCTCAACAAGCACTTGTGGCGAGAACGAGAAGGCCTCTTCGGCCTGTTGCTGCAATTCCTCATCGTTGTCGCAAAAGCCCGATCCCAGTCCGCCAAGGGCATAAGCAGCACGCAGGATGACCGGATAGCCTAGTTCGTGGGCAGCCTCTCGCACACTGTCGATGTCTGCACATGCATGGCTCTTGATGGTTTTTACGCCAATTTCGTCAAGGCGGCGCACAAACAAGTCGCGGTCTTCGGTGTCGATAATGGCCTGGATGGGGGTGCCCAGTACCTGCACGCCATATCGATCGAACACCCCTTTCCGATATAGTTCTACGCCACAGTTCAATGCTGTCTGTCCGCCAAACGACAAGAGAATGCCATCGGGGCGTTCCTTCTCAATCAGCCGTTCCACGAAATCGGCTCGCACAGGCTGGAAATACACCTTGTCGGCCACACCCTCGGAGGTCTGGATGGTGGCAATGTTGGGATTGATGAGTACCGTCTCGATGCCCTCTTCTTTCAATGCTTTCAGAGCCTGCGACCCGCTATAGTCGAATTCGCCTGCCTGTCCGATTTTCAGGGCGCCACTGCCTAGCAGAAGGACTTTTTTAATTGTCGGATTGTTCGATAGAGATGGCGACTCGGCGACTAGACAAGATGACGAGCTGTTTGATGGAGGTGTCAACTCGCCTGCTTGTCTGTTTGTCCACTTCTCAACTAAATCAACAAACTCATCGAACAGGAACTCTGTATCCACAGGTCCCGAACAAGCTTCGGGGTGGAATTGTGCCGACATCCACGGAAGACTTTTGTGGCGGATACCCTCGTTAGAGCCATCATTCATATTGACGAACAGCGGTTCCCAATCATCGGGCAAGGTGTTGCTGTCGACGGCATAACCATGATTCTGCGAGGTAATGAAACACTGGTTGGTGCCCACTCGGCGCACTGGCTGGTTGTGGCTGCGATGTCCGTAATTCAGCTTGTAGGTCTTTGCCCCAGCGGCCTTTGCCAGCAATTGATTACCCAGACAAATACCCATGCACGGACGTACGACGGGTTGTTGCAGAAACTGCCGGATGTGGTTTGTGGTAACCTCGCAACGTTCGGGGTCGCCAGGACCATTGGCAAGAAACAGACCGTCGAAATCAAGGCAGTTGAAGTCGTAGTCCCAAGGCACACGAATCACTTCCATGCCTCGCTTCATGAGGCAGCGGATGATATTGTCCTTCACGCCACAATCGACCAGTACCACCCGTTTGCCGGCCCCTTTATTATAGGTGATGACCTCCTTACAACTCACTTTTTCCACCCAGTTCACGCTTCCGTAGTCCTGAAGAAAATCACTTTCTTCTTCTTTTGGAGTAGGGTCGGCGATGATGCTTATCCGCCCCCTCATCACACCATTTTCGCGCAACAGCTTGGTCAGGCGTCGTGTGTCGATGCCCGTCAGGGCTGGTATGTGTTCGCGTTGCAGCCACTGGCCCAGGCTCTCCACTGCATTCCAATGCGAATAGTATTGGCTATAGTCTGCCACAATGAGAGCCGCCACATGTATGCGCTCGCTCTCGGTGAATGGTGGCAGGTTGCCGTCGCCTTTTCCCGTTGACGCTCCTTCAGATGATGTATGGGTTGTTGGCGGGACACCGTAGTTTCCTATCAGCGGATAGGTGGCCACCAGAATCTGTCCAGCATAGCTGGGGTCTGTCAGACTCTCCGTGTAGCCTGTCATGGCAGTATTGAATACCACCTCACCAACGGTATTTTGCTCATAACCAAACGACATGCCCTCAAATTGGCTTCCGTCGTCGAGAATCAGTCTAGCCGGTCTCATGTGTATCTCGTTATTTATTCAAGTTTTTTGCGATAGTTGAGCGTTTATTATAATTGCAGTTTTAATACTTTCTCCACATAGTTCACAAACGCCTGGTTCACCATTCTGATGCCGCCAGGAGTGGGGTAGTGGCCTGTGAAATACCAGTCGCCAGGATGGTTGGGGCAGGCAGCATGCAGTCCCTCGATGCTCTGGAAGACAATCTCTACGGGGGTCTTCATCCCTTTCGGTCGAAGCATCTCAGCTATTTTCCGGTTAATTTCTCCGACGGTGAATGGCTTGTAGATGTGGCGCACGTAGTTGGTCTGTTGTTTTTCGCCGGCTGTACGGCAGGCCTTATAGGTGTCGGCGATGAGTTGCTGCATGCCTCTTTCCTGAATAAGGGCGATGGCAGCGCGAAAGGCACACAGCTCTTCGAGTCTCGACATGTCGATGCCATAGTAGTCGGGATAGCGTATTTGTGGTGCACTCGACACCATGACAATCTTCTTTGGATGCAGGCGGTCGAGAATTTGGAAAATGCTCTCGCGCAGCGTTGTACCGCGCACAATGCTGTCGTCGATTATCACCAGGTTGTCCTCGTAGGGCACCAGCGAGCCATAGGTGATGTCGTAGACGTGGGCGGCCAGGTCGTTGCGTTCGGCATCCTCGGTGATGAAGGTGCGCAGTTTGATGTCTTTCCACACCACTTTCTCTATGCGCACCTCGTGGCTGAGCCGTCTCAGTCCGTCGGTCATCCCGTAGAAGGCCACCTCGGCAGTGTTGGGAATATAAGAGAATACGGTGTGGGCGATGTCTTTGTCGATGGCTTTCATGATAGGCCCTGTCAGTTGTTCGCCCAGCCGTTTCCGTTCCTGATAGATGTCACGGTCGGAACCGCGGCTGAAATAAATCCGCTCAAACGAACAGGCGCTGTAGTTCTTTCCCTCAATAATCTGGTCGGTCAGCGTCTCGCCATTCCTCCTGACCATCAGCGCCTGCCCGGGGCGCAGCTCTTGAATGCTTTCGGCGCAAAGGTCGAAGGTGGTCTGGATGACAGGACGCTCGCTGGCCACGACCACCACCTCGCTGTCGGCATAGTAGAATGCCGGTCGTATGCCCCAGGGGTCGCGCATGGCAAACATCTCGCCCGAGCCGGTCAGTCCGCACATCACGTACCCTCCGTCGAAGTGCGTCATCGTGGTGCGTAGCATATTCTCGGTGCGCACATGGTTGTCGATGTGTTGGGTGATGTCAGTCCCATTCAATCCCATACTTTTTGCCTCGGCGAATAGTCGTTCCACCTCGCGGTCCAGCCGATGGCCCATCAGTTCTAGCGTGATGTAAGAGTCGCCATAGATGCGTGGCGACTGTCCCTGGCTGGTGAGAAAACCGAACACTTCGTCAATGTTTGTCATGTTGAAGTTGCCACACAGACAGAGATTCTTGGCCCTCCAGTTGTTGCGTCTGAGGAAGGGGTGCACATATTGCAGTCCGCTCTTGCCGGTAGTGGAATAGCGTAGGTGGCCCATATAGAGCTGGGCACTTGCAAAACCATTGCTCGCCTCGCCTGCTGCCGACTGGCGCGTAGCCGTCTTAAACACCTCGCTGATGGCGTCTTTGCCCTCGGCCCGCTCGCGAAACATATACTCGCTGCCGGCAGGAGCATTCATGTTGACACATGCAATGCCAGCCCCTTCCTGTCCGCGGTTGTGCTGTTTCTCCATCATCAGGTAGAGCTTGTTCAGCCCATACTTGCTGGTGCCATATTTGTGCTCATAGTAGTCGAGGGGTTTCAGCAGGCGTATCAGTGCCACCCCGCACTCATGCTTCAGTTGTTCCATCGATGCAAGCTTTTACGAAATCCTTAAACAGTGGGTGTGGATGCAGCACCGTTGACGAATACTCGGGGTGGAACTGTGTTCCGATATACCATCTCAGTGTGGGTATCTCGACAATCTCCACCAGTCCCGACGACGGGTTGATGCCCACACACTTCATGCCGTGGCGCTCAAACTCCTCTTGATACTGGTTGTTGAACTCGTAGCGGTGGCGATGGCGTTCTCTGATGAGTGTCTCCTCGCCGTAGGCCTGCCATGTGCGGCTTCCCTTCACAATCTCGCACTCGTAGGCACCCAGGCGCATGGTGCCGCCCATCTGTGTGATGGTTTTCTGTTCTTCCATCAGGTCAATCACATGTGTGGCTGTGGATGGTGTATCAACAGATGTCTGGGGTGTAAACTCGCTACTGTCGGCACGTGCATAGCCCAGCACGTTGCGGGCAAACTCCACCACCATCATCTGCATGCCCAGGCAGATGCCAAATGTCGGGATGTTGTGTGTGCGGGTGTATTCAGCGGCTATCAGCTTTCCCTCAATGCCCCGTTGGCCGAATCCCGGACAAATCACGATGCCCGCCATGCCCGATAGTTTCTCTTCCACATTGGCGCGTGTGAGGTGTTCACTATGAATAAAGGTGGATACCACTTTGCGGTCGTGGCACACACCAGCGTGGGCAAGGCTTTCCAAAATACTTTTGTAGGCATCCTGCAGGTCGTATTTGCCTACCAGTGCGATGTTGACGGTTTCGGTGGCGTGTTTTCTGCGTTTCAAGAATGCTTTCCATGGTTTCATCTCTTCCAGTTGAATCGTTTTTGTAGTCTCGGCGTTTATCCCCATTTTTTTCAGACAGATGGCATCCAGGCCCTGCCGTTGCATATTGAGCGGCACCTCGTAGATTGACGGCAGGTCCTGACTTTGAATGACTGCCTCGACATCTACGTTGCAGAAGTGAGCCACCTTAGCCCGCAACTCGTCGCTCAGTTCATGTTCCGTGCGCAGCACCAGCACCTCTGGCTGTATGCCCAGCCCCTGCAGTTGTTTCACGCTGGTCTGCGTGGGCTTTGTCTTCAGTTCGCCTGCCGCTGCCAGATAGGGCACATAGGTCAGGTGGACATTCAGTGCCCTTTTCGGTCCCAGTTCCCATCTCAGCTGGCGGATGGCCTCCAGAAAGGGCTGGCTCTCAATGTCGCCAATGGTGCCGCCAATCTCGGTAATCACGATTTCGGGCCTCTGCCCCTTGTCGGTGCTGTTCTCCTTCAGCCGGATGCGTCTTTTTATCTCGTCGGTGATGTGCGGAACCACCTGGATGGTCTTGCCTAGATAGTCGCCACGTCGTTCGCGCTCGATGACGCTCAGGTAGATGCGCCCCGTGGTGACACTGTTGTCGCATGTAGTCTCAATGCCTGTGAACCGCTCGTAGTGTCCCAGGTCCAGATCGGTCTCCTGTCCGTCGGCTGTCACGTAGCATTCGCCGTGCTCATAGGGGTTAAGTGTTCCCGGGTCAATGTTGATGTAGGGGTCGAACTTCTGGATGGTGACGTTGAATCCTCTTGCCTGCAGCAGTTTTCCCATCGATGCCGCAATGATGCCTTTTCCCAGCGAAGACGCCACACCGCCCGTCACAAAAATGTATTTCGTTTCCATCTGAAAAGCGTGTTGGTTCTCTGTTTGATTAGCCATTTGTTTTTTGGTATGCAAAAGTAATTCCTTTTGTTTGTTAATGCAATAATTTCATTTTTTTGCTGAGTTTGCAAAATTCAAAAGTTTTAAATTGTTATTTGTAAACTGCTTCGTTGTTTTTGTTTGTTATTAAAATTATCCGTTTCTCTTTTAATTTAAAACTTGCCTTTATTTTGGTGTTATTTTTATGAAATGTATAAGGGCAGAACCGACAAAATGCTTTAACTTTGCACCACAAACAGCACAAAAAGCTAAATCTCTAAAATATAAGTAACGCAAAATGTCACAAACTATCCGTTTTACCAAAATGCAAGGCGCAGGCAACGACTACATCTACGTCAACACCATGCAGCATGCGCTCGACAACCCGCGGCAGGTTGCCATCCAGTGGAGCGACCGCCATCGGGGCATCGGTGGCGACGGCCTGGTGCTCATTGGCAAGTCGCCGGTGCCCGAAGCCGACTACACCATGCGCATTTTCAATGCCGACGGTTCTGAGGCCATGATGTGCGGAAACGCATCGCGTTGCATTGGTAAGTACCTCTACGATAAGCGCATAACGCAAGAGCAGCACATACGGCTGCTCACCCTCTCGGGCGTGAAAACCCTCGAGTTGCATGTGCGCGATCAGCAAGTAGATGCCGTAACGGTAGATATGCTGCAGCCGTCGTTTGAGAATCGTGACTTATTCGGGGGTTCTACAGATGCCCGCGTGTTGACTGAGCTGACCGTTGACGGACAACATTATCACGGCACATTCGTGTCGATGGGCAATCCGCATTTCGTCGTCTTTGTCAGCGACATCCTGGCCGTCGACGTTGCCCATGCGGGTGCCCGGCTCGAATGTCATGAGTTGTTTCCCAACCGGTGCAACATCGAGTTTGCGCAAATCATGTCCAATGGCGACATTCGCACACGAGTATGGGAGAGAGGCAGCGGCATCACCATGGCCTGTGGCACAGGAGCTTGTGCAACAGCTGTGGCAGCCGCATACAGGAACCTTGCCGGCCGCAAGAGCCGCATTGTGATGGATGGAGGAACGCTCGAGATAGAATGGCGGCAGACCGATAATCATGTTTACATGACGGGGCCTGCCGCTTTTTCTTTCGAGGGCGAAATTAACCTGCCATAATCCCCCCTCCACAGTCCCCTAAATAGCCATCTATCACCACCCACCATTCATCATCCAACACCCAACATCCACTATGGCACTCATCAACGAGCACTATCTGAAACTACAGCGAAGCTACCTCTTTGCCGACATTGCAAAGAAGGTGAACATATTCAAGGTTTCCCACCCCAAAGAGCGTCTCATCAGCCTTGGCATTGGCGATGTCACCCTTCCGCTGTGCCCTGCCGTCATCGATGCTATGCACAAGGCCGTCGACGACATGGCTGTCAAGGAGCATTTCCACGGCTACGGACCCGAGCAGGGCTACCTGTGGCTGCGCGAGGCTATCGTGAAAAACGATTTCCTTACACGCGGCATTCACATCGACCCCAGCGAGGTGTTTGTCAACGATGGTGCCAAGGGCGACACGGGCAACATTGGCGAACTGGTGAGATGGGACAATTCGATGGCCGTCACCGACCCCATCTACCCGGTCTATATCGACTCGAATGTGATGAACGGGCGCGCGGGCACCGTCAACGAGCATGGTGAGTGGAGCAACGTCACCTATATGCCGTGCAATGAGCAGAACGCCTTTGTGCCTCGCATTCCTGACCACCGGGTAGACATGATTTACCTCTGCTATCCCAACAATCCCACCGGCACGGTCATCACCAAGAGCGAGTTGCGCAAGTGGGTCAACTACGCCATCCGCAACGATGCCGTCATCTTCTACGATGCTGCCTACGAGGCATATATCCAAGACGACGACATCCCACACTCCATCTACGAAATCAAGGGTGCCCGGAAGGTGGCTATCGAGTTTCACAGCTATTCTAAGACTGCCGGTTTCACGGGCATACGCTGCGGATATACCATTGTGCCCAAAGAGCTTACTGCCTCGACGCTCGACGGCAGTCGCCGGTTGGCGCTCAACCCCTTGTGGAACCGTCATCAGTGCACCAAGTTCAATGGTGTGAGTTATGTCAGCCAGCGGGCCGCTGAGGCCATCTATACCGCCGAGGGAAAGCAGCAAGTGAGAGAGCAGATAGCCTACTACATGGGTAATGCCCGTCTGATGCAACAGGCTCTCACTCAGTTGGGCTTCCGTGTCTACGGTGGTGTCAATGCCCCCTATCTGTGGGTGAAGACGCCCGATGGCTCCACCAGTTGGCGTTTCTTCGAGGAGATGCTCTATGGTGCCCATGTGGTGTGCACGCCCGGTGTGGGATTTGGTCCGAGTGGCGAGGGGTATGTGCGCCTCACTAGTTTTGGCGATCGCGACGACTGTCTTGAGGCAATGGAGAGAATTGCGCACTGGCTGAAAAAATAATTTCTCTCAAGATTTTTGTGCTTTCTGATGTCCATTTTCTCATTTGTTATGAAATTACACTTCAATTTGTTAGCAAATTACACTCTAATTTGTTAACAAATCGCACATCAATTTGTTAACAAATCGCATCTTAATTTCTTAAGAAATCGCACCTTAATTTGTTAACAAATCGCATTTCTGACGCTGGAGGCGCCATCGTTCGTCCCCTCGGTTGCTAAGCGGTGACTGCGTTGCGGTCTATTCTCATATGCTTTTTGTGACTCGTAAAGATGCCTTTTACGATGCGTAAAGATGTCTTTTACGACTCGTAAATATGCCTTCTAGAATTGTAGAACAGCCTTCTAGAATTGTAGAATAGCCTTCTAGACACCGGAAGTTGCGTGCTATTTCCAGGAATCCTCGCTGGCTGGCACACGGATATCGCTCAGATAGTTGATTTCCCACACAAACCACTGGCTGGTGCTGGGTTTTCTGCGCAAGGTGACTGGTCGCGGCGAGTCTGCTCCCGACGATTTCAGATAGAGTGTGGCATAGTCTTTCTGCTGATAGCTATAGGCATTGCTGCTCACCGTTATCTGGTAGGGTTGCGCCGGCGTGTAATTGTTGGCTGGTGAAGAACCCTTGAAGTAAGAGCGCATCTTGTAACTCTTCCCCGACAAGCGGTCTCTGAGGAACTGAATGTCGCGGGGAGTCAATGGGCGCGGCCCTCTCAGAAAGTTCAGCATGTTCACCGTTTCGTCTATGTTGTTCTCATAGTTGCACAACACAGCCGCTGACAATGCTGCCACCGCAAACTCATCGCGCAAACTGGCTTCCGGCATTGCCTGCAGCGCAGTCAGCGACGTGGGCATGTTACCGAACGTAAATGTCTTGCTCTTTGTGCCTCCACCGAGCAAACCACCTAACAAATTGCTTAGTATTCCCATGGTATGAATAGTTTTTTAGTTAAGCATATACGCAAACCAATGTCTCCTCAGCTGTCCAGGAGAAAGGTTCTGAGTGCAAATATACAAAAAATCGCCAAACAAAGTCCTGTGGCCTAAAGAAATTCGTTGTTTTTTCTTCAGATATCATCAATCATACCCATCAAAACCGTGCCCATCATCATGAACTGGCGATAGGGGTCGGTGTAGCCGCATGAACGCGCTGGATAAACACCCACGGTAGTGGTGACATTGACATCGCTCAGTTCGGGATAGATGTCGCGGTTGATGTTCACCTTGATGCTGGTGGGATCGAAGGCATAGACAATACGCATCTCGTAGTCGCCAAAGCTGGTGTTGGTGTAGCCATTTGCGGTTGCCGAGAGGTTGACGTGGTCGTAAGTTGACATCAGGTCTTCCGTGTCAATATATACAACCGGGTCTTCTGCCAGGCTCCAGATGCCCTTGCCCACGTGACCGTTGGAACCGTTGACTGAAGAGATGGCTTCGGGTGCCACAGCCAATCCGCGGATGTCGGTTGCGTTGAAGGTCTTGATGTAGCCCGAAGCATCGAGTTGCAGGTCAGCCTTCAAGTCAATCTTGCCAGGGATGGTGTCGTAGCTGACAGGCTCTGCAAAAGATTGGCCAATCATTCCCAGTGCTCCAGAGGCGATGCTGAGGCCAAATCCACCCCAGTACTTGGCAGGGTTGAGATAGGCTCCCCAGCCCTCGTTGCCACCGTTCTTTGTCATCAGTGAGCCGTAGGTGTTGGCGCTGCTGATAGAGCTGGAAGCCTTTCCGCTAAGCATGTCAAGAACTCCGCAGATGCCGCTCATACCTTCTCCACTAGTTGCGACAAGCGGCTGAAAGTGAGACAAATCTGCTTCGCCTCTCAAAAAGCTGTCGCATCAAGGCATGAGTTCGTTTTCCATGTGCCAGTTTTCAGATGCACCTCATCCCTGCCTTGTTGGCTTCCTTCTTCTCAACTCTCACTGGCAGGGTCGTCACCAGCCAGAATCAACCTGTTGAACCGCCTCAAATCATAAAAAACGCTAATCATGCCACAAAGTTTTGATAGTATCACAATTATTTTATAATTTTGCAGAGAATATACTTAAAAGCCTTTAACCTAAAGATAAAGATATTATGAAAATATTAGCCATTAACCCCGGAATGATCTCCACCAAGATTGGTGTGTTCGACGACGAGAAACTGGTGATGCACGCAACTCTCAACCATCCGTTTGAGGAGCTGTGCCGCTATCCGTTTATCATGGATGAGTTCGACTATCGCAAGGAAAAACTCATCGAGGAACTGCAACGGCAGGGCATCGCACTCGACTTCGACGTCATCGTGGGCCGCGGCGGACTGGTGAAGCCCATCGAGAGCGGTGTGTACGAACTGAACGAAAAGGTGATTGAAGACACGAAGCACCCGCGACTGCACCATGCCTGCAACCTCGGCTCGCTCATTGCCCTGAGCATGGCCAAGGAGATACCTGGTTGCCGCGCCTTCACTGTAGACCCGGGCGTGGTAGACGAGCTCGACGATGTGGCCCGTATCACGGGTATGCCCGAACTGCCACACCAGACCATCTGGCATGCACTGAACCAGCGTGAGATTGCCAAGCGCTATTGCAAGGAACACGGACTGAAATACGAGGAACAAGACCTCATTGTGTGCCACATGGGCAGCGGCATCTCGTTTGCCATGCATCACCACGGACGCGCCATCGAATGCAGCGACGCTCTGAGCGGCGACGGACCTTTCTCGCCCTCGCGTGCAGGCATGCTGCCTACCGTACAACTGGTGAAACTCTGCTACAGCGGTAAATACAACGAGGCCGAAATGCTGCGCAAAATCAACGGTCACAGCGGACTCACAGCCCATCTGGGCACCAACGACTGCCGCGAGGTGGAGCAGCGCATCGCCAATGGCGACAAGCACGCCAAACTCATCCTCGATGCAATGATCTATAGCATCTCGCGCTGGCTGTCGTCGCTCGCACCGTCGACCAACGGTCATGTGGATGCCATCCTGCTGACGGGTGCCATCGCCAAGAGCCAGTATGTGACCGACGGACTGAAACAGCGTCTCAGCTATCTCGCCCCCGTCTTTGTCTATCCCGGTGAGGACGAGCTGACCGCACTGGCCATGAATGTGCTGCGGGCCATGCGCGGCGAGCAGGAAATCAAGGTGTACGAATAAAGTGGCCTGGTGCCTTTATAGGAAGATAACCAAAAGAGACCGGTTTCTGATGGATTACTCAGAAACCGGTCTCTTTTGATTTTTCGTCGTTGAAAAAAAATTTTGTTACCACAATCTGAACGGCTAGAACGGCGCAAACTGTGGATTTTCCTGGCGCTTCACGGCCATACATTCCATTTCTACCAGCCAACCGGAACGGCAGACAGGGGCAAGCACAATCACACGGGGCTTATCGGGGAATCGCTCGTCGTAGAGTTGGCGCACAGTAGCATAATCGGCAATATCGCGCAGATAGACAATCATCTGCATCACATCGTCGTAGGTGCAGCCGGCCTCTGCAAGCAACGCCTCTACATTGCCCCACATGTGGCGCGTCTGTGCAGCCACATCGCCAGGGTGCATAATCTCACCTTTATTATTAATGCTGGCTGTGCCCGAGATGAACACATGGCGGCGGTCGCCATAGTCAACACGCGTGCCGCGCTCGAAACTCACGCCATAGTCGCTGGTACGATTCAACCTGTCGGTGGCATAGAGATAGTGTATCTGACCCGTCTGCAGCCCGTCGATGGCATAGTTGTCCATCTGTGAGAGCACACGGGGCTCTGCCTGACGGCCACCGATGCCGGTGCTGGCGATGAAGTGGGTGTCGTCGGTGAGATTCTGCGTGAAGAACACCTGGTTGCGGGCTTTCACCACACCCGGATAGTTGTTGTCTACGTCGTTGACGAAAAACCAGGTGCGGATGCAATTGTCGGCCAGGCTGCATCCCTCTTTGGTCAGTTGCACCACATACTCGTTGAGCAGCAGGCGCGTCTGATATTCAGAGTTCTTGGCCAGATTGTGGGCACTGGCGTTCCAGAGATGGCGGTAGCTGCCGTGGGTGGCCTCATAGAGCCCGCTGGGCAGGGCGCGTGTCTCTACGTCGGTGAGCAGATATGCCCACACGGCAATTTTCGTGCCGTCGAGCGGTGGTTGCTGTATCACTGAAAGAGCATAGTCGCTATAGTCGAGCTCGAGCGACATCACCAGTCCCGACTGGTTGTAGGCATCGCTCAGGAAATAGCGCTTGAAGACGGTCTTTGCACCTTTAAGCTCTCCTTCGAGAAGCTGCGTCAGCGTGTCGTCGATAGCCTTGAGTTGCTCGGCAAATAGCAGACGGTTGTTGGTGACGTGTATCATGACATGATGCTCGGTCGCCAGACTACCGTCGGCCGCAAATGTGGCAATCTCGGCACAAGTATTATCGAGAGTTACTTTTTTCATGTGTGCAAAGGTAATAATAATAATTGATAATTGAGAATGGAGAATTGAGAATTATCCATCCTCAATTCTCCATCCTCAATCCTGCATCTTCCATCCATTTAAGCGTACGAGTGCATGCCGCCAAGGAAGTAGTTCACTCCGAAGTAGGTCATGAGGATGGTGAGGAATGCCAGCAGACAGTAGATGTGGTAGCCAACGGGCCGCTGAAGGAATGGCAGCGAACGGTCGTGAACGGCCACGGCATAGATCATGAAGGTGATGAGTGCCCACACCTCCTTGGGGTCCCAGCTCCAATAAGTTCCCCACGACACGTTTGCCCAAATCGCTCCTACGAAGATGCCGATGCCCAGACTGGTGAGCGCAGGATAAAGGAAGATGAGCGAAAGGTGATGGGTGACCTGCGCAAGACTGCCTTTCCGGCCCAGCAGACCTGCAACGGCACAGATAAACGTGAGCGAGAGCAGGGCAAACGACATCATGATGACGCTGACGTGCAGGCTGAGCAACGGCGAGTTGAGCACGGGCATGAGATGGGTGATTTGCGGATCCATCTGACTGATATGCGACACCAGCAGAAAGAATCCCGACATGAGGAAGCCAAACGTGAGCATCACGGGGAAACGCCGCTGCATGAACAGCGTGACGAGCATTACCGACCAGGCCAGGAACAACATGGTCTCGTAGCCGTTTGACATGGGCACATGACCTGTGACTATCCAACGCAACGCCAGACTGAGTGTCAACGCCAAGAACGATAATACCATCACCGCCAGGGCCAGTCCTTGACGGCGCTTGAGCATGGTAAGAAACAGGCAGACAAACCCCATGGTGAGATTGACCATAAACAAGATGGTGGCAAAGGGAATGCGGTTGCTGATGCGCTCGGCCTTCACGCGCAGGGACGACGGCAGCGACGCACCGCCATAGCGTTTCTGGTATTTCTGCATCTTCACGACGGTTTCGCGCATCCGGTCGTAGTTTTGTGTCTGTGCATCGATGTTCAGCAGCGAGAATATTTCGTGAATGTACTGCTGCCGTTCGGGCTCCATGGTTTCAGGAAGTCCGTCGGTAGGAGCATACCACGTGATGGGTGATAGGTGTTGGGTGTTGGGTGATGATGGTTTGCTGTTGGGTGATGATGGTTTGTAGGGGAACAGCTTGAGGGGTTTGCCCTGTCGCAGTTGCATGATGAGTTGCAGGCGGTCGTCCAGTTTGGCCACCTCCTGGTGGAACTTATCATTCTGTCCGCTATAATATTCCTGTAGGTACGGCCCCACGATGTAGCCTCCCATCTGCTGATTGAAGAAGGTGTTCACGCTGCAGTATTTAGGCAGTTGAAGCGTCTCGCGCAGCGGTCCGCCTTTCATCTTGATGACGGGCTCGTTGTTCCAATCGTCGCCATAGAAGATGAAACCCGTGAGCACCTGCTCGGCCGACAAACCGTTGTAGCTGCGTTTGCCATATAGTTTTTTGGTGAAATCAATAGCAAAAGTCTGCAGAGGGCAGATGCGGTTGTTGTAGAGCACATGCAGACGGCCAAACTCGGCGGCAAGGTCTTTGGGCAATACGTGAGCAGTAGGCGTCTTGGTCTCTGCCACACACATACTGCTAATCGACATAAACACCAGCACAGCCAGTGCGCGCGCCACGCTTCCTGCCTCTTGCTTCTTGCTTCTTGCCTCTTGTCTCTTGCTTCTTACCTCTTGCTTCTTGCCTCTTGCCTCTTGCTTCCTGCCTCTTGCCTCTTGCCTCTTGTTTCCTGTCCCCCGTTCATCTCTGAGCAGCGTGCGATAGCGTCCTTTGGGGTCGATGAGCATCCAGACGAGGGCAATAAAGAGCAAGGCATAGCCCAGATAGGTGACGGGTATGCCCCACGGGTCGCTGTTCACAGCCAGATAACTGCCCTGCATGTCTTCGTCGTAGTTGCTCTGATAGAGCCGGATGTTGTTGTGCGAATAGATATTGTTCATCGACACGGTGCGAATCTCCTTTTGCTGGCCGTGGCTGATGGTGAGGTGTGACTCATAGTCGGCTGCTGCCTGTGTGCCCTCGTGGTAGACAATCTTGAAACTGTTCAGCCGGACGCTGAAGGGCAGCCGTTTGCTGACCATTCCCTCTTTGGTGCTGACCAGGAACTCGTTGGTAGACTCGCCCGAGCGCAGATGCAGCATGCCCTGACGTGCCGTGAGATGGGTGATAAGCGCTCCGAGCAGGATGACGACGAATGACAGATGGAGCACTACGGCCGACAGGCGGCGCACTTTCTGCTTGAGGAAATAGACTATGGCCACAGCCGTGAGCACGGCCCATAGCAGACTGAACCACCACGCACCATAGACATGGGCAGAGACAAACTCAGTGCCCTGGTATTTCTCAACAATTGTGGCGGCAGCCATCACGGCCACCACCACAATATATAGAACAATCAGTAGATTCTTTATTCTCTTCATTAAATAGACTCGATAAACTTCACCACGGCATCACGGTCGGCCTTGGGCAGATTGTAGAATTTCACTGTCGACTCATAAGCATCCGACTTTTGCGAATAGCCGTGCCACATGATAGCCTCGACGATGGTGCGTGCACGGCAGTCGTGCAGACGGTCGTCGGCACCAGTGAGCTGGCGCGAGAGTCCACGTCCCCACAGCGGAGTGGTGCGGCACCAGCCTGTGCGGATGTCGTTGACCATAAAGAGGCGATGCTGCACCATGTCGGTGTATGGCCAGATGGTCTGGTTGGGATATTTGGGGAGCACCGACGAAGCGTCCTTGCCAATGCTGGCGGCATAGGCCTTGACGCTGGCATCTACCCACATGTTGTCGTTACCCGTTTTCCATGACGGACGGTGGCACTGGGCGCAACCCATCTGTGTGAAGAGCGTCTTACCACGCTTCACGGCAGCATCGTTCAGGTTGCGGGCAGCAGGAACAGCCAGTCCGCGATGCCAAACCATGAACTGGTAATACTGCTTGTCGGTCATCTCCTCCTGATTGTTGTAGGGAGCGCCGTTGAGCAGATACTTCTCGAAAGTGCTCTTGTAGGCCACCGACGGGGTATTCAAGATCTCATATACACGGTTGGCAATGCCCTCGTTGGTACCGTCGGCATAATAGGGATGCAGGATGCTGGCCTCCGACTTTCCGTGCTGTTTGATGTAGTCGATGACCTCCTGGTCTTCGCTCTGAGCCTTGGCCCATGCCGTTGTGGTGTAGAGCCAGTGACGGTCGGAGCGTGTCACGTTGGTAATGTTCCAGATGGCATTGGCACCGGCACCGTCTTGCAGCGAGCCGCGTGTCATGGCATAGGTGAAACGTTTCAGCGGACCGTGTGTGCCGTGGTGCGAGCCCGTATCGTTGTAGGGAGCCGAATAGTAGGCAGCGGCCTTGAACGTGTTGGCAGCCTTGTCCCACATGGCTGGGTTCAGGTCTACGTATGGAGCCTCAGCGCGCCACTGAGCCTCGATGTCCTCGTCGCTGATGGCGTCGAGCAGACCTGTGCCGTATACGCCGATAGTCGATTCGAGGCGCACATCGTAGTTGGTGGGCTTAGGATTAGTGTTGAAGGCATGTTGCGGGATGGTCACCTCGGGATAGATGAGCTCGTAGGCCTCACCGTCGGGGAACTTCATGGCCAGTCCGCTTTCCATCTGCGAGACTGTCTTCCACTGGATTTTGATCAGATTCTCGTCGATAGGTGCCTTGAATGGCGACATGGCCTGTGTCTGTGGCATGCCGGTCACCTCGCTGATGTAGGCATTGTTGTCAGGATGATAGATGACGAGCAGATAGCCGTTGCCGATGGTGTTGGCGCGGTATTCGGTCTGGCGTTTGCCATGACCGTAGCTGGGGTGGCAGGCAATACAGCTGTTGCGTACCCATGCCGGACCCAGGCCCTTGCGTGGTGCCTGCTCGAAAGTATAAAGATGCTCGAAGAAGTCTTCGCCCGTATTGAAGTCTTCTTCCATGCCGCTGACATTCTCCACGGCGGGAGCCGCAGCTGAGTAGCTGGCTTTCTCGGTGGTACCAAGCTGTCCGCCAGGATACCACTCTTCGGCACTAAACACGTCGTTGGCCTTACCGAACACTTCTTCGCCCGGTGTGAGCGGTCCCAGGTTGTCGCCATCGTCGTCGTTGTCGGAACAGGCAGTAAGCATGGGCGCGGCAAACAAGGCTGCCAATGCCCATTTCCATAGATTTCTCTTGTTATTCATGAGTTGATTCATATTGTTTTTAGTATGGTTTTCTTTTTACCGTTAAAGCGTCTCACCCTCCATGGGAAGAGTGAGGCGCTGAAGTGTGGATAGACCCTTGTCAAAGGGGGTGGGGTAGGGCTGACGATTAGTTCCAGTCCTCGTCGTCGACAAACTCTCTGCCCCAGACGGTGCTGCAATACTTCACGAAGGGAGCAGGCATGGCACCTATCTTGCTGATAGCATTGTTGATGGCATTGTTCACGTTGGTGTTGGTAGCTGTCTCGCCGACGTTCTTGAAGAAAGCATCGAAGCTGACGCTGGCTGCACTGCCGTTGGTGCTGCCGTACCACACGTTGCGGATAGAGCGGATGTTGTCCTGGAAGTCGCGGATGGAGTTGTAGCTATAGGGCGACTCCACATACGAGATGTCTCCTGCCGAGAAGGGGTTGGCAATCTTGGCTGTGCCCACCTCGTTGGCAATACCTACGCACGAGCCCTCATCGTCAGACAGTACCTGGGCGATGGCAGCTTTCAGTGTGGTAAATGTGCTCTTGCTGTTCTGTCCGGCGCTGATCAGGTTCTCGCCAAACGACAGTCCGTTCTCGGTCAGATAGTCCAGACCTGCAGCTCTTACCACAGCCATGCGGCTGGCGTTCTTCGTGTTCTGTCCTTCCCAAGCCACTTGCAGCTGGAAGCAACGCTGTTTGAGCAGGTTGCAGATGGTCTGTGCATACTTCAACTCTTGTGCACCGGTAATGCGCTCGAAGTTCTTGTAGGTGTCGTTACCTTGGAACTCGGCCACCTTACGGGGCTGTCCGTTGCGGAAGAGAATGAACTCCAGTGCGTGGAAGCCGAGAATGGTAGCATCTTCGAGCATCTCGTTGTTCATGCCGTTATTGAAATAGCTCAGCAGCAGCGAGCGGTTGAGTGGCCATGAGTCGATGGTGGGGTCGACGTCGAAGTCAGAGGCAGCACCCATGAGGAAAGCCTCACTGCGCTCCCAGTTCTCGCGGGCATCCTTGAAGTCGTCGCATGCCTCGTTGATTTGTGCCTGGGTGATGTTGTTGACCGTCAGTCCGTTGAGTGTCTCTTCGAGATCCTCCACGTCGTCGGCAAGGTCGGTATAGGTGGGAACAATCACGTTGTTCACCAGATTGGTGAGCACATTGCGCAGATAAGCCTCTTGCTCGGCCGACAGACTGGCTTTTGCAACAATGTTGTTAGCAGCCTCAAGCTGGCTGACGACATTGGTACAGGCGTCGATAGCCTCGTTGCCGTAGGTTCTGTCCTTATACTTGGCGTCGTCGACAATCGTTGAACCATCAGTTGAGTTGTCATCATCGTCATCATCGCTACATGATGTGAAGGTCAGTGCGCCCAGCAGGACCGCCACCGACAGAATAAAAAACTTTTTCATCTTCTTTTTCTTTATTTTTACGTTAAATCAAAACATTCTAAGTAACAAGTGAGAAGTGTGATTACCCTTAAGACAGTGACTCCAATTGGTAATGTATTCACACCTCTCAGTTCTCAATTATCAGTTATCACCTATCACCTCTCGCTTGCGTGTTACAGGAAGAATCCCTCGTAAGCTATACCTATATTAATAGAAGGCTCATTGTTGTAGAGCGACTTCAAGAATCGGTTGCTATACTCAGCCTTGATGGCAATCTGCGGCACGGGATGATAGTTCACGCCTACAGCCATGCGCTTCACTTCCGTATAGTCGTAGGCTGTGCCCTTGGTGTTGCTGGCATAGGGATTATACTGCTCGTAGCGGCCGAATACATACATCTTCTGCTGCAGGTCGCGCAGCCGGCTGATTTGCGAGAAGATGTCGTAGCCAGCCTCAATGCCTACGGCATAAGCGTTCTTGCTGACAAAGGCCGAATGCTTGTATGGCGACTTTGAGTTCAGGCGGTTGTAGACATATTTCAGCTGACCCGCATCACCCAGATAGCCATAGTCGGCCTGTCCGCGCACAATCCAGTTGTGACCGCTGTAAGTGAAGTCGAGGGCTCCGATGAGCACCTGTCCCTTGTATTCGGCATCCACCCCTGCAGCATTGCGCGGATAGCTGTTGCCGATGCTCTCGCCATAATATCCGCTCAGACCGATGCGCAGTCCGGGAATGCTGTAGTTGTCGAGGCGCAAGGCTACACCATATTTATTAGCTACATCATATTCCAGTGGCGATGCGGGTCCTTTATGTATCCATCCTGTGTTGGTAAAGTTGTCGGCGTTCAGACCAGCTAGCAGTTGTGCCTCATAGCGGAAATCGCCCGAGCGGCCAAAAAAGCTGACTCCCGTCTGGTGCCATGTAGAGGGCAGTATGGTGTTTTCGCCTTCCGGACGGTAAACCGTGAAGAAGTTCAGTGGCTCATGATGGGCATTGTTCAAGCCCACAGGCACGACGATATGTCCGAAACGCAGGTTGGCTGCACGCGAGAAGGTCTTCTGAATCCAGAACTGCTCGAGTTCCACCTCGCCGCCTTTCTCTACTTCCTGTTCCCATTCGCCGCCTTCCTCGTCTTCTTTCTCATAGGCCAGTCCGTTGCCGCCATGCTCAAATTCTATCTCCGTACCGAGTTTCCAGCCCTTGCCAAAGTCATAACCTAAATAGATGACCACATGCGGAAGGTCAAAACGGCCATGGCTGGGATCGTTCTTGTGCTGTTCGGGCTGACTGTAGCGGCTCACGTGGTCGCTGAAGAAATTCCGCGAGTAAGCCACCTCACCATAGCCACCAATGCTGAGACGCTTGCCGTTGGCATGGTTCATCACGCTGTCGCCGGCATTGATCTGTGCCAAAGATGCCGTTGTACAAAGCGCTACTGCTATCAATAATGTAACAAATCTTTTCATCTAGTATGTTGTTTAATTGAATCGGCTGCAAAGGTAATAGAACAAAAATACCCCTGCAATACCTAAAAATAATGGATTTCGTGGTGGACGGCATACAACAAATGATGACCGGCAGCTCATCATGAAAAAGGGTGCGGCGCTCATTGCGGTCTAGCCTTCGTGTCTTCGTCAGTTTAAATTGAATTGGAAAGAAGACAGGAACTTCCGTGTCTATTTTTGCGAGAATGGCAATGATTGCCGCACGCCAGTATATCTGTCATTACTTCGGCAAAGGTACAACGAATGCATTTAGTGCGCAATACTCAAAAGTGGGTAATCGTGCGCTAATCATTAGTTAGTATCATGAAGCCAAACTTATTGATGTGCGGAGTGATTTATCCGAGTTCAGGAGTCCAAGTTAAAATAATCAAAATTCTTATATTATTTTAGTAGGAATCTTGCAAAAAATCTCAAAAAGGTGTATATTTGCATTATTAAAAATCTCAAAAAGGTGTAGAATATGGTAGAGAAGAAATCTCAAAAAGGTGCAGACGACGTCGTTATGAAGCGTAAAATATATCAGCAACTCCTTGATTGGAAGGAAAAAAGAAAAGGCGAGGTGGCACTGCTCGTAGAGGGAGCACGACGCATCGGAAAGAGTTATATTGTAGAAGAGTTTGCCAAGAATGAGTATGAGTCATACATCCTTATCGACTTCAATAAGGCTCCCCAGATGGTCAGAGACTGGTTCGACCTTTATTTGGAAGACCTTGACACGCTTTTCCTCTATCTGAGCCAGCACTATAAAGTAAGGCTCCACGAACGCAAGTCGCTCATTATCCTCGATGAGATACAGCTATGCCCTAGAGCGAGAGCAGCCATCAAGTTCCTGGTGGCCGACAGAAGGTATGACTACATTGAGACAGGATCGCTGGTGAGCATCAAAAAAAATACACAAGGCATTGTACTCCCCTCAGAAGAGCGTCCTATACAAATGTACCCGATGGACTTTGAAGAGTTCCTTTGGGCAACAGGTAACGACATGCTGATGGACTTCATACGGAAAATGTATGCCGAGAGGAAACCTATGGGGCAGGTTTTCCATCGTCAGGCTATGGATGCTTTCCGACTCTATATGATAGTTGGAGGAATGCCACAGGCCGTCAAGAAATATGTTGAGACCAAGGACTTTGATGCCGTAGATGCTGCTAAACGCGATGTGCTGACCATCTATCGTAATGACATCTTCAATTATGCTGGTGAGATAGCTGAAAAGGTGGTGTCTATTTTCGATCAGATTCCTCCTCAGCTCTCCAAGCACGAAAAGAAGTTTCGGTTGTCAGCCCTCAAACCAGGTGCGAAATACCGCGATTGGGACGATGCTTTCTTCTGGCTGAAGGATGCGAGAGTTGTTAACATCTGCTACAATTCGACAGAGCCTAACATCGGACTGAAGATGAGCGAAGACCGTACTACATTGAAGTGTTATATGAACGATACGGGCTTGTTGATTAGTCATGCTTTCGATGAAAAGGGCATCGTCTCGTCTGAGATTTATCAGAAACTGCTCTTTGGGAAGTTGGAAGTGAACGAGGGAATGCTTATTGAAAATATCGTGGCCCAGATGCTGGCAGCCAGTGGCAATAAGCTCTTTTTTTATAGTAAGTCATCAGAGGAAGCCAAGGAGCGAATGGAAATAGACTTCTTGCTTCAAAAGGACAAAGTGACCAGTCGCCATAATATCCGTCCAATAGAAGTCAAGAGCGGAAAGAACTACACGTTATCTTCCCTAACGAAATGTATGAAGAAATTCGGAGAATATATGACCACTCCTA
The DNA here is from genome assembly GCA_002353525.1 of Prevotella sp. UBA2739. Lineage (GTDB taxonomy): Bacteria > Bacteroidota > Bacteroidia > Bacteroidales > Bacteroidaceae > Prevotella. The sequence continues at coordinate 22,353 of DEJV01000060.1, forward strand.
CTGTTTTGCATGCAGCCGACTATAAGGTAGAGAATGGTGTTACCTATCTTCCGCTTTATATGACACCCTTATTGTAAGTACAAGGAGTGTAAGTCTCATATAGTCGCCATTAGTTTGATGATAGTATATCCTCACAACAGTATCAGAATTTCATATATAAAAAAGCCTCGCTCAACGGCTATGTACCCGTTGAGCGAGGCTCTTTTTTCTAATAATCCCTTCCGGACTTATTTCTTCACCATCTTCATGGTCTTGCCGTTCTTCCTCACGACAATCACCTTGCCAGGCTTCACCGGTCTTTCCAGCTCACCCTCGCCTTCACTTCACTATAACCTTTTTACCTTTGATGATGTTTATGCCACGCTGCGGCTTCGTCAGATGTTGTCCGGACAGATTGAAGATTGGGGCAGATGTGGCGTTTTTATCGACTATCGTTCGAATGCTTGAAGGTTTTGATTTCTTTACAGTAATAGAGTACAATGCATCGGCGCACTTCTTACTCATGGCATCTGTGTTTGCAGTGCAGAAACCGGTGAGCTTACCCGTCAGTTTCCCTTCCATCGAAGGCAGGGTGATAGGTAAGCGGAGTAATGTGCCTTGAGTAATGAGTTTCTTGTCCATATTGTAAAGGACAAAGAGGTAGTCGCCGCCCTCAAGTGTGCGAACAGCGAGATCGTGCTCGCTGGCTGCCGCTTCTTTTGTGATATTTTCCTTGTCGAGGGTGATGCCATTGGGCAACGAGAGGTTAAACTGCAAGGCGGTGATGTTTGTCCCTGCATCACTAAGGCTGATTGTGAGCGATGTCTGCGCCCCGGGTTCATCCTCTACGGGTGCAATGCTGATTACCTGAGCAACAGCCTGACTTGCTACAATGGCTAATGCAATTGTTGCAAAGATTCTTATTCTTCTATTCATAAGTATATCTATATAACGTTGACATTAATATATTCTTTCTATCATTTTTAGGAGCAATGGTAAACTTTTCTTGGCAGTTTCAACAACACCGCATGGAGTTCCCCTTTAAGAAGTTGATGGAAAATCCACACTTCAAAATCATTTTTGGTCATTGAACCAAAGCCCCGCTTAACATAAGAATCGAGGATTTTCTCAAGTGTTGTATTATTGGTATTATTATTCATATTTACATAATGATTATCGTTTTTTTAATAAATATATATAATAAATTCAGTACCTATAAACTTATATATATTGTAAGGTATATTATTTATATTTTTATTATTAATATCAGGTCTAAATAAATTACCTAAACCATCATATATATTTAAATTCAATTCAGATGGAAGAATAACATAATATGTTACATCATAAGCCCATGTCATTTTTCCATTCTCATCAAATCCACTCAAATATATAGCCTTACCATTTCTATTATTTAAATCATATAAAGCATTCCTTGAATTATATGATTTTGATACATCTATATATCTCCATCCTGGAGTATTATAATTTTCAGGCGCTTCTATAACTGTATTATCTTCTATATTAGGTATATATATATTTTCATTATTCAACTCAAAACTGAATCCTGTCGGTTCTTCGGATGCAACACCACAATACCAATAATAACTCGGAATTATTTTAAGTGTCGCTGTAGATGATGCTTTCCAAGCCTGTGTCTCGCAAATGGTATATCCTGAGATCGTTGCAGCATCTTTATTAGAAAAATTGACGGTTTCGCCGCCACCGTCCTCAAGTGCCACGTCTTTTGTTTTCAGCCAGTTTGTAGGGCAGAGCATGTAGAGTGTCTCGCCAGCAGCAATGGAAACCTTTGTGCCTACGGCTTCGTCAATGGAGGTATAGGTTGTGACTGCACCCGCAAGCGTGGTGAAATTTGTGGCTGTGGGCTTCGTGGTGCCAAGGTAGAAGTAGCCAGCCTCACCAGCCTCCTGGCCTTTCTGTATAAGATCTATAACCGCCACGATGTCGGCCACATTCACTGATCCATCACTGTTCACGTCGCCCTTCAGCGTACCGTTGTTACCACTCTGTGCCATTGCACTTGCGCTGGTCAGCAACACCACTACCAGCAGTGTAAAAAACTTTTTCATATCTTTTTTGTTTTAATTAGGACGTAAATATAAACCATATATCATCTTTGCCAGCCCACTCCCTTCTGCTGGCGGTAAGAAAACATGCTTGTGTGGATATACAAAAAATGCGTGGAAGTCTTACCTGTTACCCGTTCCACGTCGAGAGGCCTTCGCATTGCCCATTGCAGTAAGAACGAGCAACGCAGAAGCCCCACGCAGAATATGTTGATACAGTCATACCATGCACCCTACACCATGAATGATGTATTCGCACGATAAGGAACTGTCCCAATGACATATTCACATGGGCATCTACCGTTGCTTTGTTTTTGACAGTGATTTGGAGTTTGCGAAGTTCCTATGCGTCAAAGAACAAAGCGCCTAAGTAAACGCCTTTCTCATATATGCATCCCCGCCCTTCCTGCTTCTGCTATGCATAACAATGGCATTCCGTAAACGGAGACGCTGCAAATATACAAAAAAGTTTTGTAAGTTCAAAGAAATAGGTACGGAAAAAAGGATAGAAAGAAATGGATCATGCAGAACGGGGTATGGCTTTTATGTGTTAGATGTCTCAGAAAAGCCAAAAGAGTGTAGGTACATGGTGACAGGAAAGTGTTTTTGTGCTAAAAACACCGTGTTTTCATGCTAAAAACAGTGTGTTTCTATGACAAAAACACGGCGTTTCTAGCATAGAAACACACTTCATTGATTAACAAATGGGGTACACAACGAATAGGTTTATAAAGAATTTTCGCAATTTTAGTCTTCTAAAAAGAGTGACAGTTAGGTGACAGTTTGAAAATAAACTGTCACCTTCCAAATTACATGCTATCAGTGCGTTATAGAGGAAAGTGACAGTTTGGGCCATTTTTTGAACAAAAATAAAAATAAAAATGTGCAAACAATCATAGGGGGCGCTCCTTTCAACGCAAACCCATGAAACTCTTGATTTTATCAAGTTTGCGAAGCCCCAATTCGCGACCGATGTCATAGACATTCTGCATCTCATCGGGATTGTGGGAGACATGACCGATGGGGAGCTGCTTGTCAGGATAAATGGCTAAGGTGTTGCCGCGCCGCACTTCTTGTTCCACATAAGCCAGCTCTTCATTATACATCAGATGGCGCATGGCCATGGCTTCCACCAACTTGGGATAGCGTCGCAGGCTCATGCGGATGATGGACATAAAACGGCTGCGATGCTTCTCATAGCCTTGCGGTTGTGTCATGATGACGATGTTGCGCTCATATCCCCGCCGCTGAAAGGCACGCAACGGAATGCTGTCGCTGATACCACCGTCCAGCAACTTATATCCCTCCAGTTCCACGACGCGCGAGACCACGGGCATGGATGCCGATGCACGCACCCAGTCGAAAGTGATGTCGCCACCCTCGTCGCATTTTTTATAGACGGGCTCGCCTGTTTCGACATCGGTACATACCACCCAAAACTCCATGGGATTCTGCTCGAAGGCATCGTTGTCGAAAATGTCGTATTGATTAGGAACGATGTGATAGGCATATTCGGCTCCGAAAAGATCGCCCGTACGCAGAAACGACTGCATGCTACAGTAGCGCTTGTCGCGTGCAAAGCGTTTGTTATAGCGGATGGCGCGCCCAGGCTGCCGCGATTTGTAGTTACAACCAAACGCCGCACCCGCTGAAACACCGATCACACCGTCGGGCGTAATGTCGTTTTCCATCATTACGTCCATGATGCCTGCCGAGAACAATCCTCGCATGGCACCACCCTCAAGCACTAGTCCTGTCTTCTGCATCTCACGAAAGAGTCGTTATAGTCGCTACAGATAAAGTTTTTCTTGTTTGATGATGTCGGCCACCACGCGTGGCACCAGTCGGCCAATGGGCTTCCCCTCACGAATGCGCTGGCGGATTTCAGTGCTGCTCACATTCATCAGCGGAGTCTTCACCACGCGCACTCCGGGAGGAAGAGTTGCGGCATCGATGGGCGAGTCCTGCCGTGGATAAATCACGATGGGGTAAAGTCTGAGCAGTTCGTCGTGGCGATACCACTGTGGGAACCGCTGCCAGTTGTCGCCACCAATGAGCAGCGTGAACTCGTAGTCGGGATAATCGGCAGTCAGCGCCTGCATCGTGTCGTAGGTATAAGAGGGGCGGGGCAGCCGAAACTCGTAGTCGCAGGCCAGAATCCGCTCCTCGTTTTGCAGGGCCAGCTGCGCCAGTTGCAGTCTTTTGGCATCATCGAGCAGGTCACTTTGCCGCTTCAGTGGGTTCTGCGGCGACACCATCAGCCACACCTCGTCGAGTTTTGCCTCATCGAGCAAAACCTTAGCCAGCTTGATGTGAGCTTTATGAATGGGGTTGAAGCTGCCTCCGTAGATGCCAATCCGCTTTTTCATGCTACCTATTTAAGTATGTCGTGATGACGGCAAGTGCATCCTGTTCGGCCTGTTCCAGCTGGTCGTTGACCACGGTGGTGTCGAACTGCGGTGCAAAAGTGAGCTCAAATTCAGCCCGGGCAATGCGCTGGTCAATCACCTCTGGTGCATCGGTGGCACGTCCTTCGAGACGTCGTCGCAACTCATCAACCGACGGTGGCTGAATGAACAGGCTCAAAGCCTCGTCGCCATAGTGGCGCTTAATGTTCACCCCGCCCTTTACATCGACGTCGAACACAACATTCTGCCCGGCTTGCAACTGCCGTTCCACCTGCGCTTTCAGCGTGCCATAGAAACGGTCTTGATACACCTCTTCATACTCCAGGAACTCGTTGTTGTCGATGCGGGCACGAAATTCCTCGGGCGTAAGGAAGAAATACTCCACTCCGTTTTGCTCACTGCCGCGTGGCGGGCGGCTGGTGCACGAGATGCTGAAGGCCAGATTGAGTTCGGGATGCTCTTTCATGAGCCATCCAATAATGGTCGACTTACCCGTGCCACTGGGAGCAGAGATGATGATGCATTTTCCTCTTTTCATATCTTTTTCGTTCAGTTTTCTGTCAATCCTGTTTTGGGGTGGGAGAATAAAAGATGGTGGGCAGAAAGCGATTAGAGCGCGTTGAGCACCTGCTCTTTAATCTGTTCCAGCTCGTCCTTCATCTTCACCACGATATTCTGCATTTCAGCAAGATTGCTTTTCGAGCCGGTGGTGTTGATTTCACGACCCATCTCCTGGGCAATAAATCCCAGTTTCTTGCCTTGTCCGGCAGGCTCGTCCATGGTCTCGCGGAAATACTTCAGGTGGTTGGCCAGCCGCTGTTTCTCCTCGCTGATGTCGAGTTTCTCGATATAGTAAATCAGTTCCTGCTCAAGGCGGTTCTTGTCGTAGTCGGCCTCTGGGATAGACTTGAGTCCCTCAATGATGCGCGAACGAATCTTCTCCACCCGCATTTTCTCGAAGGGCTCTATAGATGCCAGCAGCCCGGCAATATTGTCAATCTTCTCACTGAATTTCTTCTGCAGGGCGGCGCCTTCTTGCTTGCGGAAATCCACAAGCTTGTTGATGGCATCCTCGACGGCACCTTTGGCCACAGCCCATTCCTCGTCGCTGAGCACCTCGACCTCTGTCTTGGTCAGCACGTCGGGCATGCGCACCAATGTGTAGAACCAGTCTTGCGGCACCGGAATGCCAGTCTTCGAGGCAATATCTTGAATCTGGTGATAATAATTCTCAACAAGGGCGGCGTTGATGGGTGTGGCGTCGGCACCAGCCTCTTTCTCAATCCACACGTTCAGGTCTACCTTGCCGCGCACTACGGCCTGCGCTATCATCTGGCGCATTTCCATCTCTTTCTCACGATAGAGCGGAGCAATGCGTGTAGAGAGGTCGAGCGCCTTGCTGTTTAGTGATTTTATTTCAACATTTATCTTCTTTTCCTTATAGGTTACGGTGGTTTTCCCATAACCGGTCATCGACTGTATCATATCACTTTCTTGTTAATTTTTTGCAAAAGTACAAATATTCTTGGGAAAAATGAGTATTTTTGCAAATTATTTAGAAAGTCTTTTGAACATGGCTTGTATTTTAAATATAGAAACGAGTACAGATGTGTGCTCTGTATCGGTCAGTCAGGACGGAGCGTGCATCTTTGAGAAAGAAGATCACAGCGGTCCTAATCATGCCGTAAAGCTGGGCGTGTTTGTCGACGAGGCACTGTCGTTTACCGACAATCATGCCATTCCGTTCGATGCGGTAGCTGTGAGTTGCGGTCCCGGATCGTATACGGGTTTGCGCATCGGTGTGTCGATGGCCAAAGGCATCTGCTATGCACGCGACCTGAAACTGTTGTCCGTGCCTACGCTCGAACTGCTTTGTGTGCCGGTGCTGCTGCGCGAGATGGTCGACGAGAACGCCCTGCTCTGCCCTATGATTGATGCCCGGCGGATGGAGGTTTATGCCGGTGTTTACGACCGTGCCTTGCGCCCTGTGCGCGAAGTGAGGGCCGACGTGGTGGATGCCGATACTTACAAAGAGTATCTGGACCGGCAGCCCGTCTACTTCTTTGGCAACGGAGCCGCCAAATGTATGGAGGCCATCAACCATCCCAATGCCCGCCTGATAGAGGGGATAGAGCCTCTGGCGAAGTATATGTTCCCGCTTTCAGAGCGCAAATTCCTGCGCGAGGAATATGAGGATGTGGCCTACTTCGTGCCTTTCTATCTGAAGGACTTTGTGGCCAAAATGCCCAAGAAACTGCTCTGATGCCGACAGTGGCAGGCAGACGGTGGCGGCATGGAGCACATCGGTAAGAGAAAAGAATAAGAACATCACAATCGAGAAAACAACAAATATATGAATATCGAAGGATTGGACTACAACACCCAACGCGAGAAACTGGTGTTGCCAGAGTATGGACGCGAGATTAAGAAAATGGTCGACCACGCTATCTCTCTGCCCACCAAAGAAGAACGGCAGCAATGTGCCAACAGCATTATTGCTATTATGGACCGTATGTTTCCGCAAAACAGAGAGAACATCGACTATAAGCACAAACTCTGGGATCACCTGGCACTGCTCAGCGACTTTAAACTGGATATCGACTGGCCCTTCGATGTGACCGAGGCAAAGAAAATCGCCACCAAACCCGAACCGCTCAGCTATCCCATGGAGCAGATTCCCGTGCGCCATTATGGCAAGATGATTTTCGAGATATTTGAGAAACTCAAGACCATGGAGCCAGGCGAGGAGCGCGATGAGCTGGTGCGCGTGACTGCCAACCAGATGAAGCAGAATCTTTACCAGTGGAGCCATGGCTCGGCCGACGATGAAAAGGTTATCTCCGACATGGCCCGTTTCACCGATGGAAAGATTCAAATAGACATCGACACTTTCAGGTTCGACAAGGTACAAAAACGCGACGTAGAAAAGAAAAAAGGGAAGAGAAAGGGCTGATGCCCCCCAATCCATTTTTTTTCAAGCGAATGATTAATCGTTGAATTATGGCAGCATTTATCATTGAAGGCGGTCATCCGCTGAGCGGAACCATCACTCCGCAGGGAGCCAAGAACGAGGCCCTGCAGGTGATTTGTGCCACTCTGCTTACCGACGACGAGGTACGCATCAACAACATTCCCGACATCCGCGATGTCAATAATCTCATTCAGTTGCTCAAAGATATTGGTGTGAAGGTAACCCGCCTTTCCTCCAACGACTATCTGTTCAAGGCCGATGAACTGGACCTGAACTATCTGGAGAGCGATGAGTTTGTGCGCAAGTGTGCCGCCCTGCGTGGCAGCGTGCTCATGATTGGTCCGCTGCTGGCCCGTTTCGGCAAAGCGGTCATCACCAAACCGGGCGGCGACAAAATAGGACGGCGCCGTCTGGACACCCACTTTCTGGGATTTAAACATCTTGGAGCCAAGTTTGAGCACCTGGACAACCGCAATGTCTACGAGATTGCGGCCAAACGCCTGAAAGGCTGTTACATGCTGCTCGACGAGGCATCGGTGACGGGTACAGCCAACATTGTGATGGCAGCTGTTTTTGCCAAAGGCACAACCACGATTTACAACGCTGCCTGCGAGCCCTATCTGCAGCAGTTGTGCCACATGCTGAACCGCATGGGTGCCCGCATCAGCGGCATCGGGTCGAACCTGCTCACCATCGAGGGAGTAGACAAACTGCACGGAACCGAGCATCGCACATTGCCCGACATGATCGAGATTGGCTCGTTTATCGGCATGGCAGCCATGATTGGCAACGGCATACGCATCAAGGATGTCTCATTGCGCAACCTTGGAATCATTCCCGATGCCTTCCGCCGTCTGGGCGTAAAGATAAAGGTAGAGGGCGACGACCTCGTCATTCCGCGGCAGACGCACTATGTGGTTGACTCGTTTATCGACGGCACCATCATGACATTGGCCGATGCGCCTTGGCCCGGGCTGACCCCCGACCTGCTGAGTGTGCTCATCGTGGTGGCCACCCAGGCCCGCGGTTCGGTGCTGTTCCATCAGAAAATGTTTGAGAGCCGTCTGTTCTTTGTCGACAAACTTATCGATATGGGTGCTCAGATCATCCTTTGTGACCCCCATAGAGCCGTAGTGGTAGGCCACGACCGCAAGGTAAGGCTGCGGGCGCAGCGCATGTCGAGTCCCGACATCCGTGCGGGCATCGCCCTGCTGATTGCCGCCATGAGCGCCAATGGCATCAGCCGCATCGACAACATAGAGCAGATAGACCGTGGCTACGAGCACATCGAGTCGCGCCTGAACGCACTGGGTGCCTGCATCAGAAGAGAAGACTAGTCACCGGGGAAATCCGAGGAATCGGAATACTCGGAATACTCAGATTATTCAGATTACTCAGAATCTCCCGTAAAAAAACAGCCAGCAATGATCAAGCAAGAAGACGTTTACAAAATAGGAAAACTGGGCAAACCCCACGGCGTGAAAGGCGAACTGTCGTTCATGTTCGACGACGACATCTTCGACCGTACCGATGCCGATTATCTGGTATTGCTCATCGACGGCATTCTGGTTCCGTTTTTCATTGAGGAATATCGATTCAGAAGCGGCGAGACGGCCCTGATGAAATTCTGCGATATTGACACGCTGGAGCAGGCCCGTCAGCTGACAGGATGTGAGGTGTACTTCCCACGCGACATCTCTGACGGCGATGAGGACACTGCCAGCTGGGCTGAAATCATTGGCTATAAGCTGGTTGACGCGCAATCCAACAAGACCGTAGGGCGCATCGTTTCTGTCGACGACGCAACTATCAACATCCTTTTCGAACTGGAAGACGGGACACTCATTCCGGCCAGCGAAGAACTGATTACCCATGTCGACAAAACCGACAAGAGCATCACCATGAGGTTGCCCGAGGGCATTTTGGAACTTTGAAGGATGAACTACAAATAATTAAGAAGAAAAGAAATGAAAAAACAAATAGCCATTCTTGGCAGCACCGGATCGATAGGCACACAGGCTCTCCAAGTCATCGAGGAGCATGCCGACCTATACGAGGTGTACTGCCTCACGGCCAACAACAAGGTTGAACTGCTGGCTCAGCAGGCCAGGAAGTTCAAACCGGCAGCCGTTGTCATTGCCAATGAGGCCAAATACGACGAACTGAAAAACCTGCTGGCCGACCAACCCGACATCAAGGTGTATGCCGGTGCCGACGCCCTCGACCAGATTGTGGAGGCCGAACCTATCAACATGGTGCTCACGGCCATGGTGGGATTTGCAGGTCTCTCGCCTACCATTCATGCCATTAAGGCCCGAAAAACCATCTGTCTGGCCAATAAGGAGACGCTGGTTGTGGCGGGAGAGTTGATTTGCAACCTTGCACAAACTTATCATTCGCCCATCCTTCCTGTCGACAGTGAGCACTCGGCCATCTTCCAGAGTCTGGTGGGTGAAGACCAAAACGAGATTGAGAAGATCTTGCTTACGGCCAGCGGCGGCCCGTTCCGCCTGATGAGCCAGGAGCAACTGGCCACCGTCACAAAAGCCGATGCCCTGCGCCATCCCACCTGGGACATGGGCGCAAAGATTACTATCGACAGTGCCACAATGATGAATAAGGGCTTTGAGGTGATAGAGGCCAAATGGCTTTTCGGTGTGGAGGCTGACCAGATACAGGTGTTGGTGCACCCACAGAGCATCGTCCACAGTGCCGTACAGTTCCGCGATGGTGCTGTAAAAGCACAACTGGGTGTTCCCGACATGCGGCTGCCCATTCAGTATGCTTTCTCATTTCCCCAGCGCTTGCATCTCTCAGGCGAAAGACTCGACCTGTTTCAGCATCCCCTGGAGTTTTTCGAGCCCGACCTGAAGAAGTTCCGTTGTCTGGCACTTGCCTTCGAGGCCATTCGTCAGGGCGGCAACATGCCCTGCATTGTGAATGCAGCCAACGAGATTGTCAACCGTGCCTTCCTTGAAGACCGCTGCTCGTTCCTCCAGATGAGCGACGTCATTGAGCGCACCATGCAGCGGGTGCCGTTTATCAGCAAACCCTCGTACGACACATATGTAGAAACCGACCGTGAGGCCCGCCGTGTGGCATCCGAACTGTTAGGCAGTTAACGACTTACAGATGCAGGGCATTCTAGCAACAGCCATACGAGATGATTCAAGTTTATCACAACTCAATGCAATAACAAATTACAAATTATTAATTAAATATCGATGGAAATATTTATGATCCGATTGCTCCAGTTCATTCTGGCAATCTCACTCTTAGTACTGCTCCACGAGGGAGGTCACTTCTTCTTCAGCAAGCTTTTTGGCGTACGCGTAGAGAAGTTCTTCATCTTTTTCGACCTCGGCATAGGCAAATGGAGCGGCAAACTGCTGAAATTCAAGCCAAAGAACAGCGATACCGAATATGGTATGGGCTGGTTGCCGCTGGGCGGTTATTGTAAAATAGCGGGAATGATCGACGAGAGTTTCGACACCGAGCAAATGAAAAAGCCCGCACAGCCTTATGAGTTCCGCTCCAAGCCCGCATGGCAGCGTCTGCTCATCATGATTGGCGGTGTGCTGGTGAACTTCCTGCTGGCCTTATTTATCTACTCCATGATTCTGTTCTATTGGGGAGATACCTATATCGCATCCAAGGACATGAGCTACGGTATGAAGTTCAACAGCGAGGCCAAGGCCCTCGGTTTCCAGGATGGCGACATTCTGCTGGGCACCGACAAGCGCCCGTTCAAGGACTTCAGCGTAGATATGTTCCGCGACCTGTCGTCGGCCACGCGGGTCGACCTCATTCGCAATGGCAAGAAGATGAGCCTCCCGTTGCCCGGTGAAATCAGCCTGCTCGACATGCTGAAGGCCGAGCCGTCGTTTGCCCGTCCGTTTGTGCCAGCCGTTGTCGACACAGTGATACCCAACACCCCGGCAGAGAAATACGGACTGGCCAAGGGCGATACTATCAAGGCCATTAATGGCAAAGCGGTAGATTCGCAAAACGAGGTAACCTTTGAACTGGGACGACTGGAAGACATGATGGCCAGTGCCAAGACCCATGCCGACAGCATGCGCATCCGTACGGCAACCATTGTCATCGCCCGCAACAAGCAGGCAGCTGACTATAAAGTAAGCCATATGGATACGGTAAAGACCGTGCTGACCGCCGATTTGAAATTCGGATTTGCACCCAAGGCCCTCAATCAGCTGTACGAGCCCACACATGTGGACTATAGTTTCTTCGAGAGTTTCCCTGCAGGCATCAAGTATGGCATTGCTGTGTTGAAAGGCTATGTGGACGACATGAAATATGTCTTCACGGCCGACGGTGCCAAGTCGCTGGGCGGCTTCGGAGCAATTGGCAGCCTCTTTCCAGCCTCGTGGGACTGGTACTTGTTCTGGAAGATGACCGCTTTCTTGAGCATCATTCTGGCGTTCATGAACATTCTGCCGATTCCCGCACTCGATGGCGGCCATGTGCTTTTCCTGCTCTACGAGATGATTACGCGCCGCAAGCCCTCCGAGAATTTCATGATCAAGGCCGAATATGTGGGCTTTGGCATCCTTATTCTGCTGATGGTGGTGGCCAATCTGAACGATATCTTGCGCTGGATTGGCTATATGTAATCGGCAATACCGGCTATTCTTTAGGAGATTATCCCATAAAAAACGGTTGCAACGCCTGTTGATGGCTGTTGCAACCGTTTGCTTTTTGTCCCTCGGAGGGAGTGACGATTCTGTCAAATCGGGGGAAAGGGTTCTTACCAGTCGTCATTGTCGTTGCCTACGATACCGTTCTTCACGGCTTCCTCAATCTTGTCGATTACCGCATTTGAGTAGGCGTGGGTCATGACGAGAGCCTTGGCACAGGTGCGCTTCTGGGCATCTTTCTCCACAAATGGATAGTGGCGTCCAATCTCCCACTGCTCGTCGTAGAGATAAGCGTTGGTCTTATCGTCCTTCTTGCGCTTTGAGTCACCGTAGGTGCGGCGGTCAGCCTCGACAGCCATGCTGAGCCATCCTCCGCTGACATCCCTCAGAATGTCGTAGTTCTGAACGGTGTAAGTAACCCTTATGCGCCCGTCTTTGATGTCTATTCTGATGATAGGTGTGATGCTCACACTGTAGGAATTGAGAGTTCCCGTATGTTCAACGATATTCTTCATAGTCGACGAGACGATGATGCATCCTGCATCCTTGTCATTCAGGGTGATGGCCTGCTTATCTTTGAATGTGGCTGTAGCCCAGTAGTTCACGGCTACATAGAGCTGCTGCTTGGTCTTGCCTGGAGCCTCTACAACTTCCTGATAAGTAAGCGACTGGTTCTTGTCGAGGTCGATGGTTCGGCCCAGATTGAAAGCCGCATTGATCCAATTGTCGCCATAGCGCTGCTTGGCATATTTCTCCAGGTCGGCCGACTTCATGATTTGAGCCTGCATGCTCAGGGCGCCGCAGAAAAAGATGGCGGCAAACATCCAATATCTAATCTGTTTCATATCGTTTTGTTTATTATAAGGTTATACTTTAAATAATAATCTCTGTCGAGAACACTCAGACTGTCGTACCATCCGTATTCCAGTCCTTTCGGAAGCGGAGTGAGATTTTTTAGAATCTCACCCGCAAACCTGCTAGCAGGATGCCTTGTTCGCCAAATCCACCCTCGACAAAGGCGCGTACATTGTTGCTGCCAGCTTCCACACCGAGTAGCGAGGCCTGATACATGAAGTACAGATCTTTGTCGTTTGACGACTTCTTAGCTGCAGTATCGTTGCACTTGTCGAACATCATCATGGCTCCTACTGCTGCCTTAGAGTATAAACCGAAGTTCCTTGAGTTCACCCAGTAGTATTTCACAGCGGGCATGAGCGAGATGTAGCTGCGTGTGCGGTCGCCAACCTTCTCACCTCCATCTTTTTTCACAACGTTCTCGCCATATTGTGAGTATGTGGCAATGCCACCGAAGGCTACGCGCGGATTGCTCAGATGGTGGAAATATTCAACACCCAGTGTTCCAAATCCGTTGCTGTCCTCCCACTTGTGACCAGTAAGCTGGTCGAAGACTCCGTTACCGAGAGCGTTTCCAATTCCGTCGCCAATGAGCGATATGCCTATACCGTAGCTGACGCTCAACTCGTTCTTGGGTTCATCACTCTGTGCTTTCACACTCATTGCAGTCATCATAACTGCTGCTATCATCAAAAATACCTTTTTCATAATAATTTCTTTTTTACGATTGTTATACTTGTTGTTTTGATTTCTGATGCAAAGATAATGCGCTTTTCCGTTAGGTGATTCATTTTTCCGTTAGTTTCCATTCTCTTTGTTGCGACAACTCCCCTTTTTTGCGTCAAATTCGGCTAACGGCTTTCATTTTTGTCGCATTTCGGGCAAAAAAACATGAAAAAACACCCTTTTTTATTCCTTTTCGAATATCTGCCGACTATATACCTTATTATATATAGGGGTGTTTCGTAGATGCCCAGCTGTTTTCTCTCACCTCTCCCCTCTAATTTCTGGCGAAGAGTTCATGGCCGGAAGCACGCCAAAATTGGGTTGCACACAAGGCCGAATGCAATTTGCTAACAAATTAAGATGCGATTTCTTAAGAAATTAAGGTGCGATTTGTTAACAAATTGATGTGCGATTTCTTAAGAAATTGAAGTGTAATTTGCTAACAAATTGAAGTGTAATTTCATAGCAAATGAGAAATTGATGGTTTTTCGATGGGTTTGACAGGGCTCCCGAAACAGGATTATAAAATCTCGGAAGTGGCGGAGAACACCGGGAAGATGATCAAAATTCTACCACAAAGATGCAGAAAACAGCTGATCCATACGGCCACTCTTGAAAGATTTCTGTATATTTGTATCTTCAAATGAAAAGGAACACAATCTATGAGCAAAAAGAAACTCCTCTTCGTGTGCCTCGGAAATATCTGCCGGTCGCCGGCAGCCGAAGGCATCATGAAACAATTGGCTGACCAACGCGGAGTGGGACACCGCTT
>DEJV01000060.1:36865-46938 GCA_002353525.1 Prevotella sp. UBA2739
CACGGTGCACGTCATGGCTACGACTTCAACAGCCGTGCCCAACAGTTCGGTGCAGACGACTTCGATAGGTTCGACTTCATCATCGGTATGGACAAGGAGAACATACACGACCTTCAGCGAAAGGCACGCAACGACAACGACCGCAAGAAGATTCTCCTCATGGCCGACTACTTGTGCCACCATCCAGGCCAGTCTACAGTGCCCGACCCATACTATGGCAACGACAGCGACTTCGAACTGGTGATAGAACTGCTGGAAGATGCATGCGAGGGACTGCTCGAAGAAATGATACATAATGAAATATAGATGATACATTTGCAAAAGAGGCGTTCGAAATAAAACACTAACTTTGCAACATGAAAAAAATTGTATTTGCATTATTCACGATTTTCGCCCTCGCTGCTCAGGCGCAGGGCAATATGCAGTGGACAGGAACATGGGCCACTGCACCAGAGTTTACAGGTAAGGGTGACATGCCGCAGACCACCGAACTGACCAACTGTTCGTTGCGCGAAATCATCCGTGTGTCGTTCGGCGGAAAACAGTTGCGCATGCAACTTTCCAACGAGTTCAGCAAAGAGCCCGTCGAAATTAAATCTATCTACATTGCCAATCTGGCTGCCGACGAAAACGGGCGCAACGACCAGCCCGGAACCGACTATACGGCCATTGTGAAGAAATCGGTTCGCTACCTGACGGTCAACGGCAAGCGGCAGTTTACCATCCAGCCGGGCGAAGCTATCTTCACCGATGCTGCCAACTACAATCTGAAACCCTTGCAGCGACTCTCCGTAACCATTTGCTACGGAAAGACTCCTGTCAACGCCACGTCGCACCGCGGCTCGCGCACCACTTCGTACATCATGAAGGGCGAGGCCAAACCCGGTAAGAAATTCGAGACGTTCGAGAAACTGGACCACTGGTACAATATCAGTGCGCTCGACGTATGCGGCGATGACAATCTGTGCATCCCAGCCATCGGCAACTCCATCACCGACGGCCGCGGCACCACCACCAACCTGCAGAACCGCTGGACCGACATTGCCAACGACTATCTCGTGGCTCAGACAACCATCAACGGCATGCACTATGGTGTGCTCAACCTGGGCATCGGAGGCAACAGTGTGGTGAGAGGCGGACTGAGTGAGCCTGCCGTCAAACGGTTCGACCGCGACATTTTGAGTCAGCGCAACTACAAACATATTATTATCTACGAGGGCATCAACGACATCGGCGGCAGCAAAGGCCGTAGCGAACAGGTGGCTGCCGACCTGATTGAGGCATACAAGGGCTTCATCAAGAAAGCCCACGAGCGCGGAGTGAAAGTGTTCATAGGCACCATTCTTCCTTTCGGCAAGTGCTTCTACGACGACAGCTTCTTCAAGGAGGCTGCCCGTCAGACTGTCAACCAGTGGATTCGCACCAGCAAGGAAGTTGATGGTGTAATCGACTTCGACCAGTTGATGCGCAATCCGCAGATTCCCACCCAGTTGCGCGAGGAGTGGCAGGAAGACTGGCTGCACCCCAATGCCAAAGGCTATGAGGTGATGGGCCGCTTTGCAGGAGAGAGAATCCAACAGCTGATTCAGCAATAAGGCTGTTCGGGCGTGCCAGAAAGCTGTTCCACGATGCTGGAAAGCTATTCCACGAAGCCAGAAGGCAACTCTACGAAACGTAAAAGGCACATCTGCAACTCGCAAAAGGCATCTCTGCATATCTCTTGCTTCTTGCCTCTTGCCTCTTGCTTCTAAAAGAGCAAATCTCTTGCTTCTTGCTTCTTGCCTCTTGCTTCTAAAAGAGCTTCTAACCCCCCTACACAGAAAATATCTAAATAACAATAAACGATGGAAACAATCCAAGCAACACAAGAGGCCAAAGGCTTCTACAAACTCAACTGGTTGCAGCGCATCGGATTTGGCGCTGGCGACCTGGCGCAGAATCTGATTTATCAGACCATCTGCATGTATCTGCTGTTTTTCTACACCGACGTGTACGTATTGGGCGGCGAGGCTGCCAAGTCGGCCGGACTGGCAGGAACCATGTTCCTCGTAGTCCGACTGGTCGACGTCATCTGGGACCCCCTTGTCGGTACATTCGTCGATAAACATAACCCCAAATGGGGAAAATACCGCAGCTATTTGGTGCTTGGCGGTATTCCGCTCACCATTCTGGCCATTCTCTGTTTCTGGGATGGTTTCAAGCCCAGCATCATCTACGCTTATGTCACTTATGTAGGCATGTCGATGCTCTACACCCTGATTAATGTTCCCTATGGTGCACTGAACTCATCGCTCACGCGCGACACCGACGAAATCACCATCCTCACCTCTGTCCGTATGTTCATGGCCAATGTGGGCGGACTGTGCGTGTCGGCTGGTGTGCCCATCCTCGTGGCCGTTCTGGCCGGTGCCGAGCTGCCTCTGCAGATGGCATTGTTCATGGGCTTGGGTTCGCTGCCCTCGTTCATCTTCATGCCGATGGTGCCTGCCATCAAGAAGAAAGTAGGCAAGAAAAACATGTTCTACATCTTCCTGTCGGTTGCCATCTTAGGCATGGCGCTGCTCTACATCATCAGCCGCATCGGCACCGTGCAGGAGAACATCACATGGGTCTACATTGCCCAGTTCATCAAGTCTACGGGTGTCATCGTGGCCACCGGCTATATGTGGGCGCTCATTCCTGAGGTCATCTCCTACGGAGAGTACACCACCGGCCGCCGCATCTCCGGCATTGTGAATGCGCTGACGGGCATCTTCTTCAAGGCAGGTATGGCGTTGGGAGGTGTGGTTCCCGGCTTCGTACTGTGGCTGGTCAACTACGAGCCCGTTGCCTCTGAGTCGAGCAATCTTCCCAACGATTCTCACGCTTGGTTCGTCACCATGCTCATCTACTCGCTTGTCGGCTTGGCACTGCTCATCTTCTGCTTCTCGCAGACCAAGGAGCGCGTGGTGATGGACGAGAAAGAGACCAAGAATGTGAAGGTTTCCGACCTCTGGACCGAGTTTAAGCGCAACCGTCCCTTGCGCGTCATCGCCCTGTTCTTCATCACTGCCTTTGCTATGATGTCGGTGGGCAATGCTGCCGGTGCCTATTTCATGAACAACATGGAGACGCTGCCCGCCCTGGCCCAAGAGGGCATCCGCTGGCTCGTCTGCGTCATTCCTGCCATTCTGCTGGTGCTCGCCATGTTCATCATCTCGAAGTATGAACTGAGCGACGAAAAGATTGATCAGATCAACAAAGAAATAGAAGCTCGCAACAAATGAAACAAATCATTTTCTCTCTCTCTCTGATAACGATGCTGTTGTGTGGCTGTCAGCGTGCAGCCACCACACAGCAACCCACGCTGAAGGAAGTGCTGGGCAAGCACTTCCTCATTGGCGTGGCCATGAACACCGATCAGGTGGCTGGCATCGACCCCAAGGCCGCACCTGTAGTGAAGAAACACTTCAATGCCGTAGTGCCCGAAAACTGCATGAAGGGCGAGGTCATCCATCCCGAGGAAGACCGCTACGACTGGACAGAAGCCGACCGCATTGTGAAGTTTGCCGAGGACAATGGGCTCACCATTACGGGCCACTGTCTGGTGTGGCACTCGCAACCGCCCAAGTGGATGTTCACCGACAAAGAGGGCAAACCCGTTACGCGCGAGGTGCTCATCGACCGCATGCACAAGCACATTGCCGCCGTGGTGGGCCGCTACAAGGGGCGCATCAAGGGATGGGACGTGGTGAACGAGGCCGTAGAGGACAATGGCGACATGCGCCGTTCACCTTATTATAATATTATAGGCCCCGACTACATCGAACTGGCTTTCCGCTTTGCCCATGAGGCCGACCCCGATGCTGAGCTCTACTACAACGACTACTCGATGTCGAAACCCGGCAAGCGCGAGACCGTCTGCCGCATGGTGCGCGAACTGAAGCAGAAAGGCGTCCGTATCGATGCCATCGGCATGCAAAGCCACAACGGACTCGACTATCCCGACATGGCCGAATACGAGAAGAGCATGGATGCCTTTGCCGCCTGTGGCGTGAAAATCATGATGACCGAGCTCGACCTGAACATGCTGCCCAACCCTGAAAACTTTGGCGGAGCGGACATCAACCAGAATTTCCAGTACGACGAGAAGATGAATCCCTACCGCAACGGCATCACCAAAGAGGGCACCGAGACCTTCAACCGTCTCTACACCAACTTGTTTAAACTCTACTACAAGCATCGCCATCAAATCAGCCGCATCACCTTCTGGGGTGTCAACGACGGCACATCGTGGCTCAACGACTTCCCCGTGAAAGGTCGTACCAACTATCCGTTGTTCTTCGACCGCGACTACAACGAGAAGCCCATTATCAACGAAGTCATTAAAATTTTCAAATAATCAACATTCAACAAACCATCATTATTCAACACCCAACATTCAACACCCATGAAATCAAGATACCTTTTCCCAAGTGATTATATGGCTGACCCTTCAGCCAATGTGTTCAACGGCCGTCTGTATGTCTATCCCAGCCACGACTGGGACAGCGGTGAGTGCTTCGACGACGACGGCGGTCACTTCCAGATGCTCGACTATCATGTGCTCTCGATGGACGACGTGATGGAGGGCGACGTCACCGACCATGGCGTCATCCTCGATGTGAAGGATGTGCCCTGGGCCGAGAAACAAATGTGGGACAACGATGTGGTTGAGAAGAACGGCAAGTACTATCTCATCTTCTCTGCCAAAGACTATACGGGCATGTTCCGCCTGGGCGTGGCCGTGGCCGACAGTCCCGAGGGACCGTTCCGCCCAGAGAAGCACCCCATCCGTGGCTCGTTCAGCATCGACCCCTGCGTATTCAAAGACGACGACGGTCAGATATACTGCTATTTCGGAGGCATCTGGGGCGGACAACTGCAGTGGCGCGCACCCCTTGCAGCACCCTTTGCGCCCATCGCCCAGCCCGACACAGCGCCAGCACCTGCCGATACTGTCGACCTGGGACATGCTCCCGACAAGAAAACCCAGCTCTTCGCTCCTGCCGGCGCCCCCGCTCTGAGCAGCTATGTGGCCCGCATGACCGACGATGTGTTGCAGTTCACCGAGGCTCCGCGCCCCGTTGTCATTGTCGATGCCGACGGACAGCCTCTCAAAGCCAACGACCCGCACCGTTTCTTTGAGGCTTCGTGGATGCACAAGCAGGGCGGCAAGTACTATTTCTCTTACTCTACGGGCGACAGCCATCTGCTCTGCTATGCCGTGGGCGACAACCCCTACGGACCTTTCACCTATCAGGGAGTGATTCTTGAGCCCGTGGTTGGCTGGACCACCCATCATTCTATCGTCGAGTACAAAGGCCAGTGGTACCTGTTCCACCACGACTGTGTGCCCTCTAACGACATCACATGGCTGCGCAGCCTCAAGGTGATGCCCATTGAGTTCGACGAGAATGGCAAAATCAAGACCATGAAGTCGGAATAAGATGAACCTTACAGTGTGGATAAGCCCATCAATGGTTTATCCACATTTTTTATAACAAGTAAATCCAGAAAGAAAAGAAACGGCTCGCCAATGCGAGCCGTTTTCTTGTTTATTTTGTTAGAGTCTACAGCGTGACGCTGGTCGACATCTTCTTGCTCTTAGCGGTAAACTCGATGGGGCCGTTGCCCTGTTTTTGCACATAAACCACCAGCTGGCCGTGGAAAAGACGCATGTGAGGCTCGACAAACGACTGCAGGGAGGTGGCATCGCCGTTGCACACGGCCTTGAAGCGGGCTGCGCCCGACACCGAGAACTCCAGTTCGTCGGCAGCATCGGGGCAGAGGGTTCCGTCTTTGTCGACCATGCTGACGGTGACAAACACCATATCGCCGAATGTCTCGCTCTCCACTTTCAGACTGGCGGGCTGTCCTGCCGTACGGATTGTGCGCTCGCCAGAGGGGCGTCCTTGGGCGTCGTAGACCACTACGCGCACTTCTCCCGGCTCGTAGCGCACGTTGTTCCAGCGCAGGCGATAGCGGTCGAGATTGGGCTTGCCAGCCACGTAACTCTTGTCGCTGCTTTTCTTGATGCGTCCCTGGCTTTTCCCGTTTACGAAGAGTTCGGCCTCGGGATAGTCTGTATAGCAATAGACGGGTGTTACCTTTCCTTTTCGGTCTGCCCACGTCCAGTGTGGCAGCAGATGTATGGTGTGCTCCTGCTGGTTCCAACGGCTGCGATAGAGGTAGTAGCGATCCTTGGGCAGTCCTGCCAGGTCGCAAATGCCGAAGTAACTGCTGCGCGAGGGCCAGTAGCTGTCGTAGGGAGTAGGCTCGCCCAGATAGTCGAATCCCGTCCATACGAACTCGCCAATCACCCAGGGAGCATCGTCTTGCCAGTGCCAGTCATCATCGGGCAGATTCGACCACGAGCAATACTCCACGTCGTAGCTGCTGCACTGGCCGTCCTCTTGCTCTGCGCCCTTCGCTCCGCGCTTCTCATCCTTGGCGGTTCGCTTCTTCGCATCGGCGGCATGGGGCACAACAGGGAACTTATACACGCCACGGCTGCTCACCGTTGAGGCCGTCTCAGAACCCAGTAGGAATCCCTGTGGCAGCTGCCGGATGTTGTTTTCATATTTATGAACACGGTAGTTGAATCCCGGAACATCCATTACCTGTGCAAATCCCGACTTCAGGGCAGCGTCGGCACGGTCCATGCCTTGCGTCACGGGGCGGCTGGGATCGAGCTGATGGCAAAGGTCTTGCAGATGGCGCGAGATGCGCACACCCTCTTCGCTCCACTGTTCGGGAATCTCATTGCCTATCGACCA
Organism: Prevotella sp. UBA2739; assembly: GCA_002353525.1. Classification (GTDB taxonomy): domain Bacteria; phylum Bacteroidota; class Bacteroidia; order Bacteroidales; family Bacteroidaceae; genus Prevotella. Next base: position 43,663 of record DEJV01000060.1, read on the forward strand.
CATGATGATTGATGGGTGGTTGCGGTGGGCCAGCACCAGGTTGGTGATGTCGCGGTCGCTCCATTCCTTGAAGAAACGGGCGTAGCCATTCTTGCACTTCGGATAGATCCACATGTCGAACGACTCGGCCATGACCATCATTCCCAGCGAGTCGTACACCTCCATCTGCATCTGCGAGGGCATGTTGTGGCTGGTGCGGATGGCGTCGGCACCCATGCGTTTCATGATGACCGCCTGGCGGATGATGGCTCCCTTGTTGACGGCAGCGCCCAGCGGCCCCAGGTCGTGGTGCAGGCACACGCCTTTGATTTTGCGTGTGACGCCATTGAGCTGGAATCCTCCGTCTTTCGACACCTTAATGGTTCGGATGCCCGTCTTGACTTGTTTCTCGTCAATGAGGCGGTTGTTGCTGAACAGTTGTGTACGCAACGTATATAAATAAGGTGTCTCTGGCGACCAGAGCTTGGGCTTGTCGATATGCATCAGGGCATGCAGCCTGCCGTCGGCACCCACGTCGGCGCGGTCGGCGGCCCTCACGCAGCCCTTATCGTCGATGAGCGCTACCTCCACCGACAGGTCTCGTCCCTCTGCCACACCGTCAATCTTCGTGTCGACGGTCACTTCAGCACGGTTGCCCTCAATGCTGAGTGTGCGGAAATAGGTTCCCCAAGCGTCGATGCGTGTGGGCTGAGTGAGGATAAGCGTCACCGGGCGATACAGTCCGGCACCAGGATACCAGCGCGAGCTCTCCTCCACATTCTTCAATCGCACCTCCAGTGCATTCTCTTTTCCGTTCAGAAACGGTGTGACATCCACCCTGAACGAGTTGTAGCCGTAGGCCCAGTAGCCCGCTTTCTTTCCGTTCACGTAGACTTCGGGCTCGGCCATGGCACCGTCGAAGAGCAGTTCGGCATGACCATAGCCGGCAGGAACGCTGAAGGTGGTGCGGTATACACCCTGTCCTATCCACGGCAGGGCACCCGAGCGGCCGGTTTTCTCGGTGGCTTCCTTCTCACCATTTTGTTCGATGGCCACCACCTGCATGTCCCATTTCTTATCGAATGGACCGCTGATAGCCCAGTCGTGGGGCACGCATACCTCTTCCCACACCTCTCCGTCGTGTGAGAACTGCCACTGTTGAAGGTTGATTTCCTTACGAGTTTGTGCTCCCGCCACCAGCGTTGCGCACAAAGCCATGATGAGTAGTCTTAGTTTCATAGATTCCATTTGTTTAGGATGCAAAAATACTTGAAAATGCTGAAATAACCAAAAAAATGCGTACTTTTGTAGCACGATGAAAGCAACAGAACTTTTCGACAGGGTATTTGAGACCATTACCGCCGACGTAGAGCCGGCCGTGGCCTATAAGCAGATGCACGAGACGTTGGTATTGGCTTGTCATGAGGGCGTCAGTACCACGCAGCAAGCCTTTGGCAACCTCTTCTCGCAGGTGGATTTCCTGTGCAAGCGTCTGCGCATCAGCACGTCCAACATGGTGGCCATACAGAACATGCGCCGCAATACCAACCACCCCGAAGCGCTCACTCACGACGACCTGATGTATGATGCCCGTGCACTCTGTCTGTTGATTTCTGCTATTTTCGGTGAACACATTCCCGCCCAGCTCACCCACATTCTTCCCTCCGAGAACCGTCCGCAACAGGGCAACCACAAGATAGACCTGAAATATCTTCGCTGTCTGGTTGAGCGATGGGACGAACAGCACCTCTACGTCACTGCCGAGCAAGGCGCCAGCGAGCGTCATCTTGCTGTAAACTATTCCGATTTCAAAGAACTGAACGGTTTGTTGCGTGAGGGCATGCAGCTGAATCTGCTTGACTGTACGGCCACTACCGAGAACACGTTGGTGCCAGGACTGATTGTCGTGGAGCCCGACTTCCTCATCGACATCAGCAGCATTGCGGCCTGTTTTCAGGAATACGGCCATCATCCCTTGCTCTATACCTTGAACCGCATGAAGCGGCGGGCCAACACACAAGCCACGCTGCTTGGTAACTTTGCCGGAACAGCCCTCGACGAGGTGATGAAAAGTACGGAGACCGATGGCCGTGACGATGCCGCGCCTTTACTGTTGGCATCGCTCCGAAAGAATTTCCGTGCGAAAGCTTTGGAGTTCAGTACGTGTAAGGGATTCAATGGTATTCAGTTCAAAACCGACGCTGCAGCACAAGTGGGCAATATACAAGGTGCCGTGCGGCAACTCTTTGCCAAAGGGGGACAACCGGCCTCCGGCCGTCAGTTGCTTTCGCCCGAAACGGCGCTCCTCGAGCCCTCGTTCGTCTGCGAGCAGCTGGGCATTCAGGGGCGCGTGGACCTGATGACCACCGACATGCGGCTGCTCGTCGAGCAGAAGTCGGGCCGAAACATGAACATTGAGCGGCGTCAGCCCAACCTGTATGGCAGTTTCCAGTTGGAGCCTCACTACGTGCAGTTGCTGCTTTACTACGGGGTGCTGCGCTATAACTTCCATCTGGGCAACAATCAGGTGGACATCCGGCTGCTCTACTCTAAATATCCTGCCAACGAAGGACTCGTCGTGGTGGCTTTCTATCAGAAGCTGTTTCGCGAGGCCATCCGGTTCCGCAACCAGCTGGTGGTGTGGGAGATGGGTATGGCCCAGAGCGGATTCGAGCATGTTATCGACCTGATGACACCCGCAACGCTGAATGTGAACGGCTGCAACAATTCGTTCTACAACCGCTATCTGTTGCCCGAACTGCAACAACTCACGGCTCCTCTGCACCGTCTGTCAGCCTTAGAGCGCGCCTATTTCAACCAAATGATGACGTTCGTCTATCGCGAGCAGCGTGTAGGGAAGATGGGAGCACAGGAAGGGGTGACGGGCAGCAGCGCCGACCTTTGGAACATGCCGCTGAGCGAGAAGCGCGAGACGGGTAATATCTACGCCGCACTCACGATTACTGCCACCGAGAAAAGCAATCCCGACGGGGGCTACGACCTTGTCACACTGGCCATTCCCAGTCAGGGCGATGACTTTCTGCCCAACTTCCGTCGTGGCGACATGGTCTATCTCTATGCCTACGACCGTGACGACGAGCCCGATGTGAGGCGCAGCATCCTGTTTCGTGGCATCCTGAAAGAGATTCACACCGACTGGCTGACGGTATTCCTGACCGATGCCCAGCGCGATTTGGGCATTCTGCATCCGCACCGCCCGTCGTCGGCCACCGTCTATGCCATTGAGCACAGTCCCAGCGATGCCTCCACCAATGCCTCCATACGCAGTCTCTACGA
>DEJV01000060.1:46980-61039 GCA_002353525.1 Prevotella sp. UBA2739
CAGCTGAGTCGCAGTTACCATCCTTTCTACGATGACATCGTGCTACGGGCGAAACAGGCGCAAGACTTCTTCCTGCTCGTAGGACCGCCAGGCACTGGCAAGACATCCATGGCCCTGCAATACCTGGTGAAAGAGGCCCTTGCCGACAGTGGCGAGCCGGCCTCCATCTTGCTCATGGCCTATACCAACAGGGCTGTCGACGAGATTTGCGGCATGCTGGCCGACAATCATCTCGACTTTGTGCGTCTGGGCAATGAGTATAGTTGCGATGCGCGTTTTAAGCCTTTCTTGCTAGACAGTCTTTTGGGCGACAGTCCGAAACTGAGTGATATCAAGACCCGCTTATCGCAAAAAAACATTGTTGTGGGCACCACTTCCATGCTCATGGCAAAACCTTATGTGTTTCAACTGAAGCATTTTCAGTTGGCCATCGTCGACGAGGCCAGTCAGATACTCGAGCCCAATATCGTAGGACTGCTGGCTTCCCATCGTGACGGACAGTGTTGTATCGACAAATTCATTCTCGTTGGCGACCACAAACAGTTGCCAGCCGTTGTCCAGCAAGACGAGCAGAGCTCGGCCGTCAGCGACCCCATGCTGCATGCCATAGGATTGCGCAATTGCCGCAACTCGCTCTTCGAAAGACTTCTCACCTCTCACTCTTCACCTCTCACCTCTCACTCCTCACCACTCACCCCTCCACATATCGGCATCCTTCGCCGTCAGGGGCGCATGCATCCCGACATTGCCGCATTCCCCAACCGCATGTTCTATGCCCGCGAGCAGCTCATGCCCGTGCCGTTGCCTCACCAGGAGGAACTATCGGCCGATCATCTGTTCATGCGTCGCCGTCGCATCTTCATTCCTTCTGAGTTTTGCAAGCAACCCAATATCTCCGACAAGGTGAACATCCACGAGGCGCAGATTGTGGCCCGTCTGCTGGAAGGCATCTACCATCACTATTCCCAGCAGTTCGATGCCAATAAGACCGTTGGGGTCATCGTGCCCTATCGCAATCAGATAGCCATGATTCGCAAGGAGATAGAACAGTTGGGACTGCCCTGTCTGCAGCAGGTGACCATCGATACAGTGGAGCGCTACCAAGGCAGTCAGCGTGATGTGGTCATCTATTCGTTCACCGTGCAGCATCTCTACCAGCTCGACTTCCTCACCAGCAATTGCTTTGAAGAAGACGGGCATGTCATCGACCGTAAACTGAATGTAGCCATCACCCGTGCACGCAAGCAGATGATTATTGTGGGCAACGAGCGCATTCTCTCGTCAAACCCGCTCTTCAAGGCACTGATAGAGGAATACAAAATAGTTGAGAGGTGATAGTTGAAAGTTGAGAACTGAGAGTTGGGAGAGCTGATAACTGATAACTGAGAACTGAGAACTGAGAGGTATGATTACTCTTAAGGATATAACTCAAGCTAAAAAAGGTAATCATACCTCTCAGTTCTCAACTCTCAGTTCTCAACTCTCAGTTCTCAGCTCTTTCGCCTCTCAGTTCTCAACTCTCAGTTATCACTTGGTCACTTGTCTTTTCTTGAAAATCTGGTAAAGCAGCCAGGCAAGAGGCAGACTGATGGCGAAAGTGAGCAGGGCTGTCGGCCAGTAACCCAGCTTGTATGGAGTGATTTTGTACATAACGAACTGTACATGAATGAGATAGAACTCCAAACTCACCATGCCCACAAACCTCAGGCCACGATTGATCCACTGCGGGGCACGGACAAACAACTCGTTAAGCAACAGAATGCCGCTAATGGTAAGCGGAATGTACACCCACCGTTCGAAGGTGAGCGGGAAACGACCATGTAGCTGTTGCTCCAGATAGACACACGTGCCCAGCGACATGACGAAAGCCAGCAGCACCAGCCACCATGCGGCTCCGTCGACCGTATGCTTCTGACGCACCCATTGGCCAAAGTTGATGCCAATGAAGAAGATGGGCACACGGCTCCAGAAAATCTCTAAATGGCCTACCGCGCCATGCACGGGACGTACCCACTGCACCACCACACACCATAGCAGCATGAGCACCGGCAACCACCGGTAGACAGGATGGCGCCGCACCAGTTCCATATAGAATGGTGCAAAACAATAAAGCATCATTGCTGCAGGCACATACCAGAACGTCAGGTCGTCGATGCGCCAGAAACTCCAGTTGAAGGTGATGTTGGCAATCAGGTCGGGCACGTTGCGGCTGTAGCCCTTACCCTCCAGGTAGCAGGGAATATAGTGTGCGCAGGCAATGACCAACCAGGCAGGATAGACCCGCCGGTAACGGTTCTTGAAGAAATGAACCAAGGCCTGGCGCATATCCACCGCCAGCGTCTCGCGCTGCTTTATCCACGAGAACCATAGTCCCACACCACTCAAGAAGAGAAACATGTCGACACCCACATTGCCACAACGGCGCAAGCCGAAGAAGGCATCGTGACGTGCCAAAGGAATATGGAACAGCAGCACAAACAGCATGGCTGCACCCATGAGTTCGCCGCGATAGCGACTGATGTTTTCGAGTTTAATCATAGTTGGGTCAACAGTAGTATCACTTCGGAATCTTGTCAATCAGCAACTTAAACACCCATGCCACGCAGACAGACGAGACGATGTAGAGAAGCAGACCGGCATAGACATCGCCCCACATCGACATCGGAATGAAAATCTTACGCAAGATGGGATGGCACACAAAGAGGGCGGCAGAGATGGAGCCCAGCCAGCACAACACGTTCATGACGCCAACAGGTAATAGTTTCACGAGTCCTATGGATGCTGTGATGACGAATACGGGCACAAAAAACCAGGTGAGATAGTTGAAGCTGAACGCGACGACGAAAGCGGTAGACAGGATAAGGAGGAGCCCCTTCCAGCTTCCCTGTAGCATTCTTCCCCAACTCTCCCCGGAAGAGGAGAGGTGAGAGGTGGCCTTTTCATTGGAAAGAAGGGAGGTGTACATGCTCCATCGGGCCAGCAGAAGTCCCATGCCGAAGGGCAGCATGCCGCCAATGAAGTTATAGCGCAGGCGGTTCAGCGTGTCGCCGGTGGGGTCGCAGACCAATTGTACCAGACAGCAGACCGCCATCAGTGCCACGGTGACAGCCCAATGGCGACGGTAGAGCACCAGCCGATAGACGATGTAAAGCTGCATCATCAGTCCGAAAAACCAGTAGGGGCCAGGCCAGATGATGTGGTCGGGGTCGGGCAGCAGGTTGTTGAACATGCCCAGCTGACCCACAATGTCGAGCACTTGGTAGTGGTGGCGTCCTGGCGTAATCATGTCGATCATGGTGAATGCCACGAATCCCACGATCATCATTCTGAACAGTTTCAGATAGTGATGGCGGACAAACTGCAGCACGGGCATGCCGCTCGTTGGCGCCGTGGCCGCGTGGGAATTGCGTTCATATTTCAGCACCAGTCCGTAGCCGCTCAGAAAGAGGAACACGGGCACCCCGTAATGGCCGAAGAACGACAACAGATGCAGCATCCAGTTGCTGTCGGGGTGGGTGAGTGCATGCCACATGCCTTCGCTGTTGCTCATGGTGAACGTATACTCGTTTTCTCTGACAATGCCTTTCAGCCAGTGGCAATAGTTATGCAGGAATATGCCCACAATGGCTATTCCCCTCAATGCCGAGCATTCGGCACGCGTCAAAAGTTGTTTTCTTTCACTGCTCATTGCTTTTCTGGTTTTCACTTCTCTCCTTTCGCCTCGTCGCGCAACTTGTCGTAGTCGGTTGCGTTCTTCAGCAGCCGGGTGCGTTTCTCGTTGTATTCATCGCTCAGCACGTTCAGCCGTGCGTCGTAGTCCTTGCTGTGGATGCCGGCCAGATAGAGCAGCATGTGGGGCAGCGCGTCGGTCATCAGCCGCCGGTTTTTTGCCTGCACAATCTGCTTGTAAATCTCGGGGTGCGTCACGGCAAACGTATGCGAGCAATACACCCAGAAGGGAATCTCGAACTCAAAGCGCGCCAGGTCGTAGTCGATGGCTGCCGAGTGGTTGCGGCACATGAATCCGCGGTTGCCCTCGAACACCTCCTCGCCGTGGTCGGGCATGTAGATGACTACCGCGTCCTCGTCCTCAAAGCGTTTCACAATCTGGTCCACCACCGAGTCGTTGTAGAGGGTGGCATTGTCGTAGTCGGCCAGCAGCTTGCGTTGTTTGGGCGACAGCTCGGGCCGTTTCTCCTCATAGTCGGAGGCTTTGAATTTTTTCTGTTTGTTCGGACAGCGCACCCTGTAGTTCATGTGTTGTCCCAGCAGATGGAAAATGGTGAGATTGTATTTCCCTTTGTTCTTCTTCAGCCGCTCGTAGTCGTCAATCAGTCCGGTGTCGAACACGTGCAGTTTGGTGTTGCGGCTGTCAAACTGTGCCTTGCTCAGTGTGGGGTTGTTCAGGAAGAAACCGCCGCTGAAATCGTAGACGGCCTCTTTGGCCTGGGGCAGAAACTGGTTGGTGAGGAACGTCACGTGGTAGCCGGCCTTGCGGAACAGTTCAGGAAACAGCGGATAGTCGCACCAGTCGCCCTGCTGTCCCACCACATGCATGGAGAACACGTTCTTAAACACAAAGCTTGTCAGGTTCCACGGAGCCACCACGTCGGTGAATTTCACCAGCAGTCCGGTATGCTCGCGCTCGACCTGCCGTGGCGTTGTCGGCATGAAGTATCCATATTGCTGCGAGTGGTGCCTGCCGTAGCTCTCGCCGATAATCAGCACAATTTCGGGTGTGGTATGCGAGCAGCTGTCCACCTGCACCTTGTCGGCGGCGGCTATCAGTTTGTCTATCTGTGCGGCAGCCAGTTGGTTGGCCCTGATGCTGAAAGCCAGCCGGTAGGGTGGTGCATACTGCCGTCCGCAGTCGCTGCGTGTCAGTTCATGCTCTACGGCGCCCACCGAGTCGAGTGTCATCAGCCGTGTCAGTGCCACTTTGTTGGGCCACGAGGCTACTGCTGCCCACACCAACAACGGCACTACCACCACTTGCGCCAGCCGCCGTGCCCACGGTGCGAATGGCAGTTTCGGTGTGGTAATGCCCTCAGCATGAGTGCCTTTTGTCTTCTTTCCTAGTCTTCGGCTCGCTACTGCCACCGCCAAGTGCAGCAACATGATGAGCACAATCCATCCTAGCTTGCTCAGCAGCACGTCGGCACTAAGCAGCGAACTCAGAAACTCGCCCGCCTCGCGTGCGTTTGTCTCGCCTACCAGTAGCAGCATGGTGGGGTTGAGCACCGAACTGAACTTCACAAAACAGTAGACGTCGGTCAGTGCCAAGGCATAGAATACCACCGTCAGCAGTCTGCGCAGCCAGATGCCCACCCGTCGTGGCAGCAATGTGAGAACCGTGCAAATAAGGTAGAGGTCCAGGAAGAGTTCCAGGTAAAGGTTGTCGTAGGGCTTCTCCCAACGGTGAATCTCTATCCATGCACATGCCACGCCGAGCACATACATAAACACAAAAAACGTGGCATTGCGCCGGATGGGTTCCAGCGCAAGCCTCGTCCATTTGTCTATTACATGTAGAATCTGCATCGTCTTCAGTAGTCAGCTGCTATCTGATGAACAGCAGCTCACGGTATTTCGGTAGTGTCCACAGCTCGTCGGCCACCGTCAGCTCCAGCTTGTCGATGTGGTAGCGTATCTCCTCCATCTTCGGAGCCACCGTGTCGTGGTAGGCAATGGCTTTCTCGCGCTCGGTGCCAATCTTGTTGGCCACCTTTCTGGCCTCTACCAGTTCTTCTACCATCGTTTCAATGGTCTGCACGCGCTCGGCAATCTCGCGGATGATGTCCATGTTGCGCGAGCAGAGCTTCAGGGCCTCGTCTTGCGGGAAGATGTCGAGCATGCTCTTCACGTTTTTGGCCAGTCGCGACTGGTAGTGGGTGGCCACGGGTATGATGTGGTTCATGGTCAGGTCGCCCAGCACACGAGCCTCAATCTGTATTTTCTTCGTATAGGTTTCCCATTTCACCTCGTTGCGGGCTTTCAGTTCCTTGCGGTTCATCACGCCCATGCTCTCGAACATCTCGATGGTCTCTGTGTCCAGGTATCTGTCGAAGATCAGCGGGCACGACTTCTCCACGTCCAGTCCGCGGCGTGTGGCCTCTTCCACCCATTCGTCCGAATAGCCGTTGCCGTCGAAGTGGATAGGCTTGCACGTCTTGATGTCCTCGCGCAGCACATCGATGATGGCGCTGGTCTGGTCTTGTCCGTTGGCAATCAGGCTGTCCACCCGCTGCTTGAAACGTGTCAGCGCCTCGGCTACAGCCGTGTTCAGCGCAATCATCGCACTGGCACAGTTGCCCTCCGAGCCTGGAGCACGGAACTCAAACCTGTTGCCGGTGAAGGCGAAAGGCGACGTGCGGTTGCGGTCGGTATTGTCGATGAGCAGTTCGGGAATCTCCGGAATGTCCAGCTCCACAGTCTGTTTGCCGGCCATGGCGAAGAGGTCTTCTTTGTCGGCCTTCTCGATATGGTCCAGCAGCTCGCTCACCTGTTTGCCCAGGAAGCTGGAGATGATGGCTGGCGGAGCCTCGTTGGCTCCCAGTCGGTGGGCATTGGTGGCACTCATGATGCTTGCCTTCAGCAGTCCGTTGTGGCGCCACACGCCCATCAGCGTCTCCACGACGAACACCACGAAGCGCAGGTTCTGCTCGGGAGTCTTGCCGGGAGCATGCAGCAGCACGCCCGTGTCGGTAGAGAGGCTCCAGTTGTTATGTTTACCCGAACCGTTGATGCCGTCGAAGGGTTTCTCGTGCAGCAGCACGCGGAATCCATGTTTGCGTGCCACCTTCTTCATCAGCGACATCAGCAGCATGTTGTGGTCTACGGCCAGGTTGGTCTCCTCGTAGATGGGCGCCAGCTCAAACTGGTTGGGGGCCACCTCGTTATGGCGTGTCTTGCAGGGAATGGCCAGTTCCAGGGCCTGCACCTCCAGGTCTTTCATGAAAGCCTGCACGCGGTCGGGGATGGTGCCGAAGTAGTGGTCGTCCATCTGCTGGTTCTTTGCCGAGTCGTGTCCCATCAGTGTCCGGCCGGTAAGCATCAGGTCGGGACGTGCTGAGTAGAGTCCCTCGTCCACCAAGAAATACTCCTGTTCCCATCCCAGGTTCGAAACCACCTTCTTTACGTTCGGGTCGAAGTAGCGTGCCACCGATGCGGCAGCCTCGCCCACGGCCCTCAGAGCGCGTTTCAGCGGAGCCTTATAGTCGAGCGCCTCGCCCGTATACGATATAAATATGGTGGGAATACACAGCGTGTCGTCGATGATGAATACTGGCGATGTGGGGTCCCATGCCGAGTATCCGCGTGCCTCGAAGGTGGCGCGGATGCCGCCATTGGGGAAGCTCGAGGCGTCGGGTTCCTGCTGCACCAGCAGTTTTCCGCTGAACTCTTCTATCATGCCGCCCTTTCCGTCGTGCTCAATAAAGGCGTCGTGCTTCTCGGCGGTGCCTTCGGTCAGTGGCTGAAACCAGTGGGTGTAGTGCGTCACGCCGTTTTCCTCGGCCCACTGTTGCATGCCGCGTGCCACGTCGTCGGCAATCGAGCGGTCAAGCGGAGCCCCGTTGTCGATGGCATTAATCAGTTTCTCATACACGTCGCGCTGCAAGTATTTGTACATCTTCGAGCGGGTGAACACATACTTGCCGAAATACTCTGAGGGTCGCTCTGTGGGTGCAGCCACCTCGAGGGGCTTCTTCTTGAATGCCTCCTCAACCACCTGAAATCTTAAGTTTGCCATCTTTTTGCCTTATAATAATTCTGTTTTGGTTGCAAAATTACTAAAAATCCAACGAATGACAACGTCCATGCGCAAAAAAATTGTATTCACATTGAAAATCTTACAGTTTGAAACTTTGAAAAAAGAAAAGGCCATTTCAAAACCTATTTTGGCATAGAGAAATAGTCTTTTCTTTCTGTTCTGCAAGTAGCGTACTTATAAATTGAAAGTAGGCAATGAAAAGTTTAGCATCGGGCTACATCCATAACATTTATTACACGAATAATTCGCCCATAGCAGCAGATAATGAAACCTTACATCTATCACAGATATCTGTAATTGTTGCACCATTGACTGATAAGCTATAGAAATTGTCTTCACTAATCAACACATATTCCCATTCGCGATTCATTCTTTCCTCAGGTTTCAGTTCGTTGATCTTTCTTGTCCACTCTATTGCAGCCGTCTGTTTCTGGCGTACATTTTTGTCGAACAATTTGTCATTACCTTTGGTCTCAATCAGGTATACCTTTTCATGTGTTGCCACGATGAAGTCTGGGTGGTAGGTCGCCATGAGGCCATCACGTCTCATATAGTAGATGATGGCAAACGGATGCATATTCTCGCTGATTTTCAAGAAACGTTCTACTTCACCGTCTTTGTCGAGGAAATCAATAAAGGCTTTTTCCAACCCTCCACCATGCGAAGGATAGCCTTGACGCTCATAGATGGTCTTATGAGTTTCTACGGAATACGACTCTCGCATTTTGATTTCTGTGACGGAAGAGAAGCGGGTATGAATCACCTGCGCATCTGTTGTCATGATGTTGTTCTGAAGGTTGAAGATAGCGCGTGCCATCTCTTCGATAATATGCTTCGTAACAATAGCATCTTTAGAAAGCAGGATTTTCCAGTCGCTGCCATTGAAGGGGTTGAACGGCTGAGCAAACAGCCGGGTGCGGATATATCTGTCTACTACGGCAATCATCTGGGCCTCATTGATCTGCAAGTTCGGCACAGGCATTTCTCTATGAGAAGTCACGCGGTCGAATCTTAGTGTAATAGTGCGTAGGAGTTTCTGTAGATACTCATTATAACTTGTAGCTGTAAACAGATTGGCCGTTACTTTATACCGTCCAAACTGCGTTTTTGAGATAGCCTCTTGGGAGATGAATGTTTCTCCATCCTGTGCCAAGAACTGGCGAAGCCTATCCAAAGGAAAAGCCGTAAATGGCTGGAGCGTTTTGATATCTATCTCTGTATCTTCCAACTCTTCTTCAGCTTCTCTCACAATGATGGGCCACTCAAAGTCGAACCGTTCGTAGTCTTCCCGTAAGCCTACTTTTATCAAGTCGCCGGTAGAACCTCCTTCGCCAGTCTCGCCCGTTTCCTCAACAGCCAGACCTTGAGTAAACAGATCATCATAGAATTGGATAAAGGCAGGGTGCTCGATAATGCTCAGCATATCGATATAGGTCTTAGGCTGGCTATGCAGCTGTAATACTCGCTTGCGGTCATCCTCCTTGATACTTTGGTATTCCGGTTCTCTCCACATCAGGCGCAAGCCTCGTCCGATAATTTGTTCCAATAGTATAGGAGCCTCTGAGGAGCGCAGCGGCACTATCACGCAGATGTTATTTACATCAAATCCCTCACGCAGCATCAAAACCGAAACGATTACCTTGGGCTTCTGATATTTGTCGATGTCAAAGAGCTTCTTCTTAGTCTCTTTCCATTCTTCTTCCGAAACTTCGCCTTTTGCATTGCTGTCAATGGTTACGACTTCATCCTGTGCCAGCCCTTCATCCAGCATCAGTTGATTCACGTAAGGAGCAACCGACGTGTCCTCGCAGATGACGAGCATCTTCGGATTCTTCTTTTCATCGACTGCCGTAAACTCCGTTTCCAGTTTCTTCAGTTTGGCCAGTCCAGCACGAAGCATCAGCCGCTGCCCGTCGCTCAGGTCGCATACCTTGTTGCGCTCATCACGCACGGCCTTATAGTCCAAGTCTTTCAGTTCTGTCAGTTCCTGACGGCGGTCGAGTAACAGCGTCTTAACCAATCCCTTGCGCATGGCCGTTGCTAAGTCGAGATCAACGATGATATGGGGGAAGAAGCACTTCTGCACTTTCTTTCCAGAGCCTCGCTGGTCGTATGGAGTAGCCGAGAAGTCTATCTGGAAGAATCGTTCACCTTTTTTCTCAGCGATGGCATTCAGGCCTTTCTGCCATTCCACCTCCTCTATCTCCCCGTTCCGCTTTAGTTCGTGGATATGGTGAGCCTCGTCATTGATCACCATGATGTCGTCCAACTCAGCCAGATATTCCAGTTCCGAGCCTCGCAGATAGCGGCGGTCCAACATGCCTAAGTCGTTTCCAGCAGCTTTTCCCGGACGAATAGGCAGCAGTTCGTTAATCATAGCTGGAATATCCTTTGGCTGAGATTCATTCGGTTCATCCGCAATCTGATTTTCAAACAAATGCCAGTTCGTCAAGGCAATCAGTCCGTCGCCTGTTGTCTTACGTCCGATTCCTTCTTCTTTCGTCACCACATTGTTCTGGATAAACGAAAACACCTCTTGCCGATAATGTACAGGAATGAATACTTCCTGATTCAGATAGAAGTCGTTCGTCTCAATATTGCGCTCTTCCTTTCCGCGCTCCATCCGTCCGCAAAATGCATCCAGCAGACGGTCATATACAATGAGCCCAGGTGCCACAATCAAAAAGTTCTTCGTGAAACGGAATCGCATCTCCCCTCCTTCGGAGGGGGTGGGGGAGGCTTCTCTTCTCGCGTTCAGCATCTGCCACAGCAGAAGGGCATGCATCACCCACGTCTTACCCGTACCCGTTGCCATCTTCACGGCATACTTCGGCATCTGATATTTCTTCTGTCCTAAGGTGCCTAAATCCACTATAGGCATCAAATCCGGAGTCAGTTGCTCATAGTATTCCATCACATTCCTTACGCCCATCACCTCGTGCAGATACACAATGTTGAGGATAGCCTGTCGTTGTCCTGCATGGAAGTTCCGATTGCGTAGTGAGCAATATTCTTCCGAGAACCAAAACTTCAGCAGCTCTTGCGTGGTAGGTGTTACCTGCTCCATCAGTTCGCCGCTTTCCCATGCTGCGTTTACCGTCTCACTTAGCCGCTTGGCCAGTTCCAGCGAGGCATTCGTTCCATTTGTTTTCATACGCTCTCCACTACTTGACTTTCAAAACCAAACACATCAACTGCCTTGATACAAACCTTTCTTTGCGCCTTATGCGGCACACGGAGTCGAGTTTTATAGATACAATGCAACGGGTCGTTGTCGTTATCCACATTCTCCCGATAGTCCTGCCACGTAGAGCGGAACGTCACACCGTCGTAGTCGGGATCGATGCTCCAGTATTCTATCAGCGAAAGCGGATCGCGCTCCAACACCTTTTGAAGTTTTTCCTTATCCTTATCATCCAATGGAATATTGTCAGGCGATAGTAGCACGTAGTTTTCTAACTCCACGTCTATCTCATCCTGCTCGCCCTGCTGCTTCACTATCAACGGTTTTGCCACTAAGTATTGCAGCGACGAGAAACGCACCGACTTGTCGTCAATTAGTTTCTTGTAGCCCTTCTTGGCTAACTTATCTAATAAATCCGGCGGAATCACCAGCACCTCCACCTTTGAGTCCTGATATTTCTGAATGGCCTGCGAAATATCAAAAGCGAAATTCCAACCCAACACGACTACCTTTTCCCAGTCACCACCCAGCAGCGAGGCCTTGGCCTCGACAGCACGACGGATGGTTGCAGCCGTTGTCAGCCGGTTCGGCGAATCCACCATCACCAATGTTCGCGTTCCTTTAATATATCCGAAGTTGCGGTCGTTGGTCTGCTCTGGTGTGAAGGGTAGTGCACCATACAGCCCCAGCACCACTTGGCTCAAATCGCCCACATGCTTATAGCGCTTGTTGTTGCGGAAAGCCTCCTTCTGATAGTCGCCGATGCTCTGATAGAGGAAAGGCTTCACCTCTTGGTCAATAAACCTCTTGCGCATCACCAACGATGCAGGCTTTCCGATGTCGCAGGTAATCCAGCGTCTGCCCAATCGCTCGGCTACTGCTGCCGTTGTACCGCTGCCGCCAAAGAAGTCGCAGACAAGGTCGCCTTCGTTGGAAGAGGCTTTGATGATGCGTTCGAGGAGGGCTTCGGCTTTCTGTGTTGCATACCCTAATTTCTCTGTTCCTCTGAGTGCAGGAACTTCAATGAATGTACCATTAGTATCATCATATATTTGGTACGAATCCTCATTATAAAGATTGTCCACTTTGTTTTCCCACACCTCGAAATATTGAATGTTTCCATTCTCGTCACGTACTCTTGATGCTTTCTTTGTTACTGGGTCAAAGATATGACGGCTCGCAATCCTTGGCTTATCAAGTTTAGTATAAACTTCATTGTACGTATATTCTTTAGAGAACTTGTCCTTCACATAATAATATATGTCTTCTGTGTTCTGATGAAATTTCTTAGATTTGGCTTTAAGTCCAACTGCGGTATAATGGACAATAATCTCGTTTTGGAAATTCCCTTTACCAAAAATATCATCGAGGATAACTTTGACATAAGCACCAACGTGCCAGTCAATATGTACATATATGCTACCTTTAGGTGATAGCATTTCTTTCATTAATAGTAAGCGAGGATAAAGCATCTTTAGGTACGAGATTGTCCCTTCTTCCCATGTATCTGCATATGCAAATTGTTCTAGTACTGTTGGCTTCTGAGAAATATCCGCCCCAGGTAATGTTATTGGTGTTCGATAATCTGCCTTGGAGTCAAACGGCGGATCAATATATATCAAATCGACCTTTCCACGAAGTGAGGGCAATCCCGTTTGGGCATCGCCAGCTAAAAGGGCCTGCATCGCCAAGAGATTGTCACCATAGATGAGGCGGTTCATCCACTCCCCATTGCCTCCTGCCATGTTGAAAGCATTGGGAATCTGCGGCGAACTGCCCTTGAAGAGTCCGCTCACATCCTTACTCGGCAGCACCAGTTCGTTGGTCTGCAAACCAATCTGCGTGCCACTACTCAGCCGCTCCAGTATCTGAGCAGCCTCACGTCTGCCCTCGCTCACGATGCGGGGCAGCTCTTCTATCAATGATTTAGCCATGTAGCATTATAGTTTTATAATGCGCCGAGCCACCAAACAAAACCTGTTCCCTACAAGCACCCTTCCTGTTGTTCAGCCGAATTTGCAATTCGGCTGCATTGAAGCATTTGTAATGCGATAGGCGGATTGCAAATCAAAACGAACAAAGCGGACACAAAACGTGGACGAATCCCCGTTCAGTGTTCCAGGTACTTGCAGGAAACCTATGCAAAGAAACAGGAAAACGCCCACTATATCAGTAGGCGTCACCATTATTATCTTCACATGTTCTTTCTACCTGCAAGTTTCGGAACACTTTGAATAATAGCCAACGCTAAAGTTATTAACCCACGAAAATCATACTGCCACCCTGCGCTCAGAGAGAATCTTGCAACTGCAAGTGTCGTTTACGACTGTTCGACAATACTTGTCGGCAAAGATACGAAATAAATCTAGGATAAAGGTTTAAATTTCGTCAGAAAATTGCTGACTTGGGCGATTTTTGCCTGCAGGGTGCACCCTGATGGCCCGCAATAAAGCCGTTCCTATTTGAATTTTTAGAAAAAGTTTCTTTCTCGGGGTTTGGGGCGGAACCGAAATTTTTTGTACCTTTGCACTTATGAAAACGATAAAAGGAATTGTATATAACTTCGACGAGGTGCCGCCCTCATGGCGTTATTGCTTCTGCGACGGATGCCCGCAACACGACGATTGCCTGCGTTACCAAACCGGACTGAACCTGCCCGCGAATGTGACATGGGGCAATGCTGTCTATCCCACGGCCTACCGCAAAGGCCATTGTAAGCTTTTCAAGCAAATCAGGTTGATTCATAGTGCCTATGGCTTCAAGACGCTCTTCAGCGAGGTGAAGCAGAAAGACTATACCCCGCTACGCGATCAGATCAAGAACTATCTGGGCAGTCATGGCACCTACTACCTTTATAACCGTGGTGAACGGTTGTTAACTCCCGAACAGCAAGAGTGGATTCTACAGCTCTTTGCCCGCCATGGCTACACGGAAAACATGCAGTTCGAGCACTATCGTGATGTGCTTGACTTCTCAGAATAGGCTGTCAGAACTGTTATTCTCTGCATTTCTACATACGGCGCATGAACTATACTACAAGGTATAGCTAGTGTGCCGAGGTTTCGTATTTTCACTACAAAGCATCTGTACTGACGCTACAAAGC
>DEJV01000070.1 GCA_002353525.1 Prevotella sp. UBA2739
AACAAAGTCGTCGTCGCTGCAGGCTGTAGTTGCGGCGATACCGCAACATACAAGGCCCATGCAGAATATATTGATCATTTTTTTCATAAGGCTATTATTTCGTTAGATAGTTAAATGCATTCTGAGTGATGATGGCAATGTTCTTATGGAAGTTCTCCACATAGCCAGCCTCGTAGGTGTAAGAGTACCAGTCGTAGCAACCCGAGCCGATGCAGATGATGCCGCCACGGCCGTCGTGTGCAGGATACTCCCAGGCTACCACGGCTCCGTCGCCGCCCACACCGAGAATCTTACCGCCTGTGCGTGCCTCCCATGCTGCATGGTTGTCGTAGCCGCCCCAGTCGGTGCCAATGTGGTACTGGGCTGTAGAGTTGGTGATGTGGTAACCGGCATCGGTGCAGTAGACCTCTTGTGCATTGTCGCCGGCAACAAGGTTCTGCCACAGGGCATGACCGTTCTGACCGTCGAAGATGCGGAATGACCACGGACCGCCGCAGAGCTCGGCACCATCCTCATTCTGTCCCCAGCAGTTGTTGGGTGTGGTCCACTCGTCGTCGCCGGTCACACCGATGAACGACGGCAGGTTGGTGGCATAGCGGGTGAGGAAGAACGAACCGCCATTCTCGTAGAACGAGCGCAGCTGGTTGGTGGCAGCCAGGGCCTCAACGGCATTGGCAGCGAAGGCATCGTGGCCGTCGACACCGCCATCCTTATGATAGTGCCACCAGATGATCTTACACTCGGAGAGGTCGATCTGCTCCGACTGGATGTCGGCAAACGAGGCATACATCGACTCAGGAACGTTGGCCAGCATCCACGAGCAGGCAGCCTGTGCCTCGGGGTCGAGCTTCGACATGTCGGAGGCGGCACCCACGAAGACAGCCTTCGGACGGCCAATGGAATAGACGGTCACCACGTACTTGCTCTCGGCGGTGTTGTTGGTGACGGTGTAGGTGACGGGGGCGCTGAAGTCGGTGGCCGCACCGCTGATGGGGCTGATAGAGGCATTGACAGAGACCTCGATGGTAGGAATGATGCTCTTCACATCGACCGAAGCCGGCACATAGACGGTGATGGTCTTGTTCTCCTGGTCGATGATACCCGTATAGATGTCGTTGGCGACAAACGAGAGAATCTTCGCCTCATCGTGCAGCACGGAGATGTTCCAGTCCAGATAGAGGTCGTTCATCCGCACGCGGATGGCCTGTGCCTCAGTCATGTTGAGCACCTGTCCCTGGGCAATGTTGGCAGTAGCGCCATCCGAGATTTTCAGGCTGGTGACGGTCATCTGCGAGGCAGGTGTTCCCTCGGGCAGTCGCACCACGATGCTGCGTGTGGCCAGGTCGATGGTACCGGCATAGCCGTTGAGCGATATCTCCTCGATCAGGCAGTTGCCCGTGAGGTCGAGCTTGCAGTCGTCGTTCTTGTCGCAGGCAGTGAGGCCCAGCATGGCGACGAGGGCAAAAAGGATATATGAATATATTGATTTCATCGTTTCTGTATTTGTTGTTTCACTATAAACTCTAAACTATGAACTCTAAACTAAAGGAACTTACCAGTTGCCACAGTTTTGCTTGTAGTTGCCGTTGGCAGCCGAGAACTGCTGATAAGGAATGGGCAGATACTCGTTCTTGTTGGCAGTAAACTTAGCTTCCTCATAGACGTTGCACTTCGATTTCTCGACGGCATAGTATTCGTTGAGCACCGTGGCGGCCTCACCCCAGCGCACCAGGTCGAGGAATCGCTCGGACTCCATGGCCAGCTCGAGGCGGCGCTCCATCTTCACAATCTTCATGGCCTGCTCTTTCGAGTAGGTGCCGGTGTAGTTCTTGCAGTAGAACTTCACGCCGTACTTCGAGGGATAGCTCGAGATCATCTGTGTGGAACCGGCAGCACGTGTGCGGATCTGGTTCACCAGCTGGATGGCCTCGGAGGTGTTGCCCAGCTGGGCCTGAGCCTCGGCACGCATGAGCAGCACGTCGGCATAGCGGAACACGATGCGGTTCATCGAAGATGCCCAGAACGAGCTCTTGATGAGATAGGTGTTGAGCAGGGCGGGGTCAACGTTCTGCTTCAGGGTGACATAGTATCCGTAGAGTCCTCCCGAGCGGCTCCAGCTTGACGAGCGGTCCATCATGAACTTGCTGTTGAACATGTAGGGCAGACCGGGCATGCCCACGGTGAGGAAGAGGCGCGGGTCGGCGTTGTCGGTAGCCATGTCGTAGTCGGCCTTGTTGTAGTCGTCGAGCAGGGGCAGTCCGTCGGCACCCGTGCGGAAGGCGTTCACCAGGTTCTGCGAGGGCTTGTAGAAGTCGCATCCACCGTCGGTCACATTGACAATGTTGGGGCAGATGAGTCCGTAGCCCAGGTTCAGGTTGCCATATTTTGTTCCGTCGTTGCGTGAGTACTGGATGGCCCAGATAGACTCGCAACCGTTCTCAAACTGCTCTTCGGGACGGAAGTTGTTGTGGATGTCGTTCTCCAGGCCATAACCTCCGGCAGCATAGATGGCAGGAGCGGTATACTCGACCACCTTTTTGAGGTCGTCCTCATTGATAGAGGTCACCTCGTTGGTGTTCTCGTTGTCCTGACGGTAAGCCTTATAGAGATAGACCTTTGCCAGGAATGCGGCACAGGCAGCCTTGGTGGGACGGCCCTTGTCGGCCTGCGTCACAGGCAGCACGTTGTAGGCCCACTCCAGGTCTTCGGCAATCTTTGCCCAGCCCTCGTCGTTGGTAAACTCGGTGTTGGTAATCTGTCCGTACTCGTCGTAGGTGAGGTCGGTGCGCAGCACGAAGGGAATCTTCTTGAAGAGGCGCTTCAGCTGGAAGTGAGCATAGGCACGGAGGAAACGAAGCTCGCCTAGACGCTCCTGCTTGAGCGTGTAGCTGTCGTCGCAGTTCTCTACGGCATGAATGGCGGCATTGACTCGCGAGAGGGCGTTGTAGAGGCGCACCCAGATATCGTTGAGGTTCCAGCTGGTGCTGAGAATGCCCTGCGACACTTCCAGCTGGTGGAACACGTCGCCGTCGTTGGTGGTTGAACCGCCCTTGTAGGCATCGTCAGAGCGCACGTCGTAGTTCCACAGCGAGAACGAGGCATTGATGTCCTCGGCAGTCACAAAGACGGCATAGGCCGAAGTCACCTGATTGTCTACGTATGCAGGCGTGTTCACCTGCTCGTCGGAAAGGGTGCCTTGGGGTACTTGCTCGTTCAGGAAGTCAGAACATGAGCTGAGAAGCAGTGAGCAAGGGGCAAGGAGCAGGAGGGCTGCTGCTTTCATCTTATTATATATCTTTGTATTCATAATTATCAAACTGTCAATAATCAATTATCCATTTAGAACGACACATTAATACCGAAGGTCACATTGAGAGGAATGGGGTAGCCGAAGGTAGGCACCTCGGGATCGACGCCCGAATAGTCGCCGCTCTTGATGGTGAGCAGGTTCTGGGCCGACAGATACATGCGCAGGCGCTGCATGTAGAGTTTCTTGGCAAAGGTCTCGGGGAAGTTGTAACCAAACTGGATGGTGCGCAGCTTCAGGAACGAGCCGTTCTCTACGTAGTAGGACGATACGCGGGTCTCGTTGTTGGTATCCATGGTGGTGAGTGCCGGGATGGTAGAGCCCGTGTTGGCGGGCGACCATGCGTCGAGCACGCGGATGCCCTTGTTCAGGTTGGGCACGTTCACGCCGGCCCACAGGTCGGTCTGCCGCTTATAGTCGATGGTCATCACGTCAGAGCCCTGTACGCCCTGCCAGAACATGGTGAAGTCGAAGTTCTTGTACTGCAGATAGACATTCAGACCATAGGTGAAGTCGGGTGTCGGGTCGTAAATCCAATCCTGGTCGGCCTCGGTGATGACACCATCCTTATTGAGGTCGAGGAACCGCATGCGGCCCACACCGGCGCCTTCCTGACGGGCGTGGTTGTCCACCTCTTCCTGATTCTGGAAGATGCCGTCGAAGATGTAGCCCACTTGTGCTCCCATGGGATGGTCTACAACGCTCTTCACGCCGTTACCACCGAAGGTGCCACGGGCGGCAATGGTCTCGGGCAGTTTGGTGATCTTGTTGCGGTTGGTGCCGAAGTTTCCGGTCAGGTCGTACTGGAAGTCGCCAGCCTTGCCGCGATAGCCCACGGTGAGCTCCACACCACGGTTGAGCATCTCGCCGGCGTTGATCCACATGGCACTACCCTCGCCCATGACGCCTACACCAGGCATGTTGACCAGAATATCGGTGGTCTTCTTGTTATACCAGTCGAAGCTACCGTAGAGGGCATTGCCAAAGAGTCCGAAGTCGATACCAAGGTTGGTCTGTGTGGTGGTCTCCCACTTGATGTTGTCGTTGCCAATCTGGTTGCGCTTGAATCCGCTGTCGAGAATGCGTCCGCCGTTGCTGCCCTGAATGTCGTAGCCGGTGTTGTAAGAGTCACCGCCGAAGTTCAGGCTGCCGGTAGTGGTATAGAGGGTGTAGCGGGCCGTATTCGAGATTTCCTGGTTACCGGTCTGTCCCCACGATGCACGCAGCTTGAGGTTGTCGAGCCACGACTTGGTGTTCTTCATGAACTGCTCTTCGCTGATGCGCCATCCGAGCGAGATAGAGGGGAAGGTACCATACTTGTTGTTCTTACCGAAACGGCTCGAACCGTCGCGGCGGATGGTGAGCGATGCCAGATAGCGGTCGTTGTAGGTGTAGTTCACCTTGCCGAAGAACGACACGAGCGAGAATCCCTCACCCGAACCGTAGGCCTTGTCGGTGCCCTCGGTACCGGCGCTGGGCCACATGTAGTCGGTGTTCAGCACGGCATAGTCCTGACGCAGGCCCGAGAACCACACGTCGTCCTGACGGTTGAGCTCAATACCGGCCAGTGCGTCGGCACGATGCTTGCCCACCTCAAAGTTATAAGATGCCACGGCATTCCACATCCACTTCATCCAGTGCTCTTGCTTGGCCTCCACGCCATTCTCGTCGCGGGCCACGTTGCCGTTGGCCAGCGGATAGGTGAAGATGCGCTGCTGCTTCTGGCTGTAGTCGATACCGAAGGTGGTGCGCAGGTTGAATCCCTTGAACAGGGCCAGGTTCACGTGCACGTCGCCAAACGTACGCCAGTAGGTGTAGCGGTTGTCGGCATTGCGCGAGAGGGTTGAGCGCGGGTTCTCGCGGTCGGCATAGCCGCCGGTGAGGTTGGCATACTCGCCCTTCACATTATAAATAGGATAGTTGGGGTTGAACTGGAGGGCATTCTCAAGGAATCCGCCGGGTGCTCCCACCTCGCTGGTGCGGTTCAGGGTGAAGTTCTCACCGATGGTGAGCACGTCGCCGATGAGTTTGTACTCGGTGTTCATACGGGCTGAGAAGCGCTCGAAGTCGGAGGTCTTGATCACACCCATATTCTTATAGTAACCCAACGAGAAGAACGACGAGCCGCGCTCGTTGCCGTTGCTCATGCTCACATTGTAGTTCTGCACCACACCTGTGCGGGTAGACTCGTCAAACCAGTCGGTGTTGTCGGCCTCAACGGTGTTCTGGGCATCAAGATACTTGCTCATGATGACATTGTTGAGCTGCGGATGGCCGTTCTGGTCGTAGCCCCAGTCGAAACGGTAGCCCAGATTGTTGTTGTTCGGGTCCAGATGGTCGTTCACACGGGCCTGCCAGAAAGCCTGGCCCCACTGCTCGGCGTTGAGCACCTTCATGCGGTGGGCATACATCGAGGCGGCAATGCTGGCGTCGAAGTCGACACGCACCTTGCCGTCCTTACCTTTCTTTGTGGTGATGATGATCACACCATTGGCGGCACGGCTACCGTAGATGCTGGCCGAGGCTGCATCCTTCAACACCTGGATAGACTCGATGTCGTTGCCGTTCAGCTCGTGCATACCAGCCTTGGTGGGCACACCGTCGATGATGTAGAGCGGGTCGTTGTTGTTCAGCGTACCGTTACCACGAATGCGCACGGTGGCGGCACCCGATGGGTTACCGTCGGCTGAGATGTTCATGCCTGGCACGCGTCCCTGCAGGGCCTTCATGGGGTTGTTCTCGTTCTGCTTCTGCAGTTCGCTGACGCTCACCACGCTGACGGCACCTGTGAGGTCGGCCTTGCGCTGGGTCTGATAACCGGTCACGACCACCTCGTTCAGGGTCTGTGCATCCTCAACGAGTTTCACAATCATTTTGTCCTGGGCAGCCACCTCCTGCGGGTTGTAGCCCACATAGGTGATGACCAGCATGGCTCCCGGCTGCACTTTGATACGGAAGTTTCCGTCGAAGTCGGTCACTACGCCATTGGTCGTACCCTTCTCCTTCACCGTAGCGCCGATGACACCCTCGCCGGTCTCATCCACCACGGTTCCTGTGATTTCCGTTTGCGCGTACATACATATCGTACTCGCAAAGATGAGCATGACGCTCATAAGGAATCTCTTCAGTTGTTCCATTTAATTTTTTACGTTTTGAGTTAGTACTAATTTTAGATTTCTGCCACAAAATTACCAACTCAGAACGCAAAATGCTATTAATAATCGTTCATAGACTATTAAAAATGTTACGTGAAACAATCGTTGAATAGAAAGTTCGTTTCGTTGAATACTTTCTTTTCCAGCGTTTACGCCCAATTCCCGCTCAGTTTTCACTCAGTTTTCGCTCCGCAAATCCATCGGCAGCTTGCCATATTGCTCGCGGAAACACTTCGAAAAGTAGCCCGGTGTGTTGAATCCTACCTCGAAAGCTATCTCAGCCACGGTCTTGGTGGTGCTGCCCAACAGCATGTAGGCTTGCTGCAGGCGCATCTGCCGCAACAGTTCGACGGGCGACTGGCCGGTGATGGCCTTCACCTTTCTATATAGTTGCACACGCGAGAGCCCCATCTCTTCGCCCAGATCGTCCATCTTCAGGTTGGGATTGCTCATGTTGCGGCGGATGGCCTCGTTCAGCTGCTCGGCAAAGAGCATGTCCTGCGAGTTGAACTGGGTCTCGCTTTCCGCGTGGTTGTCGAAAATCTCCTGCAGGCGACGACGGCTGGGATTGGTGTAGAAGAGGGTCTGCTCCTCGTTCATCGACTGGCGCTGGCGAATGGCCTTGCGGGTCTGCACATAGGCCCGCCATGCCATGATGACGGCCAGGATGAGCACGCCGATGGCAATCATGCTGCCGATGAGCATCTTGTGCTGGGCATTGTAAAGACCGAAATAGTTCTCCAGTTTGTCGTGTATGGTGATGAGATGCTCGTTCTGGCGCACCAGCTCGTGGCTGTTCATGGCCGTGAGCTCGGCATTCTCGGGTGTCACCATCATGCCCTGCAGTTTGTTCTCGCGCTCGTAGGGTTGTCCGGTCAGGATGTCGAGGGCCAGCTGCACTATCTCCTCGCCCTTGGTGGGATAGACGTAGGTGGCCCACTGGGTGCCCTGCTGAATGTAGGCAATGCCCTCGTCGGGCATGCCGTCGATGCCCAGTAT
Source organism: Prevotella sp. UBA2739 (assembly GCA_002353525.1). Lineage (GTDB taxonomy): Bacteria > Bacteroidota > Bacteroidia > Bacteroidales > Bacteroidaceae > Prevotella. The sequence continues at coordinate 7,462 of DEJV01000070.1, forward strand.
CTTCACCTGCTGCTCGCATTTGGCCTCTTTCGCGGCACGGTAGGCACCGGTGGCCATGCCGTCGTTATGGCAGAACACAATGTCGGGCACCTGTCCTGCCGCTATCTGCTGGTGCACCAGCCGGTAAGCGCTGTCGGAGGTCCAGTCGCCCTCCATACAGACGTAGTCCAGATGCGTCTGCCCCTGCATGGCCTGGGCAAATCCCTTGTGCCGCTCTTGTGCCGGCGACGTGCTCATGGCGGCCGTCACCTCCACCACCCGTGGCTTGTGCGACAGGTGCAAGGCCATCTCGTCGGCCAAGGTGGCGGCATAACGACCCACGGTGAGGCCTGCCTCTACATTGTCGCCGCCAATGAAGGCGGTGTAGTCGCTGGTCTCTGCCTTTCGGTCGAAGAAGATGACGGGTATGCCCTTGGCCCTCACACGGGCAATGGCTGGCGCGATGGGAGCCGACTCGGTGGGTGCCACCACCAGCAGGTCGATACCTGCTGCGCAGAGCGAGTCTATCTGGCGTATCTGTGTGTCAGTATCGTCGTTGGCATTGGCAATCATCACGCGGGCATTGTAGTCGTAAAGGTGCTGGGCTCCCAGCATCTCACGGTTCACTTTCTCACGCCACTGGCCCGAGGCGCACTGCGAGACGCCAATGCGGTATACCTTCTCCGTCTCTGAGCACGAGGCCAGGACAGACGCCACAACGACTAATATTATATAATAGGTGTACTTTGACATATGTTTCGTGTATTCCATGTTCGCTATTTGGGTTGACGCCACAAAAATACGAAATAAAGCTGAAACATGAAAACAATTTTTGAAGAATTAAAAAAATTCGGAGTTCTTTGCCAATGACCAACCGCCCATGATCCGGCAGGAATGTTCGGCAGATTTGCAGCCGAAAAAAGCGTCCGAAATGGAGTTTATAAGACGCGAAATGCAATTTGTTAAGAAATTAAGGTGCGATTTCTTAAGAAATTNNTTAAGAAATTGAAGTGTAATTTGCTAACAAATTGAAGTGTAATTTCATAACAAATGAGAAAATGAGGGTTTTGGTCCCTCACATAAGCCCCCAAAACACACGTAGGGACACCCGGCAAAATTTTAGGAAAAAACGTCCGCTGGGATATTCGGAAAAGTTTGATGTAAAACGATCAATGGGGCATTGCATGAAAACTTTTTCCATAAAAAATGGTTCATTATTTGTATTTAGCGCAATTTTTATTACTTTTGCAGACGTAAAAACACAGTTCAACATGTTTCAATGGTTTAGCAAACAACCGAATCGTAAAGACAGGAAAGAGGTGGCACTGGTGCTCTCTACCGGCGGCGCTCGCGGACTGGCTCATATCGGAGCCATTGACGAACTGCTGCGACAGGACTACCACATCCACAGCGTGGCAGGCACATCCATGGGTGCGCTCGTCGGAGGTATGTATGCCGCCGGCCGGCTCGACGACTTCCGCGAATGGATGAGCACCATCGACCGCAAGAAGATTCTCTCGCTGCTCGACTTCTCGCTCAGCCCCAGCCACATCGTCAAGGGCGAACGTATCATCGAGGCCATGAAACATGTGGTGCCCGACGTGCGCATCGAAGACTTGGAGATTCCCTATTGCGCCATTGCCACCGATGCCGTCTCGGCCACAGAGGTGGTGTTCACCCACGGCAGCCTCTACGAAGCCATCCGCGCCAGCATCTCGCTGCCGCTCTTCTTCAGCCCCGTACGCATGGGAGAGAAGATTCTGGTGGACGGCGGACTCATCAATCCGCTGCCCCTCAACCGGGTGAAACGACAGAAAGACGACTTGCTGGTGGCCGTCAACGTGAGCGGTCACGACTATCGCGGACAGGTGGAACTGCGCAAGATGATTCGCGAACAGCAAAACGAGCGCTCGGGATTCATGTCGTTGGTCTACAAGTTCATGCCCGACAACGACGGCCTGAACTACTACACCCTGCTGAACCGCAGCACCTCTATCATGATCAACCGCAACGCCCAGCTGCAACTCAAGCTTACGCCTCCCGACATACTGGTCGACATCCCCATGAACCGCTACGACACCTTCGATTTCGACAAAATGGAACGACTCTCAGCCATCGGCCGAAACAAAACACGAAAAGCCATCGAGCGCTTTGTTTCGACAGAGAAGTCCTGACAAAGAGATGCTTTTTCCGACAGAGAGATTTTTTTCGACATAGAGAATTCATTTTCGACATAGAGACATAGAGACAGTTATAGACAATTGATAATTGACAATTGATAATTTGCCTTACGGACTATGCTCTATGCCATGTCACATCCCTCCATATTATGCATTATGAATTATACATTATGCATTACAAAACATATTATGCATTATGAATTATGCATTATGAATTATTTTACTAGCACATCGAGGGTGACCGTGGCTTTGCGGCCAGCGTCTTTTCCATGGATGCTTACAGGATAGGAAATGTGCTGCAAACCTTTTGGCGTGTTTTTGCCGACAGTAAACTTGATGGTTTGCACCTCACGGCGGTTGTTTTCATTGCGATATAAAACGACGATGTTGCGCTCTTTGGTCTCTCCTATGTGCATAATGCCCAGGTCGAGACGGTCTACGGAGAGGCGGATATTATCATCCACACGTACTGGGAACTGGCGCAGAAGGGTTTCCTCGCTGGTGATGCAGTCGCCCTCCATAGCCACTGTGATGCGCTTTTTCTGCGCACCATAGACAATGGTGCCACTCTCGTAGAACTCGCCGCCCTTGCCTTGCGGATTGAAGACGAGGCGCACACAGGCCGAGTCGCCAGGTGCCACCACCCTGCCCTGCTCGTAATTGAGGGTAGTACAGTGGCACGAGGTGTAGCCTTGTACCATGGTGACCGCCTGCTGCCCGTCGTTGCGCAGCCAGAAGGAGCGTTGCTGTGGCCCGTCGGCCTCGTTGATGGTGCCCAGCTGGGCCACAGCCATTCCTACGACAACCAGTGTGTCAGCGAGCAACATACTTCCGTCCGTTCTTAATGAAGATACCTTTCTGGGCAGTATGATTGCGCAGACAGCCACTCAGGTCGTAGATGTTCCCGTCATCGTTCCCGTTAACGTTATCGTTATCGTTAACGTTGAAAATCCCCGTACTGCCGCTCTGTTTGGCATCGAGCGTCCAAGCCTGAATGTCGGCCTGGGTCTCGGCTGTGGCAAACACCTCAGCCTCGATCTGCGATGCGTTGGTGGGGAACAGGCGCACAGAGAAGGCCCATGTGTCGTTGACAAAGATGTCGGCTATCGAACCGTCTAGATAGACATGCAGCTTCAGTTTCTCGCCGGCAGCCACCTTCTTGGGCAGTGCGGCCGAGTAGGTTCCCTTGTAGCTGTCGTTGTCGTTGGCGGTGCGGTCGAGCTGTGTGAGGTCGAGCGTGAGCATGCCATTGTCGGCATTGTAGGTGAGCGATGCCTGACGGCTGCCCGACTTGAGGAAGCGGAATCCCATTTCGCCGGAGGTGACGGTGAAACGGCCCAGCAACTCCAGCTGACGGCCGCTCACGGGTGCGAGCGACTGGGTGCCGATGAGCTTGCCGTTGAGCGAGTAGCTGGTCTCGGTGCGCATGGCGGTGAGTCCGCTGTAGGGTTTCTGCACCAGCGTTCCGTCGGCAGCCAGGCTGATTTCGCGTGGCAGCGAGTAGTTGTGTGCCCATCCCATCTCGTAGTTGTCGCGTGTGGGAAGCTTGTCGGGCACGATGCCCAGGAGCAGCGTCTTGCCATCTTTCTGATAGATGGTGGGCGAGAGCAGGCCATAACCGTCGCGGCTGATGCCTCCCATCTCGAGATATTGAATGCCATTGCCGTCGGCTGTGAACTTGCCGTCGCTGCCAATGGTGCCTACCCAGCAGAGGGTGCGCACACCCTGCGAGGTGCCCAGCGGAGTGCAGGTGATGAGGAAACGGCCGTCGCCCATCGGCGTCACGTTGGGCATTTCCCAGAAGGTGCCGTGCTGTGCGGCAGAGGTTCCCTGGAAGAAGATGGCTCCATCGTTGCTCCACGAAGTGCCGTTCTGCTTGTGCAGGGTGCAACAGCCCACACCGTTCTTACCCGTACCCACAATGATGTATTTCTGACCGTTGGCCTCGAAGTAGTAGGGGTCGCGGAAATCCTGGAAACCTCCGGCAGGTGTACCGTCGATGACGACGCCCTGCTTGTTCCATTTCACCAGCGACTGGTCGGCCGGCGATGCCTGCACGATGCGGGCTTTCGCATTGTCTACGCCCGTATAGAGAATGTTGGGCGTGCCATTATTATCGAACACGCAGCCGCTCCAGCAACCCTTGATGTCGTAACTCTCGCCGGGAGCAATGGCAATAAGCTCCTCGCGCCAGTCGTAGAGATTCTCGCTGGAGATGTGTCCCCAGTGCAGGCGCGACATGTAAGGGCCGTTGGCATTCTTCTGGAAGAACACATGGTAGCGGCCGTCGGCAAAGGTCATGCCGTGAGTCTCGTTGCTCCAGCTGCCCGATGGCATGCCATGGAACTGCGGGCGCCACAACGAACCCTCGTAGCGCGATGCGGGATAGTTGAAGTCGGGAGTCTCTGCAGACGAGAATGCCGAGGGAGTCTGCGCCTCATTATAAATGGCAATGTCGTCAATCAGTCCGCAGAACGTGTTGATGTGGAACAGCCCCTCTTTCTTTTCTTCTGCGCTCTTGCCAATAAAGAAATTGGAGGTGGAGTGGGCAATGTCCTTACGATTCATGCGTCCTGTACCGATTTCCTCACCATTCAGATAGAGTTTGGCACTGTTGCCACTTTTGTTCAGCACGGCAGTTACCTGGTTCCACTGGCCGCGAACAAGTTTTTTATTGCCTTTAATGCCATATATGAAACTGTCGGAAGAGGCAAAACGAAACTGCAAGTCACCCTGCGACGACAGTTCTAAAGCTATACCTTTCTTATTATTCTCATCGACATTTCCAAAAATGCAAGCATAAGAGGGTGTATCCTCAGCCACATCCACCTTCATCATGGGGTAGCTTTCGGCAGCCAGCGTCACCGTGAGCGTCAGCGCCGTGGTGCTCAACGACGAAGAAGAAAGGCCTGTCTGCACGTAGTTGCTGTATCCGTCGAAACGAAGAGCGTCGCCATCGATACTCTTCACGGCGAAAGCAGGCAGCTGTGAGGTAACTGCATACGCGTTTTTCGTCACCGACTCAGTGATTTTACCATCCTGAGTGAGCGACATGTCGAAATGTACTACAGGCTGTTGGGCAACGGCCTTCATGGAAGCAAGCGACAGCAATGCTGCCATCAACCAGATGTTTCGTTTCATTGTTATAGTAGGTTTTTAGATTTCTTTTCCGCTGCAAAATTACGTCAAACCGCCCATTCTGCGTGTAACATTTGTTTCAAATGCTGCAAATAATCGTTCATTATAGGCCCATACCACCTTCATGGAAGCCACTAAACGGGAATGTGACTTTGTCAACGAGACACATCTATACAATTTCATAGTTTATGGAGAAGATGGAAAACCAGTAGGTTTTGACAGTCATAAATGCCAATCCTCAACAACGATTACGGCATCTCCGGCATTCCTCGCTTCTTGATGATCGACAAGAAAGGGTGTATTATTTCACTAGATGCTCCCCGCCCATCCTATGACAACATTATAGAGTGGATTGATGGAAATCTTAATTAGAGAATGTCTAACTATCGTAACCACATGCTTATTACATAACAAAAGACCGGCTGACCTTATCAGGGAACCCTGTCTTCTTTCTAGATTCTCCTCACTTTTGCCATAAAAAGTTGTTTTTTACAAGAAGTTTTTATACTTTTGCAACCAAAACTATGGCAAAAGTGACAAATCAGAACATAGGTAACCAGCTGACTAGACTCTATGACAATTACTATAGGGTGCTAGTTGGCTATGCTATGCAGATTGTCACCGACGAAGATGCTGCCAAGGATATTGTGCAAACCATCTTCCAAAGGATATGGGAAAGGCAAATCGATATAGACAACGAAGTGAAAGTAAAGGCCTATCTCTACAATGGTGTTCGTAATATGGCAATCAACTATCTTCGGCGTAAAGGTACAGAGGCACGTTATGTGGATTATGTGACCAAACAGCATGAGGAGTTTCGTATCAATGATGCTGGTGAGGAGGACTTTTTTACGGAGGAGATTTACCGACTGTTGTTTGAGAAGATTGACCAATTACCGACACGCCAGCGCGAAGTGTTCCTGCTATGCATGGAAGGGAAATCGTACAAGGAAATTGGCGATGCACTGCAGATTTCGGCCGACACAGTGAAGTCGCAGAAGCACAAGGCCATTATGCGGCTGCGCGAAGAGCTGGGCGAGCTCTCGTTCTTCCTTTTTTTGTTGATTCCTAACAATTAATCCATTTTTTTCTGAAAACGCATCACCCTTTTTGGCTTTCAATGTGTTATAGAATTAGAACAACACCTTGAAAGTTATGAAAGAAAAAAATATCAATCAGCTCATAGCCGACCATCTTTGGGGAAGTGCCAGCGAAAAAGACAACCAACGCCTGACCGAATTACTCAGTGAGAACAGCGAACTGAGACAGAGATTCGACCAATTGCTCAACAACAAAGAACTTGCTGAGCGCTACCGCCAATATGCTGCCATCAACCCAACTGACAAATTACAAGTAATAAGTGATAAGTGTGAATCCTCTCTGGGCGGTGACTCCAGCTCGGAAGGTAAACAAACTTCTCATTTCTCACTTCTCACTTCTCACTTCTGGCTACGAGCAGCAGCAGTCATTATCTGCATCGTTACTTTCGGTGCATTATGGTTTACTTACGACAGCCGCCCCAAGGCACCAGAACTTTCCGATGAGGTGATAGCTGCCATCACTTTGGCCGAGCAGAGCGGCAAAAACCAAGCCGTGCTCACCGTCGGCGGACAGCCCGTAAGTATCACGGGCGAACAGGCCATCGACAAAGTGCAAGCCGTCAACACACGCAATTCAACACCCAACACTCCCGACCGCACTCTCACCACTCATCATGACTCAGAATTTTGGCTTACGCTCGACGATGGTACGCGCGTACATCTTAATTATGGCACCACACTGACCTATCCCCAAAAGTTCGATGGAGACATCCGAGAAGTCGAACTCGATGGCGAGGCTTATTTCTTTGTGGCCAAAGACAACAAACATCCCTTCATTGTACACACACCCAATGGCTCCGTGAAGGTCTATGGCACCGAGTTTAACGTCAACACACGCGATGATGCCGGGCTCACACGCGTCGTCCTGGTGAGCGGAAGCATTAGCGTCACTCCCGCAAACGGCCGTGAACAATTAATGAAGCCGGGCGAGATGGCCGTTCTCTCAACCACAGGCTGCCAGTTCTCGACCGTCGACATCACTCCCTACGTGTCGTGGAACACAGGCACTTTCGCCTTTGCCGACTGCCCACTTGAGAAACTCATGCGCGTGCTTTCCCACTGGTATAACAAGCGTGTGGAGTTCGACAGTGAGGAAACACGTCAGATGCAGTTCACTGGAACAATCAACAAATACGGCGATATTGAGCCCGCCCTCAAGGCCATCCACAACGTCACCGGGCTCAGAATCACCATCAACGGCAACCTGATTACCATCAGTCAACACAATTAATAACCCCTTTAAAAAACAGAGAGACATGCAACAACCAAGAAAAACCAAACGCATGTTCGTGCTCATTCTTATGGCACTCCTGTCGGTGGCACCACTGGCTCAGCCAGCCCGTGCCCAGCAGGCAGCCCAGAAGAATGTAACACTGAACCTGAAATCGGTCTACGTGAAAGATTTCTTCAACGAAGTGACCAAACAGACCGGACTAAACTTTATCTGTAAGTCGGATCTGGCCAACCAACTGCCCCGCGTCACTGTACAAGAAAAGAACACACCCGTGCGCCAGATGCTGGCAAAAGTATTTGCCCAACTGGGATGCAACTACGAGATTGAGGGCAACTTCGTCACCGTCACCCGCAAGCAGACCGGCGGACTGAACCGCCCGTTGTCGGGAACCGTGCGCGATGCCTCGGGTGAGCCATTGATAGGAGTCACCGTGGCACTGGCCAACAGCAATGTGCGAACCATCACCGACAACGACGGCCACTACCAGCTCAACATCCCCGCCACAGCCTGCGAAGTGGAATTCTCGTACATCGGAACAGAGAGCTACACGCTCCAGGTAGGGAGCGGCAACACGCCGTTGCGACGCAATGTGACGTTGGAATCGGACAATCTCCTAGACGAAGTAGTTGTAACAGGCTACCAAACCATCTCAAAAGAGCGCACAACCGGTAGCTTTGACAAAATCAACGCAAAGGACCTTGAGACCCGTCCTACTGCCGACTTGTCGAGTGCATTGCAGGGAATGGTAGCAGGTATGCAAGCTACCGAGAACGAGGATGGCACCGTGACGTTTGCCATTCGCGGCCAGAGCACACTCTATGCTGATGCCCAGCCGCTGATTGTTGTCGACGGATTCCCCATTGAAGGAGCATTTACCAGCATCAACCCCAACGATGTGGAGAGTGTCACCATCTTGAAAGATGCCGCTGCAGCTAGCATTTGGGGAGCACGAAGTGCCAACGGCGTTATCGTCATCACAACCAAGAAGAGCCACGACAAGAAACTGAAAGTTCAGGGAAAAGCTTTCTGGCGCATCCAAACCAATCCCGACCTTGACTATGTGCTGAACCAAGCCAGCAGCAAAAGCACTGTCGATTATGAGATAAAAGGCAACGAAATGGGATGGGACATGGGATATGCCTACACACCAACCCTCAGCAATTTCTATGGCGGAGCTCTCTCGCAAGCACAAGAACTATACTTCAAACATAAATACTTCGGACTGTCAGAATCGGCCATGAACGCCGGTCTTGACGAACTGCGCAACCGCAGTAACCGTCAACAGCTGAAAGACTATCTGATGCAGACTGCCTTGCTGCAACAATACAACGTAAACCTGCAGGGAGGAAGCGACAAGCTTTCCAACTATCTGTCGCTGATGTATGAGAAAAATGACGAACGTACCATCAAGCGTGGCTACAACCGTTTCATGTTGAACTACAATAATGAATACAAGTTTAACAAGTATATCACGGCCACAGTAGGTGCGACTCTTCAAAAACGATCTCAAGACCAAACTGGTGTGACTCTGCAAGAGTTTACAGAACTTTCTCCTTACGACATGATTAAGAATGCAGATGGCAGTTACGCCTATCAGCCTTACATCTACGACAACTTGATGATTGACCAGGTAGACACCAGTTCATTCCCCTATAGTGATTTCTCCTACAACATGCTTAGGGAAGTAGAAAACAGGAAATACAAAACCACAACCTCAAACTATCGCGTGCAACTGGGACTGAACTTCAAAATCATCAAGGGACTGAACTATGATATAAAGTATCAATACGAGCGCAACGAGTATACCACTACGCAGTACGACAACGAGGAGACCTTCTTTGTGCGCGACCGTGTAAATTTCTATTCGGATTTTGACACTAACACAGGTGTTGCCACTAATAGTTATTTGCCTACCGGCGGTATTAAACGCTCGCGAAATGGAGTGAATTTCAACGATGTTTTCCGTAATCAGCTGAACTATAGCAACATCTTTGGCAAACACGACATCACTGCCATCGCCGGTATTGAGATGAGCCGCTATGTGAACCGCTCAACCACCAATCCTACCGTCTATGGCTATGTCGCCACCACCAACACAGCCCAAATTCCTGGTTATGGACAAAACGACAACATTGGCAACCTGTATGATTATTCATATTACAATACCGATTATTTTAATTCGCTTGCCACAACCTACACCGACCGTGAGGACCGTTACCTCTCTTATTATGGCAACGTAGGTTATATGTTCGACGAGCGTTACGGAGCATCGTTCAGCATTCGTAGCGACGGTTCCAACTTTGTGTCGAAAGACGCCTCGCTGCGTTGGTCGCCTATGTGGTCGGCAGGCGTAAAATGGAATATTCATAAGGAAGGATTCATGAAAGACCTGGCATGGGTCAACAGACTGAGTCTGCGCGCCACTTACGGTATCAACGGTAATGCTGAGAAAACAACCTCCCCCGAAACCCTTATCTATACCTTTACCAATTCCACCATTCATGGTACAGCAGGATATGTGGTCAACTATGGCAACCCGCTGCTGAAATGGGAGCGCACAAAAACATTCAACGTAGGTGCCGATTTCTCGCTATTTAATAATGTGCTAAGTGGAAAAATCGATTACTACAACAGGTTCTCTGTCGATGTAATCGGAAATGTGACAGTCCCGTCAGCCTATGGAACATCCACACAGCGTTTCAACAACGCAGAGATATCGAACAAGGGTGTTGAGATTGAACTGACAGGCAATTTCAAGGTGAACCCCATTGGCCTCGGCATCCGATCGACCATCACCTATGCCTATAACAAGAATAAGATAGAAAAGCTGTACAATCCGTCGCTCTATTGTTATCAACTGGTTGATCCGTCAACCTTTGTTGAGGGGAAACCCATCGGCACCATCTATTCATACGAGTTTGCTGGTACAGAAGAAGGCATTCCTTATGTTTACGGACTGAACGGCGAAAAATCTACCATCAACGATTTACAGTTACACAACCGTGAACTAGGACTGAACGTCTTGAGTTACAGCGGTACCACCGTTTCTCCCCACACTTTGGGATGGAACACCCAGTTGTCGTGGAACGGACTGCAATTGTCATTCTTCATCACAGGTAAGTTCGGTGGTGTGTTCCGCGCACCATTCTATGCACCGCCTGTGGTTGGAAGCAGCAAGACATTCATCAGTGCTCAAATTGACCTCTACGGCGAAAGCGACGGAACACTCTATCCCACATGGCCAAACAAGGATGAAATATGGATGTACAGATGGGACCGATACATTCCCAACCTAAGCTATTTTGTGGAAAATGCTGACTTTATCAAACTGAAAGAGGTTGACCTCTCATGGAACCTGCCGAAAAAATGGCTACATGCCATCAACGTGCAGGGAGCTTCGCTCTTCGTTCAGGCCCGTGACCTTGGGCTGATTTGGGCTGCCAACAAGTACGACTACGATCCGGAGTGGCTGCCTGGAACAAATAAACCTTCTGCAAGCATTACATTTGGAGCCAATATTAATTTCTAAACTATCACGACAATGAAAAAGTACAATATAAATAAAAACGCAGGATGTTGGCTAGCTGCCATCGCTCTTTTGCTTGCATCATGCAGCGACTATCTGGACAAACAGCCTTCTGTATCCAGCGATGCGCCTATCACAGACGCGGCACAATTATTTGCACTGATTGACTATGTTCCAAACACTTATGAAACAAACGCTCCTGCCGTATTCATGACAGATGACTGCGGACTATCCATGGGACTTATTGACGCTTATGCCACATTGGCACCGCAAGCCTATTATACTGCATTCTTTAGCGACGGCATTGCAGCACAAGCCAGCGACGGTCTATGGAGCGGAGAATACAGGAAAATATATGCATGCAACACCATCATTGCCGCCGCTAATTCGGTTACCGACCCAGTGAATGCCAAAGAGGCTCTGGCCAATGCCTATTTCTGCCGGGCATGGTCGTACTACACATTGGCACAATACTATTGCCTGCCCTATTGCGAGCAGAACAAAGGAGAACTGGGCCTGCCGCTGCGACTTGGACAAGATTTCGAAGAAAGTCTTAGCCGCGTGTCACTGGAGGAAACCTACAACCAGATTTTTGCCGACCTGAAAGAAGCGGAGAGTATCTCACAGAATGCGGTGGATCCTGACAAGCGATGGCGGGCAAGCAAATGTGCGGTGAATGCCTTCTATGCACGTTTGTATCTGACTATGGGCGATTATCAGCAGGCTCTCAACTATGCCAATCAGGCTCTTGGCAATGCTCCCGCCCTGTTTGATTACAATACTTTCAAGGAAGGGCGCTCAACCACTTATGCTGCCTCACAAGGTATGCCAGAACAAACCCTGTATTATTGCGAGACCAACCAGTGGAGCGCTGCCAACTTCTTGTATTTCAGCGAGTATATCTTCACCCGCTTCACCTATACAGGCAACCAGTGGATGATTCCATCGAGTGATTTGCTAGCTAGTTATGATCTGACAAACGACCTGCGCTTCAAGTGGTTTATGATACCACACAGCAACCGTCGTTTCAACACCACGTACGACGAATACCGATACGACCAGCTCTACGACGGGCGTTATGCTTTCAGCGGACTGTCAACAGCCGACCTGCTGTTGACGAAAGCAGAGTGTGAGGTTCGCCTGGGCAACTGGCAACAGGGGTTGAAAGACCTGGACGACCTGCGTGCTCATCGCTATGTTACGGGAACAGACAGCAAACTTACTGCCAGTTCACAGAGTGATGCCTTAAAGCAAGTTCTTGCAGAGCGCCGTCGTGAGTTCCCGTTTAGTTTCCGAATGAGCGACATCAAGCGTTACTCGGTCAACGATACTGCCGAAGACGACGTAACCATCACCCGCGACTTCTACGAAATGTCGATGACAGGTCCTGTGAAGAGCAACGTGAAGCATTTCTCCGTGAAAGGTAACGACCCGTTGCTGGCTGTGCCTATTACCGACGTAGAGATTAATGCCAGCGGAGGCCAGATACAACAGAATCCATATTAATTCTCTCTCTTTGAGAATTCAGGCATGTAAGATTTCATGCCTGAATTCTTTTATATCAGTACTCAATAATCTTTAAACAAAAAACATATGAGAAAGTTTCTGATGGTTTCATGGATGCTGCTGATGGCTTGTGTGGTCGCTAGCGCAGCACCAAAGAAAAGCAATGTGAGCGTTTTGTATGTGGGTGGCAGTAGCAACTACGACCGATATACGGCAAAAGACATGGCTGACAATGAGGATGACATTGCCGCCCGTATGAGTGCGTTCGACAGTTTCTTAAGAGTTTACTTCAAAACCGTGAAAACCGTTCGGGCAAATGAATACACGCCCGACATGTCGAAGGGGTTTGACGTAACTGTCATGGACGGAATGCCCAAGCCTCTTCGAGAGCGGGAATATATAAAAGATGCTGCGGGAAAGACCACGGGAGTAAAGCCTGCGCAGTATCTGCCCGACGATTTCGACCGTCCGTTACTCACGATTGCAGACATTGGCGAAGCCATAGGCCGCAGCCTGGGAGTTAAGAACGACTGGTACTGCCTGTGCCTGGATGCTGATGCCCACCATCTGGTGAAAGACCACCCCATCTTCAACGGCCCATGGAAGACAAAACTGACTTTCAACAGCAAACCTACACCCGAGGATGCCTACCACTATACCTATTTCTATAATGAGCCGCTGGAAGACATGACAGACATGTGGACCGTGCAAAAGAAAGGTTACATAAATAACAAAGGCTATCGGGTGGGCATGGTGGCCCGCCCGTGGGGATATACCGACTCGCCTGACTGCGAGTACATCAGCAGCGGTGTGTGTGCCAAGACCATCGACGCCGTGGCCATTGGCCGTCATGGAAACTTTTTCCACTGGGGTTTCTCGGCATCACCTGCCGACATGACCGACGAGGCAAAGGTGGTGTTTGCCAATGCCATCGTCTATATCTCTAAGTTTGCAGGGCAAAAGCCTATAGCCAGAAAGTATAACGAGCGGATATCTACACGCGAGTATCTTAAAGAGCGTAAGCACTATAGCAGCAGGGCTGCTTGGCAGGAACGACTGAAGAGCGAGGAAGAATGGTCGAAGCAGATGCTGGAGGAGCAGGCGATGGCTAAAGCCAAACAGGAAAAGGGCGAGAAACTGAGTGAGCAAGACAAACAAAGGCTCAACTACGAGCCGCAACCGCCGATGACCTTTGAGGACTTCCTGAAACGCTATCAGCGGGAAGCATTCGACATTTGCGGAACCGACGAGAAAGCCTACCTACGCTATTATGACGAAAACAAACCGTATTTCTATGGCGGTGGCTCGGAAATGTATCATCTGGAAATAGATGAGGACGTGAAAAGCCTGGGCATTGCAAACAACGACAAGCGACTGATCGACAAGGCCATCGCATTGTGGGAAAACAACCAAGATGTTGGAAAAGCCAAACGCATTCTAAAGCGATATACACTTTGCCGCTTCGACTCTCCGCAACAATGGCGACAGTGGTACGACAAATACCAGGAAAAAATGTTCTTCACCGAAAGCGGAGGATGGTTTTTCATGATTGACTCTCAAGACCCAACGGTGCCTGGCAACGACTACAATGTGCTGAAAAACGACAAGCCTGAGCCTATTCTTCCGCCATTGACAGGCCAGACAAGTCACGAGCAGCCCGTATTGCTCTCTGCCGCATTCGATGCTACGAACAGCAATGTGGTAATACGTATCAGGATACATCCCGGCTATCACATCTACGGTAAAGTGTCCGACCAGGATCCTTACATTCCTACAAGCTTTGATTTCAACTTCAGCCAGGGATGGGAAAAGGATGGAGAAATGCTTATGCCACGATACAGAAAGCTGAACCAGACGGGTACAACCATTTATGAAGATGAGGTGATTTTCCGTCAAAAGGTAAAAGGAACTGGGTCGGGTACGGTAAAGGTAACTGTAGGCTGGCAGTGTTGCGACGACCAGGTTTGTCTGCCACCGGCAGAAGAAACCTTCAATCTCATCATGAAATAGCTATTATCTATACATCACATGAGGGAAACTCTTCTACTATCCACTTTTTTGCTAGCCTCGGCCATGATGGCTGTGGCAGGCAACGTGGTGACAATCAGGGGCGAGGTGCCCCGCTATGAGGGTACGGGATACCTGCTGCTCATTAAAGATGGAGTGATGGACTTTGATACTATCAGCGTGCGGGCTGACGGAACGTTTGAGCACCAGACGCTGGTGGAGGCTCCCACAAATGCCAAACTCTATCTGGAATATCTGAACGACGACCGCGGACTGGTGTCGCTCTATCTCATGCCGGGCAAACCGCTGAGAGTTTCCGTCAGCGGCAACCGAGGGAAAATCCGGCTATTCGAGTCGGACGTGCCGCAATATGTTCTTACGGCAAAATTCAAGGGTGCTACCAAGCGGGAGTGTGACTATCTGAACACACCGAAGTATTTTGCTTGCTATGCCACCGACAAAAACGGACAACGCACTACCTATCGCCAGTTTCTCGGACAGGTGAAAGACCGCCAGGCCCTGCTCTACAGCAAACTGAAGGGCACAAGCCAGGCTTTCCGCGATACCCACACGCAGGAAATAGACGATCTGTTGCCTAGTCTGCGGTTCCGTTACGACTGGGTGATGGAGAGTGGCGGACTGGACGCTTGGGAAGATGATGACTTCAAAGCTTACGTGAATGGCATCGACGTGAACCGAAACATCACTGCCGACCATGAAGGAAAGAAAACGCAGGACGAGATTTTCAGCAAAGTGATGTACGACATCGACCGGCTGTACGACAAAAACGATCCGCTCACACTGCGCTTTCTCACTTACCTACGCGACCACATCAACAACAAACACAATCAGGAAGTATTGGCCGATGAGATCATGACCAGTGCCATGACATCGGGAGGCGGCGACCGGCTGCGCGAGTCATGGCAGATTTACAGTCGGCTGTCTGGCCGTAGCGAATCGTTCAAAAAGAACGAGCGTCTTTATGCCACACTCTCACAACTGGGACCAGGCACCGAGGCTGCCGACTTTGAGATGCAGGACACTGAGGGACGCACCGTAAGATTCTGGGATGTCATCAAGCGTGGCAAGATCACCTACATCGACTTCTGGGCCACCTGGTGCGGACCGTGCTGCGCAGAGATTCCCTTTGTTGAGAAACTGGTGGAGAAATACAAAGGTAACGAAAAGATTCAGTTTGTGAGCATTTCGCTCGACGACAAGCTCGACAAATGGCATGAGAAACTGAACCACGACAAGCCCACCTGGGAGCAATATGTGATTCCCGAGAATTTCGACTCGAAATTTGCGCGCGAATACAACATCAGAGCCATTCCACGCTTCATGGTGTTTGACGGCAAGGGACGCATCATCAGTACCAACGAACAGCGTCCTTCGGCCAGCGACATTGAGCAACGACTCAACGAGTATATAAAAAAATGCGAATAACGGAAGAAATATAAATCTTTAAACTTTAACCTCTGCACTAAAAATGAGAAAACTACAATTCCTGCTCATCCTCATGGCCATGATGGCATGGGGGAACACTAACTGCCTCGCACAGAAGAAACAAAACATCAGTGTGCTCTATCTGGGCGGACAGTCGGACTGGGTGAACGGACGTTCTGAGGGAATGCCAAAAAAGTTTGCCAATGAGAAAGACTTCCAAAAGAGCGTCAACCAACGCATGGCAGCCTTTAGCTCGCTGCTCCGAAAGTATTTCAAAACCGTGAAAACCATGCGTGCTGCCGACTACCGGCCCGAGATGTCGGCCAACTATGACGTGACCATTTTCGACGGAACACCACCTGAGATAGAGAAAGGTGGTCGTGTCTACGACGATAAAGGAAACGTTATCGACTACTTGCGCCCTGGCTACGTGCCCGACGACTTCCCCTATCCAGCCATCACCATAGGCAGCCTGGGCGAGACCATCGGCCGGCACATTGGCCTGAAAAACGACTGGTATTGCCTCTGTCTGGATGCCGATGCACATAATTTCCGTGCCAGTCACCCCATTTTCAACGGCCCATTTAAGACCAAGATGACTCTTCGCAAGAAACCAACACCTGAGGATGCTTTCCACTACAAATACTATTACGACGGAGAGATGCCCGACTCACTGATGATGTGGCAAGTACAGACCCGCGGTTATGCAACCGACTCGTTGTTTGAGATTGGCATGGTGGCTCGTCCCTGGGGATATGAAGACTCACCCGACTGCGAGTATATCAGCAGTGGTGTATGCCTGAAGACACTCGATGCCGTAGCTATAGGTCGCCACGGGAATTTCATGCACTGGGGCTTTGTGGCCTCGCCACTCTACATGACCAACGAGGCCAAAGTGGTATTTGCCAATGCTGTGGCCTATATAGCCAAATTTAAAGGCACACGCATCGTGCGCAAATATAACGACCGTATAGCCACACGTGAATACCTGAAAGAGCTGAAAGAACTGGCAACCTACGACTCATACAAAGAGGGATTCGGTTATCGAAACGAGACAAAGAAAAGGCAGCGTGAACGATATTATGCCGCATTGGAGAAGAAAAACAAGGGCGAGAAACTCTCAGCAGATGAAGAGTACTACCTGAACAATACCGACGAAGACATTGACGAAGACTATAGCATGGCCGACCAGTTGCGCTTCTATCAGAAGAAAGGCATCTTTGAAATGTTCGGTGAGGACGAGAAAGAGATTCAAGAGTACTACGACCACAACCGCGACTACTTCTACGGCGGTGGCAAAGAGTCGTACACCATAACGCTTGACACCGACGTGAAAGGCCTAGGCTTTGCCAACAACGATATCCGGCTGATTGACCGTGCAATCAGTCTGTGGGAGCAAGGCATACAGAAAGCACGTGCCAAGCGAATACTCACACGCTACACCCTCTGCCGATTTAACACCCCGCAAGAGTGGCGCCAGTGGTTCAACACCTATAAGGACCGACTCTTCTTCACAGAGAGTGGTGGTTGGTTGTGGCTCGTTAATTCCACCGACCCCAGTATTCCAGGCAACGACTATAGTGTATTGAAAGATGTCTGCCAACCTCAAGACAGCAAGAGCAAGCAGCAAGAGCAAACCAGCCACGAAAATCCCGTTGTTGCATCTGCCAGTTACGACGCTTCTCACAAACAGGTTGTGGTAAGTCTGCGAATACATCCTGGCTATCACATTTACGGCAAAGATCGTCGAAAGATCCTTATATTCCAACTGAAATCAAGATAAACTTGACGGACGGATGGCAGAATGACGGCAATCTAGAGACTTCACCTGTCAGAGAGTTCAATACTAGTGGTACTACCGTTTACGAAGGCAATGCCCTGTTTCGTCAGAAAGTAAGAGGCTCTGGTCCTGGAACTGCCAATGTAATTGTCAGCTGGCAATGCTGTGACGACCACATCTGTATGCCTCCTGTGGAAAAACAATTCTCTATTCAATTGAGATAATAATCGTTAAACTACCGAATGTAACTTTGCAGCGACTAAAAAGGATTGTAAACCCAAATGATGATTAACGTAAAGTCGGGTCAACATGAATTAAAAATAAGTTTTATATGGGTCAACTCTTATCGTGAATAAGCTACTTATAGTGGGCGACTTAACTCGCTTATTTACAAGTGAAAAGACTGTCTGGAGCAGTACCAAGCTTTGGTACGCACGCTACCAAATAGCGGTAGCTAGGCTACCAAGCGTCGGTAGGCAGGCTACCAAACACCGGTAGACACACTACCAGTCGCCTTGTACTGTGCGTACAGGTGCTTTGTACTGTCAGTACAGATGCCTTGTACTGTGTGTTCAGATGCCCTGTATGGCTACAGATGACTGTACACACAGTACAATAGACACTAAGGTCACAGTGGAAATAGAAAGACCGGAATTACCTGCGAGGGCAATTCCGGTCTTTGCTTGTTGTATAGTTGCTCTAAACTATCTTGTTGAGAGCTGGCAGCTTATGACTGAGAGGTATGAAAACCTTTTCAACTTGAGTCGCTGACTTGAGAGTAGTCACACTTCTCACTTGTCACTTCTCACTTGTCACTTGATAAAGCTTACTTCAGATAGTTGATGCAGTTCTTCGTGAAGCGCTCCAGCTGGCTCTGGCAGCTGTTCTCGCCGCCGATGTTCCACTCGTAGGCAGCCAGTCCGACAGCCACGATGCGGCCGGCGAAGCTGGTGGTAGGAGCAAAGTCGATGATACCGGCACAGCAGTAGTCGACCACATGGTTCCACGTGCCGAGCACGGTAGAGTTGGTGGTGTCTTCCCAAGCCTTCACCACGTTGGGGCTGGGAGCCAGACCGTAGGCGTTGAGGTCCCACATGCAGTTGTGGTCGCCCTTCACGCCGCTGCCGATGAAGGTATAGATGCTGCGCTCGTAGAGGCCAGAGACGAAGTCCATGCCCCAGTAGATGTCATGGCCAGAGTGGTCGTAGATCTGTCCCTCGGCATTGCCGATGATGGGCTGCGAGCCCCAGATGTCGCCGTTCTGTCCGCCCTCGCCATTGCCGTAGATGCCGGGAGCATAGGCCTCAGCGATGCGTCCTATGCCAACGGTGAGCTGGGTGGCATGGTTGGTGAGCAGCAGGTTACCACCGTCGGCGGTAAAGGCCTTCAGGGCATTGATGGTCTGAGCCGATGCCAGTCCGCCGGGCAGGTTCTGCCAGCCCTTCTCGATGCCGATGCGGTCGCACATCACCCAGCATACGGGGTTGTTCTCGATGTCGAGGTCGTCGACATTGTCGGGCGTGAAGATCACACCCTTGCCGGCGTCTACATAGTTCTTCTGGAACCAGGCCACGGCGTCTTTCTCGTCGGCCGACTGCTGGTAGTCGGTAGCCACGAGCATGGCTACTTTCTGCTCAACAGGGGCAGCCACATAACTCAGACAGTTGGCTGTGAACTTCTCGAGCTGGTCTTGGCAGGAGTTCTCGCCGCCGATGTTCCACTCGTAGGCAGCCAGTCCAACGGCCAGTACGCGGCCTGCGAAGGTGGTGGTCGGGTCGAAGTCGATGATACCTGCACAGCAGTAGTCGACCACATGGTTCCATGTGCCGAGCACATGCGAGCTGGTAAGGTCTTCCCATGCCTTCACCACGTTGGGGTTGGCAGCCAGACCGTAGGCATTGAGGTCCCACATACAGTTGTGGTCGCCCTTCACACCAGCGCCCTCGAAGGTGTAGATACCTGCATAGAGGCCAGGCTCGTAGGTCATGCCGTAGTAGATGTCGTGACCAGAATGGTCGTAGATTTGTCCTTCCACATTACCAATGATGGGATGAACGCCCCAAATGTCACCATTCTGTCCGCCTTCGCCATTGCCATAGATGCCGGGAGCGTAAGCGTCAGCGATACGTCCTACGGCCACGGTGAGCTGTGTGGCGTGGTTGGTGAGGAAGAGGTTACCGCCGTCGGCACAGAAAGCTTTCAGAGCGTCGATGGTTGCAGCCGAAGCCAGGTTGCCGGGCAGGTTCTGCCATCCGTGGTTGATGCCGATGCGGTCACACATCACCCAGCATGCCGACTGTTTCTCGATGTCGAGGTCGTCGATGGTGGCGGGAGTGAGCAGCACGCCCTTGCCGGTGCTGACATAGTTCTTCTGGAACCAGGCCACAGCGTCTTTCTCGTCGGCTGAGTTGTTATAGTCGTCGGCCACCAGCATAGCCACCATGGTGCCGCCCTTCTGTGCTTCGTAGGCAATGTTGAAGCGCACGGTCTGTCCTTCCGACACGCGGCCGTCGCTATAGCGGGCCTTCACGGTGTACGACACGTCGACATTCGTCGGTGCCTTCTTGATGAAATAAGAGTTCACCACCTGGTCGAGGTTAGTGATGTCGGCATCGTCTTTGATGATTTGTATGCCCGACTGTCCGCTCATAGTGGGGTTGTCCCAGCGCAGGGTTACCTGCCGGTTGCCCTGTGTGTATTCGGCAATGAGGTTTCTGACGCCCTCGCTGAAGTTAGCCTCCTCGTATTCTACGTCAGAACAAGAGGTGAGGACGGGGGCTGCTGCCATTGTGCAACCCACCAGACCTGCTAAGATGATATTCTTGATTTTCATAACTTCTGTTTTATTACTATCTTCAAAATGATTCAATGCTTATTTGTAGAGTCCGTTAGAATTCTCAATCTGCGACATCGGTATGGGCAGGTAGATCTCATCTTCGGTGATGCTGGCTCCGGCATAGTAGGGGCGCAGCTTCGACTCTTCCTGCATGTACTTGTTGATGGTCTCTACGGCAGTGCCCCAGCGTACCAGGTCGAACCAGCGCTGACCCTCCATGGCAAGCTCCAGACGGCGTTCCATGCGCACGGCCATGCGTGCACGGTCTTTGGTCCAGGCCAAGTTGCCGTCGTAATCAGTGGGATAAGGCTCCACATAGTAGTCGGCCTTCGAGGGGTCAAGGTCAACGGGAGTATAGCGTCCGTCGATGCTGCGTGCGGCCTTCTCGCGAATCATGTTCACGATGCGACGAGCCTCAACCAGTCCGTTGTCGGTAGCGGCATTGGTGCCAGAGGCCAGCTCGACCAGCGCCTCAGCCTTGAGCAAGAGGATGTCGGCATAGCGGATGAGGATGAAGTTGAGTCCCGATGCACCCCAGGGGAATCCCTGTACCATGTCGGGTGAGGTGGGATCGATGAGTCCCTTCTTGCCCGAATACTCGCCATAGGTGTTGTAGTCGCGGCACCATCCCTGTGTGTAGGTGAAACCACGGAAGGGGAATCCGATGCGACCTACGGTGAGGTCGAGACGTGGATCGATGCTGCCCTGGTAGTCGCTGGTAACGTTCACATTATTAAATGTACCGTCGAGATAAGGCAGACCGTTGTCGTTGGTGCGGAAAGCATTCACCAGATTCTGGCTGGCGAGGAAGAAGTCATCGCCCGATCCGAACACGTTGCCGTCGGAACGGGTGGTGTTCAGCAGGTTGCAGAAGTTGATATGGATGTTATCGTTGGCAGTAGAGAACTGCACGGCCATGATACTCTCTTTCTTGTTGTTGAACTCCAGTTTCGACATGTCGGCGAAATTGTCGTAGAGCTCATATTTACCGCTGTTGATGACCACGTCGGCCCATTTCGACACCTCGCTCCATGAGCTGGTCTGGGCATTCACCTTGCAGAGCAGGGCGGCAGCCACATACTTGGTGAAGCGGCCCGGCTGTTCCTGTGTCTCGGGCATGGCGTTGTAGGCTTCCTCGAGGTCGGCCTTGATTTGCGCATAAATCTCGTCGCGGCTCAGGTTGCCGTTGGGCACGGTCTTCGGGTCGTCGTTCTCGGTGAAGTAGGGAATGCTCTTGAAGATGCGGTTCAGGTCGAAGTAATACCAGGCGCGAAGGGTCTTCAGCTCGCCCAGCAGCGACTCTTTGCCGTTGACGCTCTCGGCATCGTTGATGGCCTGCATGGCTTTGTGCACACGGGCAATGCCCAGGTAGTTGTTCTCCCACTTGTTGTGGCAGGTGGCGTTGTCGCTCGAGATGTTCGAGATTTCCAGCTGGTGAATGTTGCCTTCCATCGAGACACCCTCACCACCTTTGTAAGCATCGTCGGAACGAACGTCGAACACCCAGTTGGTGATGGGACCGGCAAAAGCGGCATTATTGTCATCGAAGAAGTGGGCTTCCAGTCCTTGATAGGCCGACGACATAAGGCCCTCGATTGACTCATCGGTCAGCTGGTCGGCGGTAAACTCACCCTGGGGCTTCAGCTCAAGCTGGTCGGAGCAAGAGGTGAGTGCTGCGCCTGAGGCACAGAATACTAAACCAGCGCAGAAAAACTTATATATTGCTTTCATATTGTTTTCTCGTTTTTTACTGTTTTACCTTTTTACTTACTTAACCATTAGAATGTCACATTCAGACCCAGAGTGAACGTACGGGCACGAGGATAAAGACCACTGTCGACGCGGGCACCATAGCCGCCGAGCACTACCTCGGGGTCGAGTCCCTTATAGTCGGTCAGGGTGAAAATGTTCTCCACTTGTCCGAACACGCTGATGTTCGAGGCAAATATCTTGCTGGCAATGCTTTGAGGCAGCTGGTAGGCCAGCTTCAGATATTTCAGTTTCAGATACGATCCGTCCTCCACAAAGTAGTTCGACATGCGTGTCTCATTGTTGTTGTCGACCATCGAGAGGGCAGGAATGGTGCCACCGGTGTTGGTGGGACTCCATGCGTTGAGGATATCGACACCGTGGTTGGTGCTTGAGCCACCGCCATAGTGCATGAACTCGAGCTGACGGCGTGTGGTGTTGTAGATATCAAATCCGAACTCGCCCGAGAAGAAGGCAGAGAGTGTGAGGTTCTTGTAGTTGAAGTCAAGGTTCAGACCCATGGCCAGGTCGGGGTTCGGGTCACCAATGATGCAGCGGTCGGCATCGTCGACAACGCCATTGCCGTCGATATCGCGGAAGATGAGACGGCCTACGCCCTTGCCCTGCTGGATGGCATGGTTGGAAACCTGATCCTCATCCTGGAAGATGCCGTCGCATACATAACCGTAGTAGACACCCATGGGCTGTCCTACCATCAGGCGGTAGTCGCCACCCTGCGAGGTCACCACGTCGTTGAACTTCACCAGTTCGTTCTTATATTGCGAGATATTGAATGTACCGTTCCACGAGAAGTCGCCATATTGCGGTGAGCGGTAGGTCATGGTGAGTTCCCAACCGTTGTTCTTCATCTCACCTGTGTTCATCCACATGGCAGCGCCCTCACCCTCTACAGAGAGCGTCGGGGGAATGGTGAGCATGTCTTTGGTATTCTTCCAGAAATAGTCGAACGACAGCGACAGATGACCGTCGAACAGCTGTGCGTCAACACCGAAGTTGGTCTGTGTGGTGGTCTCCCACTTCAGGTCGCGGTTACCCGACGATGCAGCTACGATGCCCGGCACCACGCTGTTGTTGGTTCCGTTCAGGTCGTATGAGCCATGACGCAGGTTGTAGGCATAGCGGGTGTAGTAGGCATAGTTGTCAGAGATGGCCGAGTTACCGTTCTGACCCCAAGCCACACGTACCTTCAGGTCGTTCACAATATTGTTTTTCGGGAAGAAGCTCTCCTCAGAGGCACGCCATGCAGCCGAGAAGGCGGGGAAGATGCCCGAGTTGTTGTCTTTGTGCAGACGTGAGGTCTGGTCGCGGCGCAGTGTAGCGCTGACAAGATAGCGGTCGGCATAGTTGTAGTCGAGCTTGCCGAAGAGTGAGAACAGGGCCCACTCGGCCTTGCTTCCGCCCACGGTCTGCTCGCCACCACCGGCACCTATCTGCATGTAGTCTACATCCTCGAAGGCATAGTCGCGGTTCGTACCGTCCAATCCCTCAGAGCGATACTTGATGAACTCCGAACCGAGCAGGGCATTCAGGTGGTGCACACCACCGAAGGTCTTCATATAGTTGGCTGTGTTCGTCCAGGTATAGGTGTCGCCCTGTCCGTAGCCACGGCTCACGCTGTTCATGTCGCTGGGCTGGATGCGGCGTCCCAATGTCTTGCTGAAGAACTGCACATGCTCGATACCGAGGTTGCTCTTCAGTGTGAGTCCGTCGATGGGCTTGATGTCGATATAGGCATTTCCGAAGATGCGCCAGCTCTCGTTCGAGTTGTCACGGCCGTTGTAAAGCTCATGCACGGGGTTGGCAATGTCTGAACCAGAGAGCACCATGGGGTTGGTGAACACACCGTCGCTGTCGTAAACGGGGATGGCGGGGTGCTGACGCATGGCGGTATAGGGAATGCCACGGTCGTCGCCGGTGCCATAGCCACGGTCGTTCCACTGGGCAATCATCAGGTTTTCGCCCACGCTGAACACCTTACTTATATTATAGGTGGTGTTGATGCGGGCCGTATAGCGGCGGTAGAACGTGTTGTTCATCAGTCCGTTCTGGTTGATGTAGTTACCCGAAAGCATGTAAGAACCCTTGGCGGTGCTGTTGCTCACGCTGGCCGAGAGGTTGTTGGTCCATGCCGACGAGAACACCTCGTCCTGCCAGTTGGTGTCGGCACTCTTCACCTTACCGTTGGCATCAAGGTTCTGAGCCAGCTGCGGGGTAGCACCTGAACCGTAGAAAGGATGCGAGGGATTCAGTCCGGCATTGAGGTTGGCGGCCCAGTAGGCCTCGCCCCACTGCTGTGCGTTCAGCACCTTATATTGCTTGGCGATGGTGTTGAGCGAGGCGGTGTAGTTGACGTTCACCGTCACCTTGTCGCCCTTACCCTTCTTGGTGGTGATGATGATCACACCATTGGCGGCACGGCTTCCGTAGATAGAGGCCGAAGAGGCATCTTTCAGCACCTGTATCGACTCGATGTCGGCAGCGTTCAGCGAGTTGAGGTTCTCGGTGGTAGCCACACCGTCGATGACGAACAGCGGAGCAACACCATTGACCGTGCTCATACCACGCACGCGGATAGAGGCACCGCCACCACCGGGAGCAGCATCGGTGACAATGTTCACGCCGGGCAGCTTACCCTGCATCGAGTTCAGCATGTTGGGGTCGCTCTCACTCTTGGCGCTCTTCATATCCATCACGGCCACAGCACCCGTCAGGTCGGCCTTACGCTGGGTCTGGTAACCAGTGACCACCACCTCGGTCAGCTCGGCGGCGTTGTCTTTCATCGTCACCTGCATGCCGGGAGCGGCAGCTATTTCCTGCTTCTCGAAACCAATATACGAGAAGACAAGGATTTTTCCTGCTTCCACCTTCAGTTTGAAGTTTCCGTCGAGGTCGGTGATTGTACCGTTGGATGTGCCTTTCTCCATGACCGTAGCACCGATAATGGGCTCGCCGGTCACATCGACCACGGTACCAGTAATCTCTGTTTGCGCGTACATCAAGGTACTGGCAAAGATGAGCACGAGGCTCAGAAGATACCTTTTTAGTTGTTTCATTTCTTAAAAATGTTTGGTTAGTACTGTTGTTATTTCCTGCCGCAAAAGTACGCATGATATAATAAGTAGGGTGTAAAATATCGTTCATCCCGTTAAAAATTGTTTCAATGTAACATTTTTACTCAACATTGAACGATTTTTGCTAGTTTTTGTTTTTTGTTGTAACCACACACAAGAGGCCCCGTCTGCCGCTAGCAGACGGGGCCTCGCATAGGAATGGTGGCACAGACGATTGTCAGCTCTTCACGTCGCCTGGCAACATGCCGTATTCGTCTTTGAAACACTTGGTAAAGTAAGAGGGGGCAGAGAATCCCACTTCGTAAGCCACTTCCGAGACGGTCTTGTCGGTGGTCTGAAGCAGTTCGTGGGCTTTCATGAGGCGTGTCTTACGAATCAACTCTACGGGCGACATGCCGGTAAGGGCTTTCACCTTACGATAGAGTTGCACACGACTGAGTCCCATCTCCTGACCAATAGACTCTACGTTCAGGTCGCTGTTGGCCATGTCGCGCACCACCTGCTCGCGGAAGCGGGTGATAAACTCATGTTCTTGCTGCACGATGTCGGTTGGTTCGGGTGCACTGGCATCTGTCTTCTCAGTCGTGGTGATTGTGGTGGTGAAGAGATTCTTCAGCTTTACGCGGCTGCGCAGCAAATTGTCGATGCGCGCCAGCAGCACATCGGGCTGGAAAGGCTTGGTGATATAGCCGTCAGCACCGCTGCGATAGCCCTCCACCTGATGCTGACTGAGGGCGCGGGCGGTGAGCAGGATGACGGGAATATGGCTGGTCACAAAGTCGTCTTTCACGCGCTGGCAGAACTCCAGACCGTTCATCACGGGCATCATCACGTCGGAGACAATCAGGTCGGGCACTTCCTTGTGGGCAATGTCCAGTCCCTGCTGCCCGTCGGCTGCCTCGAAGATGGTATAGTTGGCCTGCAGAATGGTGCGCAGATAGGCGCGGATATCGTCGTTATCGTCGACGATGAGCACCGAATGGTCGGTCTTTCCGTCGCCGCCAGCAGCGGGTGTAGGCACGGCAAGGCTGGTTTCCACTGTGCTGTTCTGCCAACCGCCGCCCTCTATCTTTTGCGCCGAGGCATCGTTTTTCCAGCTATTGTCCACCTGCACATCCAGAATCTTGTTGACCAGTTTGGACAGTTGCGCGGTGTTTCGCTGTACGATATCGAGCATCTCTACGGCTTTCTCGCTGGCATTCTGCATGTCGTTGGTGGCCGCCAACTGCGCCAATGGCCCCTCGATGAGGGTCAGCGGCGTGCGCAGCTCATGACTGGCCTGCGTGTAGAAGTCCAGTTGCTGGCGTGCCATCTGCGCGCGCTCGCGGTTGATTTTGGTCTTCTGCCTTAAATATAAATAGGTGACAACGGCCATGAGCAGCAGCAATGCCACAATGCCTACGGCCGAGAGGGTGAGCAAACGCTGGTAGCCCAGCTGGCGCAAGTATTCGTTGGCCTGCTTGTGCAGTTGGTTCACATAACCGGTCTGACGGATGGTTTCCTCGTTTTGCATCAACAGCACGCGGGCATTCTCTTTCGTCACGATGGCAGCCTTCAGCAGGTTTTCCTTATCGTAGGGCTTGCCTTGCAGAATGTTCATGGCCAGCTGCATCACCTCGTCGCCGTGGGTGGGATAGATGTACGAGGCTTCCAGAATGTTGTCGCGCACACACTCGATGCCGCCACCGGCTGTGGGCAACGCGTCGATGCCACAGAAGAGGGTGGTGGGTGATGGGTGTTGGGTGTTGATGGATGGCGAGGGGGTGCTGATAGATTGCTTGAGAGCTTTCGAGGCACCGATGGCCATGCGGTCGTT
Organism: Prevotella sp. UBA2739; assembly: GCA_002353525.1. Classification (GTDB taxonomy): domain Bacteria; phylum Bacteroidota; class Bacteroidia; order Bacteroidales; family Bacteroidaceae; genus Prevotella. The sequence continues at coordinate 34,851 of DEJV01000070.1, forward strand.
CTGCCCGAAAACGAAGTCTATATGGGGGGCGGCTGAGGGGTGTTGGGTGTTGGTGGATGGCGATTTCAGGTAATTCTCCATGGCTTTCTGTCCGCTTTGTTCGGTCCAGTCGCCTTGCAGCGAGGCCAACAGGCGGATGCCAGGATAGCGGCTCAGCGCCTCCACAAAGCCAGTGTGGCGCTCAATGGCCGGCGACGATCCTTTCAGACCCATGATTTCCACCACGTTGCCATGCCCGTTCAGTCTGTGGGCGATGTATTCTCCCAGTTCGCGCCCCATCAGTTTGTTGTCGGCACCGATATAGGCAGTATATTTCTTCGAGCTGGTTTTCCGGTCGAACACGATGACGGGTATGCCTTTGTCGTAGGCGCGATCGATGGCCGGTGTGATGGTAGCCACCTGGTTGGGCGACACGATGAGCAGGTCGATGCCGTCGCTGATGAACCGGTCAATTTGTTCTATTTGCTTATCGTCGTTGTCGTCGGCCGATGCGAAACGCAGTTCCACGTTGTCGTATGAGTAGGCTCCCATGCGCAGTTCGTCGTTCAGCTTGTCGCGCCAGATGTCTTCCGAGCATTGCGACACGCCGATGACATAGCGCTTTTTGCTGCCTGAGCAGGCACACAGCAAGAGCGCCAGCACAAAAAGAACCACAATCCGTGACTTATGATGTATCATTTTTTTTAGTTTTTGAACGTTTTTTTATATGGTATTTTCCTCTTCTTCCCTATCTTTGCACCGAATTCATACACAGGTTTTTAGTGAAAAAAACGGTGTGGGTCGTACCGGCATTCATCCTTGGAACCAGGTCTGCGACAACCTTCGAACAGATGAATCCGTCAGCCCACACCCTATTCTGGGTGCTGCGTTGCTCTCTGTTCTGTCAGCCAAGGTCGCAGTTTGGTTCGAGAAGAGTGATGCAGCTCCTTTCTTTTCTTTATTTATCTCGGCAAAAGTACAAAGAAAAACCGATATTTGCAACAATTCGCTAGTTTTTTTGTTTCGTGAGCTTCTTTCCCTTCTTTTCTATGAGTGTTGGTTCAGTCATCCCGCTTTATTCGCTGCTTTCGCAATGGCCTGGGCCACCGTATAGGCAGTGGTCCACGCTGCTTGGAAGTTGAATCCGCCTGTCACCCCGTCGATGTCGAGCACCTCGCCTGCAAAATAAAGGCCCTTCACGCTGCGGCTTTCGAGTGTGGCGGGGTTGACCGAACGCAACGAAATGCCTCCGCACGTGACGAACTCATCCTTAAACGGCGCACGACCGCTGATGGTATAGGTGTCGTTGACCAGCATATTCACCATCCGGTTGCGGTCTTTACGGCTCAGTTCTGCCCACCTTTTTGCGCCCTTGGCTTCGAGGTTTTTCTCCAACAAATTGCTCCAGAGGCGCTGCGGCAGGTCGAAAGGACGCACACTAGCGAGATGCTTTTGCGGATTCACCATGCTGATTTCTTGCAGTTGGGTGCTCACTTCGTCTTCTCTCAGTCCCGTCCAGTTGACACTGACGGCCGACCGATAGCCACATTCGCTCAGATAACGGGCGGCATAGCTCGACAAGCGCAAGATGGCTGGGCCGCTCATGCCCCAATGGGTGAGCAGCAATGGGCCCGACGCGCGGAACGATGTGGCGGGAATCATCACCGAGGCCTGCTCTACCACCGTGCCCATCAGCGAGCGCAGGCCGTGGTCGTCGATGTTGAAGGTGAACAATGAGGGCACGGGCAGCTCTATCTCATGACCCGCCTCAGCCAGCCAGCCAAGGCTTTCCTGCCGCGGCTGACCGCCAATGGTGACACAAACATAGTCGTAATCGCTGAGCTCTGCCAACGTGTTTACCCGTGAGCCGGTACGAATCTGAACGCCATCACGGCGGCAATAGTGCAGAAAACAGTCGATAATGGTCTGTGAATCTTGCGATTGCGGGAACACGCACTCGTCGGCTTGCGTCACCAGCCGCACGCCGTGGCGCTCAAACCACTCGTAGGCATCGCGCTGGGAGAACCCTTTCATCAGCCGTTTCATCAGCCGGTGCCCACGGGGATAGACTGCCTGCAGGTCGCCTATGCCCTCGAACGTGTTGGTGCAATTGCATCGTCCGCCGCCGGATATGGCCACCTTCTGCAGCACCCGATGAGCACGCTCGAAAATGGTAACCTCCATTTCGGGCATCATCTCTTTCAGGTTCACTGCCAGAAAGAATCCTGCCGCACCGCCTCCGATAATCGCTGTCTTTGCCATGATGATGGATGCAAACGGCTACCGTTTCTTCGGTATGCTGACCGTGACATCTTTCTTGATGACATTCTGGCAATTGAAGTAGTCGGCAGGCTGCTCAGCCACAATGTTGATGTCGGTAAGGGTGATGTTGGAGATGGGTTTCTCGGGCAGTCCGTTGAAGAACATGGCGCGACGGGCACCATGACAGACCACACGGCTGATGCTGATGTCGCGGAACTCGGGAGTGGTCTTGTCCACTGGTTTGGGCTCGATATTATTCACGCGCGTACCATCTTCCAAAGTCTCGATGACCGACTTGCCGCCGTAGTAGAGGTCGAAGGTGATGGCATCGCCCAGGATATTGAACATGGCAATATCTTGAATGAAAATCTTCTCCACCACACCGCCACGGCCGCGACAGCTCTTGAAGCGCAGTCCCACATCGGTGCCAATGAACTGGCAGTCCTTCACGAGGATGTTCTTCACACCACCGCTCATCTCGCTGCCCACCACGAAACCACCGTGACCACTGAACACGGTGCAGCCGCTCACCACCACATTCTGCGTGGGCATGCCGCGCTGACGGCCTTCCTCATCCTTGCCGCTCTTGATACAAATGCAGTCGTCGCCCGCATCGAAGGTGCTGTTCACGATAAGCACATTCTTGCACGACTCCACGTCGATGGCGTCGCCATTCTGCGCAAACGACGGGTTCTTGGCGGTGATGCCATCAACAATGAGGTTCTCGCACATCAGCGGATGGATGTTCCAGGCCGGCGAGTTCTGGAAGATGACGCCTTCGAGCAGCACGTTCTTGCAGCTCTCCAGATGCACCATCACCGGACGGGTGTTCACACGCTCCTCCGAGGGATACCACATGGTGGCACGCGGGAACACACCCCCTGCCGAAGTCATTTTCTTCCATTGGTTCTCAGTCACTTTCTCTTTCTTCAGCGGGCGCCAGCAAGAGCCGTTACCGTCGATCACGCCACGGCCGGTAATGCTGACATTGGTCAGTCCGGTGCCCGTGATAGGCGACTGGCTGCGCACGCGTTTGCCACCTTCATAGATAGTCTCCACGAGGGGGTAGAGCATGGCTTCGCCCGAGAAAAGGATGATGGCTCCGTGCTGCAGGTGCAGGTCGATATTGCTTTGCAGCGTGATTGGGCCGGTGAGCCACACGCCCTGCGGCACGACGAGATGGCCGCCGCCCTGAGCGCTGAGTGCGTTGATGGCTTTATGGAAAGCATCGGTGCAGAGGGTGAGTCCGTCGCCTTTGGCGCCATAGTCACGAAGCGACACCTGCCGGTCGGGTATCACGGGGGCTTTCACTTCGCTCATACGGAACGGAAGCGACTTGAAATACTCGGAATAAGACGTCTGCTGTGCATGCACCGTAAGGCAGAATACCGCCATCACGATTGCAACGAGGAATCTAGTTTGTTTCATGGATAACGATCTTTTGATTTTTACAATTTTTGCAAAGATAACGAAAAAAAAGATGCGAAACAAAAAATCCAAACAATTTCTTTTGCTTTTCCTCTGCTTTTTTCGTATCTTTGCAAAAACAAAAAAACTTATCTCACGCAAAATCTGATACGATGGCATTAGAAGTACTGAAAAACAGAATCCTGGCCGACGGGAAATGCTTCGAGGGAGGCATATTGAAAGTAGACAAGTTCATTAACCACCAGATGGACGCTTATCTCATCAAACAGATTGCTGATGAGTTTGCACGGCGCTTTGGCGATCTCCACATCAACAAGATCATCACCGTGGAGGCATCGGGCATCGCTCCGGCAGTCATCCTGGGCTACGTGATGAACCTGCCGGTGGTATTTGCCAAGAAAAATATGCCCTCTACCATGAAGGATGCCTACGTGACCAACGTCTCGTCGTTCACCAAACAGCGCGACTTTACCATCTTTGTGAGCAAGGAGTTTCTCTCTGCAGGCGACCATGTTCTTTTCATCGACGACTTCCTGGCTTTCGGCAGCACCGCCAAAGGTGTTATCGAACTGTGCCAGCAGGCTGGCGCCTACATCGAGGGCATGGGGTTCATCATCGAGAAGGAGTTCCAGCATGGCCGCGAGACACTGCAGCAACTGGGCATCAGCCGCATCGAGTCGATGGCTGTCATCGAGTCGCTCGACAACTGCGAAATCAAAATCAAGGACAATTAAAATAATTGAGGATTGAGAATGTTCGGTAATAGACAATTGAAAATTGAAAATTGACAATTGATAATTGATAATTGACAATTTACCAAGTAGACTCAATGCCAATTCGATTAATTCGACATATTCGTACAATCACCAACAACCTCGAGAATTCGGAAAATTCGAGAAATTCGTGGTCGGGAAAATGGCCACAATTCCATTTGCTAACAAATTAGAGTGCAATTTGTTAAGAAATTAAGATGCGATTTGTTAACAAATTAGGGTGCGATTTGTTAACAAATTAGGGTGCGATTTGTTAACAAATTGATGTGTAATTTGTTAATAAATTGAGGTGTAATTTGCTAACAAATTGAAGTGTAATTTGCTAACAACTGAGAAAGTGAGGATGGCACCACTTGAAAAAAGGTGGCCATCCTGATTTAACTTTTGCGTTTTCAAGGTTTCTATACAATAAAAACAGTATTTACACATCATAGAAAACGACAATGAAGACAATCACAACACTATTTTTGGCCTTTGTCACTCTTTTTGCACATGCACAGGCCGACCGTTTCGAGTGCAACGACTCGTGCAGCGTTCCTACAACCAACGAACCCACATTCAACGTGGTGAGCCCTGTAGGATTTACAACCGTGGAACCCATCCAGATGGCGCCACGACTGTCGACTCTCGACGGAAAAACCATCGCCATCGTGGGCGAGGACTTCATGTATAACATCACCCATCCCGAACTCAAGCGGCTAATCCTGGCAAAATATCCCACTGCCAATATCATTATGTACGACGAGCTGCCCATTGCAGGCCCCTACCCTGCGCCAGGCATCACACGCCAGTCCACCGAAGTGTTCCGCCAACGGCTCATCGACCTCAAGGTAGATGCGGTCATTGCCGGCAATGGCGGCTGCGGTATCTGCACCCCGAAGGAGACCGGCTCGTGCATCGTAGCCGAGAAACTCGGCATTCCTGCGGTCATCGTCACGGCTCCGGGCTTCGACAATCAGGCACGCTATACGGCCCGCAACAACGGTGTGCCGGTGCTCAGAGTGGCAGTCTATCCCGGTGCTTTTGCCACCCATAGCGAGGAACAACTGGTCCGCAACACCGACGAGGTGACATGGCCGCAAATAGAAAAAGCGCTCACCACGCCCATCACCGACGACGAATATGCCGCTGCCGGAGGCGCTCAGGGCATCACCGACGATGTGTATCATGGCACCCTGGACCAGATATACGCCTACTTCAAGAGCATGGGATGGAGCGACGGCGCCCCTTTCACCCCACCCGTGTTCGAGAAAGTGCTGAAATATCTCGACTATACCGACTATCGATGGGATGAGACCATCGCCGTGTTGCCTGCCGCCTACCGCAACACCACCACGTGGCATGTGGCCGTGAATGCATGCATGGCGGGCTGCAAACCCGAGTATATGCCCATTCTCATTGCAATGACCAAGGCCATGGCAGGCGGCAATTTCCGTCGCACACTGGGCAGTACACACGCATGGGTTCCCTACTCTTGGCTCAACGGACCTGTGGCCCGACAGCTTGGCATCAGCAGCGGTCAGGGCGAGATCAATGCAGATGCCAACACTGCCATCAGCCGCTTCATGAGTCTGGCTATGATGAATCTGGCAGGCTATTATGTAGGCCAAAGCCGCATGGGCACGTTCGGCTATCTGCAGCCATGGTGTCTGGTAGAAGACGAGGAGGCGTGCCACCGCGTGGGTTGGCAGACCTGGAACGAACAGCAAGGCTACCAGACAAACGACAACACCGTGACGCTCTCGTCGGCACTGATGTGGGGCAACAACATGGCGCCATCGACCACCAATGCCGAGAAGGTGATGCAGCTGATGGCCTGGGACATCTCCGAGCGATGCCAGTTTGCAGTGGGCAGCGGCAAGCAGTTCACCAACCGCGTGGTGCTCATGACCGAGCCCGTGGCCGGCATTCTGGTCAGCGGCTACCCCAGCCTCGACACGCTGGAGGATGTGCTGATAGAGAACTCACGCCGGTCGGCCTACGAGCGTGCCTTTGCTAATTATTATGCCAACCCGGGCAGCCGCAAAGACGAGGGTGAGCACACCTTCCAGCAGTATCTGGCCTTCATCAAGAAGTCGGAAGAGGCCGCTGAGACAGCCATGCCCGAGTGGTACGACTCGCCCGAGTCGACTCTCGTCACCATTCCCACCATGGAGAAAGGCGCCACAGCATTTCTTGTCACCGGCGATGCCTCGCGCAACAAGATACAAACCATGCCTGGCGGTGGATTCTCAACGGCTAAAATCGAGTTGCCTGCAGCATGGAATAAACTAGCAGAAGCACTTGGTTATCAGCCACTTGATAATTATATGCTCGAACCCTCCACCACCACGGCCGTGAAGTCGGTGAAGAAAAAGAATACCTCTTATCAAAATAGCAACTCACGAATGTACAACATGCGCGGACAACAAATTGGCAAGCGTCCGTCGCGCGGGGTGTATATCCAGTCGGGCCGCAAGATGTTGTATCCATAAACCAAGCCCCCACAAACATGCGTTTTGCGCCTGCAGACATGCCCTCTACAATCGTAGAAGAGCCTTCTGCAGGCGCAAAACAGCTTTCTGCGAGGCGTAAAAATACCTTCTGCCATGCTTAATCTACTTTTTTCTTCAAAAAATCACCGGGAGAACGCAGCGTACAACTTCCCCGTTGCGTCTCATTTCCCCTTGCACCTGTCGAGATAGAACTGGCGGAAGTCTGCCCATTTATAGTAAGGATAATTGTCGGTGGGCACCGGCAAGGTGGCCTCCACGCCGTTGAGCAGGCACTTCACCAGGATGTCGGCACGGCTTTTCTTCGTACGATAGAACACCAACTGAATGTTGCAGGCCTTGCAGGTTTCCCAGTTCTGGTAGCAGTTTTTCACCTCATAGGGATCCTCGGGGTCGAGGTCAGCACCGTTGATGCCCATGAGCACGGTGAGCGGTCCGATGTAGGAGTCGTGGCCAAAGCGCAGGTCGGCCACATGGTCGCTGCTGCCGTTGACCACCGCCTCGGCCTTACTGATGATGTCTTGCAAAATGGGGATGACCTCATATTGCGGACCGAACACCCAACTGTAGGTGCCCAGGTTCGCCTGTTCCCACTGGCCGACAATCTCGTCGTCGGTCACGATGTGGCCCATCATGCCCTCATGGCCGATGCTGGGCAGCGAGGTGTAGAGATTGATGAGATGGTCGTAGATGCGCCTGTCGCCACCTGGCAGTCCGTCGGTGGTGGTGAACACGCGGCCGAGGACACGCTCGCGCAACGAATTGTCGTAACGAAACTGGCCGCGGTTTTTCTCGTAGCGGGGCTTCGCCCGTGGGAAAGAGCGCTTGTGCGGGTTGCGATCGTCGGAAGGCACCACGCCGTCGAGGGTGAACCGCGATGCCTGTTCGCGTATCTCCAGCTTCGGATTGCACTGCACTAGTTCCTGACAGAAGGCCGACATGCTCATCACACAACGCCCCACGAGCGACGAGATGGCCAGCACGTTGCCCCCCTTGCGAAACACATCCTTGAAATTGTTGTACATGATGCGGGCAATGCTCTGATGCTGTTCCCACCCCAACTGGGTCAGTTCGGTGGCACCGGTCTGCAGTTCCTCTTTGGCATCCATGAATTTGCGATAGAATGCCTCGCCCTCGGCGGTGAGCTGATGGCGCTGGTGGGCCACGGTGAGTAGCGTGTCGAGGTCCTTATAGAGGTTGTCCGACCAGTAATAGCGCGACCCATGGCGGGCATAGTGGCTGATATAGAAGGGTTTATAACCGCGCGGGGCAGGTGTGAGTCTGCCTTTATCGAAGGGATAAGGACAGTCGGTGCCATAGGCTTTTCTGAGGTTTTCTTTCAACTGTTCGGCCGCCGATTGGGTTTGTGCTGCCAATGTGAGTGCCAGCACCATGAGCATCAACAACGCCGACACTCGTTTCATGGTATTCTTCATAAGTCAATACTAAATTGTTGTTACGTTTTTTCAAATAGCAAAGATAAAGAAAATAATTTGAAAAACATCCCGTCATAAGCAAAATTTTTATTATCTTTGCGAAATAAAACTAAAACCTAAGAGCGATGAGAAGAACGACAGCCTTATTCCTTTTATTATGGGTAATGGCAGCAGCCGTAGCCAACCCTATCGACAAACAGCAGGCCCGACAACTAGCCGCACAGTTCATGGCCAACCGGGGAGCACAGCTGAAAAGCGAGCCCATGCGGGCTCCCGGCCGGAAAGCCGTCAGCGAGCAGGCACCACTCTACATATTCAACACCGAGGGCAACGAGGGATTCGTGGTTGTCAGCGGTGACGACCGCGCCATGCCCATCCTGGGATATACCGACCGGGGCAGCTACGACGAGGAGACCATGCCCGACAACTTCCGCTGGTGGATGGAAACTGTGGCCAGAGAGATTGAGCTTTTAGACGGGAACGCAGACGGGAACGCGGATGCGCTGACCATTCAGCGCGAGCGCGCCAAGGCCAATGCCCACAAAGCCATCACGCCGCTGCTGGTGACAGAATGGAACCAAGGCAGTGCGACAGAAGAAGGATATATCTATAATACGCTCTGCCCGACCATCAACGGCAAGCACTGCCTCACGGGCTGCGTGGCTACAGCAGGCGCACAAATCATGTACTACTATCAATGGCCCCAAAAGGCTACATCGGTGGTACCGGGCTATACAATAGATGGAAACAGTGCCGACACGTCGAAAGACCTTCCTGCCATCACATTCGATTGGGCAAAGATGAAGCCCACATACAGTTCCGTAGACCAAGGAACCGCCAGCGCTAAGGCTGTGGCCGAGCTGATGCTCTATTGCGGTTATGCAGCACGGATGAATTACGGTCTAGGCGGATCAGGAGCAGCCACTGGTAATATGGTTATGAGAATGGCTCAGTTTTTCGACTACGACCCCTATACATACCGCATTGTCGAAAGAAGCGACTACACTATTGGCGAGTGGAACGAGCTGATTTATGAGGAGCTCGCAGCCAGCCGTCCTATTATTTATTCGGGCGACAGTTTCAGCGGAGGCCATGCTTTTATCTGCGACGGATACGACGGAGAGGGTCTCTATCACTTCAATTGGGGCTGGGGCGGTTCGTACAACGGCTACTTCACGCTTCAGGCCACCAACCCCTACCTGCAAAACGAGAGCACAAGCGTAGGATATATATTCTACCAAGATGCTTATATTGGTATCCAGCCCAATACAGGTGCAGGCCCTATTAACGACCCGAACCAAAACGACGAGTGGGAAGAGGAACTCTTTGATGGCATCCTGCCAACAGCTCAATTCACAAATACAGAAGGGGCATTAGCGGAACTTATTTTTTGGAATAGAAATGAAGAAACTTATAGCTTCGGATTTGGCATAGGCGAACTGAACGACGACGGAACAATTACCGTTGTTGACAATTATTATGAGTTCTACCAAAGGCTTGAACTTTCGAAAGGGTCTGGATATAATGTTTCTTTCGATTTGTCTGCTTACAAACTATCAGAAGGCTACCACAAGCTGGTTCCAATTTCCCTGTTAAAAGGCGAGACGGAGTGGCGGCGCTGCAATCCAGCCTCCATTTGGTTTGACGTAACGGTAGATAGCACAGGGGTAAAAACTATTGTGGCACATCCTGTGGATAATTTGGAATTCACCCGTTTCGAAGCGCTTGGCAGTTGTCTACCCGGGCAAAGGCTGACATTTGTTTTCGACGTGAACAACAACGGCGATAATTACAATCGTGATCTTTTCCTGCTTCAAGGCACGGAAAACAATGCAGGCAAGTATGTAAATGGAAAAACCGTAAAAATAAAAGCGGGCAACACGAAGAGTTACCGCATACCACTCTATGATGGCTTGGACGAGGGGACATATACCTTCCGTCTAGCCACCGACTCCAGAGGTAAAAACGTGCTAGCAACGACAACCGTCATCATAAAGCAAAGCCTGCGGGCCACCGACTTTGAGGTCCCTGGTTTCCACTTGGCTACTAGTGTGCAACAGGTGAACGTCACCGTAGAGAATAGCGGTGGAGAATATATCTATCCGCTCTACCTCTTTGCCAGCAAGACAACCGATAAGGGAACTGTCGCTTATGCCACAGGAACGGCCATCAGAGAGAACAGCAGCGAACAGGTTCTGTTCTACTTCCAACCCAAAGAGGCTGGCACCTGGAACCTCTGGGTATGCACCGACGAAGAGGGCAAAAACGTCATCGGACAATCGACGGTAGAGATTATCGCTGCGCCAAAAGGAGATGCTAAACTCGAAGCCAGCAATCTAATGCTGACTCCTGGTACGACCACTACATATACTATGACCATTACCAACAATGGTAAAGAGACCTATTATAATGATATCGTCATATGGTTATATAAATATGACGCTAATACCAACAGTTTTCTTTATGAGCGTAATATAAGTTCTAAAAAATTGGGCTTGGACCCTGGCAAATCGACCCCTCTGGCTTTCAACATCAACAACTTGGAAGAAGGAGAAAAATATATGATTTATTGTTACTATTATTTCACGTTCTACACAGATAACAACATACGAACTGACTATATAGAAATTGAGAACGTGAGAAAGAGCTTCACTGTAACAGCCACCGGCATCGACACCGTCACTACCGACACGGCCGATGACGCCTGGTACACGCTCGACGGAAAGAAACTCAACACAAAGCCCACCAGCAAGGGCATATATGTGCACCGTGGAAAGAAAATCGTGATGTGAAGACGGAGTAATAAGAATTTTTTGTACCTTTGCAACGTCTCTGAAAAAACACTCTGAAAGATGGCAGCAAAACGGAATCAATGGTCGGACGAATACTGGCTGCTGCTGATGCAGCTGTATCTGAAAAAGCCCGTGGGAGTGAAACCTCTCTACTCACGGGGAGTGGTTGACCTGGCACTCGAACTGCATGTGCAGCCGCAGGTGCTCTACGAACAGATGTTCCGCCTGCGCTCGCTCGACGAACCGAAGCTGCGCAGACTGTGGGAGACCTATGCCAACAGTCCGAAGAAACTGGCACGAGGCATTCAGCTGCTGCGACGCATGAAGGGATTCGGCATGGCCGGCAGTTTCTACGACGGCGTGGAAGTGAGCGAGTCGTGGGAGAAAGACTTCCGTCCGCTGGAAGAACGGTCAGACCTGAAACCCGTGATGCTCATCCTGATTCTCGACCTCTACTTCCGGCTGGTGCCGGCCACGATGGTGACAAGCACGCCTGAGATACAAGAACTGGCACGGCTGATGCGCATCAAGGCACAGACCGTGGTAGAAGTGATGGACTTCTTCCAGGTGTGCGACCCCTACCTGAACCGCACCGAGGTGGTGCTCGACCCACTCATCAACCCCTGTCAGCAAGTATGGGAGCGCTTCGGGAACGGAAAACCCGAAGAACTGTCGGCCCTGGCTGCACAGCTGAAAGCATATTTCCAGTAGTTGAGAGAAGATGAGGAGTAAGAGACGGGAGATTAGTCAATAAGGAGCAGAAACAATGAAACTGATACAGGAACAAACGCAAAAGCAGGTGCAACAGCAGAAGCTGACGCAGCAACAAATGATGTTGGTGCGGATGCTGGAAATGCCGTTGGCCGAGCTGGAGCAGAATGTTCAGGCCGAACTCGACGACAATCCGGCGCTCGAAACCGACGCTTTCGGCGACGAGAACAATGCCGACGGTGCCGGCGAGTGGGGCGACAACAGTACGGCCGACGAGCGCGACGACAGCTATGAGGCACTCACCGAGCGCGAAGAGCGCGAGGAAGCGCTCGACCATGCACTGGAACGCATTGGCGGCGACGACGACCTGGCCGGCATGGCCGACTCGGTGGAAACGCGAGAGAGAGCCGGATGGACCGACAGCGCCGAACAGGAGCAGATGGTGTATGGCGAACAGACCTCGTTCTACGACACTCTGAAAGAGCAGATGGGCGAACAGGATCTCACCGAACAGCAGATGAACGTGATGGAGTATCTCATCGGATCGCTCGACAGCGACGGACTGCTGCGCAAAAGCCTAGACTCTATCACCGACGAGCTGGCCATCTATCACAATATCGACGTGACCGAAAACGAGGTGGAAGAGGTGCTGGAACGACTGCAAGAATTCGACCCTGCGGGCATCGGAGCACGCACACTGCAAGAATGCCTGCTGCTGCAGATAGACCGCAAACGATGGACAGAGGCCCGCGGTAATGCCGCCACCATCCTGGAAGAACATTTCGACGACTTCCTGAACAAACGCTGGGAACGCATCAGAACGCAGATGGGACTCGGCAACGACCAGATGGAGGCGGCACAAGAAGAACTGCTGCGGCTGAATCCCAAACCAGGATCGTCGCTGGGCGAGACCGAAGGACGCAACATCCAGCAGATTACGCCCGACTTTATTGTCGACACCAACGACGACGGAACCATCACTTTCAGCATCACCCGCGGCCGCATTCCCGACCTGCACGTGTCGCCCTCGTTCACCGACTTGCTGGCCAGCTATCGCCAGCGCGACAACAAAAAGAGCCTCACCCGAAGCGAGAAAGAGGCGGTGGTGTATGCCAAAGAGCGAGTGGAACGCGCACAAAACTATATTGAGGCCGTGCGACAGCGCCGCCATACGCTCTATGTCACCATGAAAGCTATCATCGACATTCAGCGACGCTACTTCCAAGACGGCGACGAGAGCGACCTGCGGCCCATGATACTGAAAGATGTGGCCGACCGCACGGGACTGGACATCTCGACCATCTCGCGCGTGAGCAACATGAAATATGCACAGACCCGCTGGGGCACTTTCAAGCTGCGCCACTTCTTCAGCGACAGTTATAAGACCGAAAACGGCGAGGAACTGTCGACACGCAAGATAAAAGCCACGCTCAAAGAGATTATCGACGGCGAGGACAAACACAAACCCATGAGCGACGACGCGCTGAAAACAGCCCTGGCCGAAAAAGGATTCCCCATCGCCCGCCGCACAGTGGCAAAATATCGCGAGCAACTGGATATTCCCGTGGCAAGACTGAGAAAAGAATCATGATGAAGAGGTAAGAATGATGACAAAAGAAAAGCAGAGCTATTCATAAAGAAAATGAAAGAACGAGACTTGATATTGGCTGCCAGGGTGGTGAGCATGCTGTTCACACCGTTCTACTTGCCGTTAATCGGAATGCTGGCATTGTTTATCTTCAGCTATCTGCGCATCTTCCCGTTTGCGTATAAGCTGCAGGTGGTGCTACTGGTGTATCTCTTCACCATCCTCCTGCCTACATTCATCATTCATCTCTACCGCCGCTATCAAGGATGGACCCTGCTGCAGCTGGGCACCAAAGAACGGCGCATGATTCCATACGTCATCAGCATCATCTGCTACCTCACCTGCTACTATGTGATGAGCGTGCTCCACATTCCCCACTTCATGGGGCGCATCCTGGTGGCGGCTCTCATGGTGCAAATTGTCTGTGCCATCATCAACATCTGGTGGAAAATCTCTACCCACACGGCAGCCATCGGTGGCGTGGCAGGCGCACTTGTGGCCTTTGCCTACATCTTCGCCTTCAACCCGCTGTGGTGGCTCAGCCTCATCATCATCCTGGCCGGAGTGCTGGGGTCCAGTCGTATGATTCTGCGCCAGCACACTCTCTCGCAGGTGGTGGCCGGATTTGTGGTGGGACTCATCACGGCATGGATGTCAGTGATATAAAAAAATCTATTAGAATATGAAACCATTAGTAAGCATTATCATGGGCAGCACTAGCGATCTGCCCGTCATGGAGAAAGCCATGAAGTTTCTCAACGAACAGCAGGTGCCCTTCGAGGTAAATGCCCTGTCGGCCCATCGCACACCCGATGCCGTAGAGCAGTTTGCCAAAAGCGCTCGCGGCCGTGGTGTGAAGGTGATTATTGCCGCTGCTGGCATGGCCGCCGCACTGCCCGGTTGTATTGCCGCCTCCACCACCCTGCCCGTCATCGGCGTGCCCATCAAGGGAATGCTCGACGGTCTGGACGCCATGCTGAGCATCATACAGATGCCTCCTGGCATTCCAACAGCCACCGTAGGCGTCAACGCGGCAATGAACGCTGCCATCCTGGCCATGCAGATGATTGCCCTGGGCGACGACGAGATGGCCCGTAAGGTGGCCGACTACAAGGCTACGCTGGGCAAGAAAATCGAGAAGGCCAACCAGGAACTGGCTGCCATCAGCGATTATGAGTATAAGGTATAGACGTGTTTTCTGAATTAGAAATGAACGAGAAACCTTTCACTTATCAACGGCGACAGTCGTCGGTGGCACAGGTAGGACCGATAGCCATCGGCGGCACCAACCCAATACGCATTCAGTCGATGACCACTACCGACACCAACGACACCGAGGCGTGTGTCAGTCAGGCCCGACGCATCATCGACGCTGGTGGCGAACTGGTGCGGTTCACCACACAAGGCACCCGCGAGGCACTGAACATGCAGCACATCTCTCTGCGGCTGAAGGCCGAAGGCTACACCACTCCGCTGGTGGCCGACGTGCATTTCAACCCGAATGTGGCCGATGTGGCAGCACGCTATTGCGAGAAGGTACGCGTCAACCCCGGCAACTATGTCGACCCGGCACGCACGTTCAAGCAGTTGGAATATACCGACGAGGAATATCAGGCTGAACTGCGCAAGATAGAAGAACGGTTCATCCCCTTTCTGAACATCTGCCGCGAGCACCACACGGCCATCCGCATTGGTGTGAACCACGGTTCGCTGTCAGACCGCATCATGTCGCGCTATGGTGACACGCCGGCCGGCATCGTGGAGAGCTGCATGGAGTTTCTCAGAATCTGCAAACGCGAGCAGTTCGACGATGTGGTCATCTCTATCAAGGCCAGCAACACCGTGGTGATGGTACAGTCGGTGCGGCTGCTGGTCAGTCAGATGGACCGCGAGCAGATGCACTATCCGTTGCATCTGGGCGTCACCGAAGCTGGCGAGGGTGAGGACGGACGCATCAAGAGTGCCGTAGGCATTGGCGCCCTGCTCACCGAAGGCATTGGCGACACCATTCGCGTGAGCCTCAGCGAGGATCCTGAATGTGAGATTCCCGTGGCCCGCCGGTTGGTCGATAGCATTGAGGAATGTGCCCAATTACGTGCCCAAGCCGAGCAGACCATTGCCGACGACACCATCAGCGTGGAGTTTCACGAGACCGACTGGGAATTGCTGCAACTGAAAGCGGCCATGACAACAGGCGCACTGCTTATCGACCGCAAGGCCCACAAGCTTGTCATCCGCGACGAAGCATTTAGCGATGAGCGCCTCACCGCCCTGGCCGACGCCATTCTGCAGGCTGCCCGCATCAAGTTCACCAAGACCGAATACATCTCATGTCCGGGCTGCGGGCGCACCCTTTACAACCTGCAAGACACCATCCGCCGCATCAAAGCGGCCACCGCCCACATGAAAGGACTCAAAATAGGCATCATGGGATGCATTGTGAACGGTCCAGGCGAGATGGCCGATGCCGACTATGGCTATGTAGGTGCCGCCCGAGGCAAGATCTCCCTCTACCGCGGAAAAGAATGCGTGGAGAAAAACATCCCCGAAGAGGAGGCCGTCGAACGCCTGCTGGCTCTCATCGAGAGCGACCGCCAGACCTCATAGGAAACAGACCAAAAGCCCACCCTTCAAACCATTACCACCCACCATTCAACACCCATCATTCAACACCTAATATTCAAACCATCAACACCCCAACATTCACCACCCATCACCCAACTATGGACATAAAGACCCCTTATACCCCAGCCCCCAGCCGCTACGACGCGAGCGAGCAGATGTACCGTCGTTGCGGCAACAGCGGTGTGCTGTTGCCCAAAATATCATTGGGATTCTGGCACAACTTCGGCAGCGTAGACCCCTATGAGCGCAGCCGCGAAATCACTCATTATGCCTTCGACAACGGCATCACCCACTTCGACCTGGCCAACAACTACGGTCCTGTATACGGTTCGGCCGAGGAAACCATGGGCCGGTTGATGGACGACAGTTTCGCCCCTTATCGCGACGAACTGTTCATCTCTACCAAGGCAGGCTATGACATGTGGGAGGGGCCTTACGGCAACTGGGGCTCGCGCAAATACCTCATGGCTAGCCTCGACCAAAGCCTGCGACGCATGCATCTGGACTATGTAGACCTGTTCTATAGTCACCGCTATGACCCAGAGACACCGCTGGAGGAAACGCTGCAGGCACTGGTAGACATTGTGCACAGCGGAAAAGCACTCTATGTGGGCATCAGCCGCTGGCCACTGGAGGCCTTGGCGTTTGCCGACAAATATCTGCGCGAGCGTGACGTGCCACTGCTCATCTATCAGGGGCGCCTCAACCTGCTCGACCGTGAACCGCAAGAGGAAGGCATCCTCGACTATTGTGCCGATCATGGCATTGGCTTTATCTCGTTCTCGCCACTAGCACAAGGTCTGCTCACCGACCGCTATCTGAACGGTATTCCCGAGGGGTCGCGCATGACCAAAGGCAAATTCCTGAAAGAGAATATGCTCACTCCCGAGCTGCTCGCCAACCTGCAGAAACTCAACACCATTGCCAAAGGCCGCAATGAGACACTGGCAGAAATGGCACTGGCATGGATTCTGCACCAACGCGGCGTCACGTCGGTCTTGGTGGGTGCCAGCAGTACGGCTCAACTGGCGAAAAACCTGCGTTGCATCAGCGCACAACCGTTTGCCGATGCCGACCTGGCCGGGATTTGATGCCATAAAACCAATAAACTTGGCATTCCTCTCGTCTATGTTACAAACTTAAAGTTGCTTTACATAAGTTACTCCATCTCGGCATAAAAAACAAAAGTTTGTTTTGTTCTGCTCTCGATTTTTCGTAACTTTGCAACCTCAATAGCGTATTGACAATGAAAAAACTATATATAGAGACCTATGGCTGCCAGATGAACGTGGCCGACTCTGAGGTTGTTGCCTCGGTGATGAAGATGGCCGGATATGAGGTGACCGACCAACTAGAAGACGCTGACGCCGTATTCCTGAACACCTGTTCGGTGCGCGACAATGCCGAACAGAAAATTTATCACCGTCTGGAGGCGCTCGATGCAGAACGAAGGAAAAGAAACAAGGAACAGGGCAGCAGCCTCATCATTGGTGTGCTGGGCTGTATGGCCGAGCGCGTGAAGGGCGACCTGCTGGAGCACCATCATGCCGACTTGGTGGCCGGTCCCGATGCTTATCTCTCACTGCCCGACCTCATTGCGCAGTGCGAGGCAGGCCATAAGGCCATGAACATTGAACTCTCGACTACCGAGACCTATCGCGACATCATCCCACAGCGCATCCACGGAGCCAAGATTGGCGGATTTGTGAGCATCATGCGTGGCTGTAACAACTTCTGCCACTATTGCATTGTGCCCTACACCCGAGGCCGGGAGCGCTCACGCGATGTAGAAAGTATTCTCCAGGAAGTGCGCGACTTGAGCGACCGTGGATTCAAAGAGGTGACACTGTTGGGACAAAACGTCAACAGCTACGGCCTGTCACCAGCTGGCAAGCCTGTGCCCGGCGGCACCAGTTTTGCCCAACTGTTGCGGCTGGTGGCCCGCAAGGTGCCCCAGATGCGGGTGCGTTTCACCACGTCGAACCCTGAAGACATGACCGAAGACATTCTGCACGCCATTGCCGAAGAGCCCAACCTGTGCAAGCAGATTCACTTCCCCGTGCAGAGTGGCAGCAACCACGTGCTGCACCTGATGAATCGCAAATACACCCGCGAGGACTATCTGCAAAAGGTAGAGGCCATCCGCCGCATCATTCCCAGCTGCGGACTGACCACCGATGTGTTTGTGGGCTACTGCGACGAAACAGAAGAAGACTTCCAGCAGACACTCTCGCTGGTGCGTGAGGTTCGCTTCGATTCGGCTTTCATGTTCAAGTATTCCGAGCGGCCAGGCACTTACGCTGCCAAACATCTGGCCGACAACGTGCCGGAAGAGGAAAAGATTCGCCGACTGAACATGCTCATCGCCTTGCAGACCGAGATTTCGGCAGAGCGCAACCGCGAGGATGTGGGCAAGACTTTCCCCGTGCTGGTGGAAGGTTTCAGCAAACGCTCACGCGAACAACTGATGGGCCGCAACGAGCAAGGCAAGGCGGTGGTGTTTGACAAACAGGGACATCACATCGGCGAGACCGTCAACGTACGCATCACAGGCAGCAGCAGTGCTACGCTGCTGGGAGAAGCTGATCCAAAGTGATAACGGAGAACTGAGAGATGACAGGTATGATTACTCTCTGTCTCAAAGCAGGAATTCAAATTCAAAAGGTAATCATACCTCTCAGTTCTCAGCTCTCAGTTCTCAGTTAGAACAAAATGATATGAAGGAGTTTTTGCAAGTGTTGCGGCGGTTTGTTCCGCCTTATAAGAAGTATCTGGCACTGTCGGTGGTGTTCAACATCCTGTCGGCGGTGCTGAACATCTTCTCGTTTGCCACACTCATCCCCATGCTCAACATCCTCTTCCAGACGGGCGACACCGAGAAAGCCACCTCGCTGATGGCCTGGGACTGGGGAAATGTGGACGGAGTGTTGATGAACAACATGAACTACTATGTGAACCAGCTCATCCAAACCAGCGGAGCCACTACCACCCTGCTCATCATCGGACTGGTGCTGGCAGTGATGACGGCACTGAAGACTGGCGCCTACTTCCTCTCGTCGGCCACGATTATTCCCATCCGCACGGGTGTGGTGCGCGACATCCGCAACCAACTCTATCAGAAAATCAACTCGCTGCCGCTCGGATTCTTCAGCGAAGAGCGCAAGGGCGACATCATTGCCCGCATGAGCGGCGACGTACAGGAAATTGAGTCGAGCATCATGTCTAGTCTGGACATGCTGTTCAAAAATCCTATTCTTATCATCTCTTATTTCATTGCCCTGCTCCTCATCTCGTGGCAACTGACGCTCTTCACCATCATCTTTGTGCCCATCTTCGGATGGTTCATGGGACTGGTGGGGCGCAAACTGAAACAGAAGAGCATCAAGGCACAGACCCTTTGGAGCGACACCATGAGCCAGGTGGAAGAGACACTGGGCGGACTGCGCATCATCAAGGCTTTCTGTGCCGAGGAGAAGATGAACCAACGCTTCGACCAGGTGAACTCAGCCTATCGCAACGACATCATGCGTGTGAACATCCGTCAGTCGATGGCACATCCCATGAGCGAGTTCCTGGGCACAGTAATGATTGTCATTGTGTTGTGGTTTGGCGGCATCCTGGTCATCAACTACCACAGCATCATCGGCTCCACATTTGTCTACTACATGGTGATTCTCTACAGCATCATCAACCCGCTGAAGGAGTTTTCGAAGGCAGGCTACAACATTCCGAAGGGACTGGCCTCGATGGAGCGTGTAGATAAAATCCTGCTGGCCGAAAACGACATCAAAGAGGCTGCCAACCCCATCCACATCAAGAGTTTCGAGCATGCCATAGAGTTCCGCCATGTGTCGTTCAAATATGGCGAACAGTGGGTGCTCCGTGACATCAACCTCACCATCGAGAAGGGAAAGACCGTGGCACTGGTGGGACAGTCGGGTGGCGGCAAATCGACACTGGTAGACCTGATTCCACGCTACTACGATGTGCAGGAAGGCGAGGTGCTCATCGACGGCATCAACGTGAAAGACCTGGGCATCCACGATTTGCGCCAGCTGATTGGCAATGTGAACCAGGAAGCTATCCTCTTCAACGACTCTTTCCGCAATAATATTGCCTTTGGAATACCCGATAATCCAGATAGTCCGGATATGCAGCAGCGCATTGAGAATGCTGCACGCATCGCCAATGCCCACGACTTCATCATGCAGTCGGAACATGGCTACGACACCAATATCGGCGACCGTGGCGGACGACTCTCGGGCGGTCAGCGCCAGCGCGTGAGTATCGCCCGTGCCATTCTGAAAAACCCGCCCATACTGATTCTCGACGAAGCCACATCGGCACTCGACACCGAGAGCGAACGACTGGTACAGGATGCACTGGAACGACTCATGAAGACACGTACCACCGTGGCCATCGCCCACCGTCTGTCGACCATCAAGAATGCCGACGAGATTTGTGTGTTGCACGAGGGACGCATCGTAGAACGAGGTTCGCACGAAGAACTGCTCCGACAGGACGGATACTACAAAAAGCTGCACGACATGCAGCAGTGATTTCTTGAGGAGTGCAGAAGTGCAAGAGTTCAGAAGTGCAGACAATACCTTCACATGTCAAACAACTCGTCAACTCGTCAACTTGTCAACTCGTTTAGGAGTGAAGGAGTGAAGGAGTGAAGGAGTATAGACATTAGAGAAGGAAAATTGCAGTTCAAATATAAATCAAGGATATGAAGGAATTGATTTACAAGATAACGTACGCACTGTTTTATATGGTATCGCTGCTACCATATAGGGCTCTCTATGTCTTGTCTGATTTCTTCTACGTCATTGTGCGCCTCTCGGGCTATCGCCGACGCGTGGTACGCCACAACATCGAGACAGCTTTTCCAGAGAAAAGCACACAGGAACACCGGCAGATTGAACGTCGGTTTTATCGCTGGCTGTGCGACTATTTCGTTGAGACGGTGAAACTGCTCAGCGTCAGCCGCGAAACCCTGCTCAAACACATCGAGTTTCGTGGCACCGAGCTGGTGGAGGAATGTTTCGACCACGGACAGAATTGTGCCGCAATGCTTGGGCATTATGGCAACTGGGAACTGCTCTCGGCCACCGGACTGGCCATGACACGACATACCGATGCGGTGATGGGACTCATCTATCATCCCCTGCGCAGCGATCTTTTCGACCGGCTCTTCATCGACATTCGCCAGAGCATGGGCGGTGTGTGCATCCCCAAGAAAGACATTCTGCGCTATCTGGTAGGCTATAAGCGAGAAAATCGCATGAACTTGTTCGGCTATATCAGCGACCAGGCGCCCAAATGGGAGAATATTCATCTGTGGATACCCTTCCTCCATCACGACACGCCCGTGTTCACCGGGGCAGAGCGCATCATGCGAAAGATGCAGAATGCGGTGTTCTACGTAGACATGGAGCGTCCGCGGCGCGGTCACTATCTGGTCACCTTCAAGCTGATAACCACCGACCCACAGTCGATGGAGGAACACGCCATCACACGCCGGTTTTTCGAAATGCTGGAAGAAACCATCCGCCGCGAGCCATCCTGCTATCTGTGGAGCCACGACCGGTGGCGCCGCACCCACGAAGAGTTCAACCGCCGCTATGAGGTGGTGAACGGAAAAGTCATTCAACGTAAGGAATCATGAAGATAGGATTCGACGCCAAGCGCATAGTACGCAACGCAACAGGTCTGGGCAGCTACGCACGTACGCTCGTCAACGACCTCTCGGCCATCGCCCCCGATGGCTGTCAACTCTGTCTTTATGCCCCCGACGAGGGTCGCGACGAACTGCGTAACATGGTTACTACGGCCGAAAACGTGCAGTTTGTATACCCTCATTCATCCGCCACCACCCAGCACCCATCCCTTATCAACCGCCTGCGTGGCACGCTGTGGCGCACCCATGGCATTGTGAAACAGCTGCAGCAAGACGGCATACAACTCTATCACGGCCTCTCGGGCGAGCTCCCTGTCGGCATCAAGAAGAGCGGCATCAAGACGGTAGTCACCATTCACGACCTGATTTTCCTGCGTCACCCAGAGTATTATAAATGGTTAGACACCAAATTCTATACCTGGAAGTTCCGCAAAACCATCGCCGAGGCCGACCGCATCATCGCCATCAGCGAGTGCACCAAGCGCGACATCATGTTCTATGGCGGAGTGAAGTCGGAAAAGATTGACCTTATCTACCAGAGTTGCGGCACACGGTTCAAACAGCCGTCTACCGACGAGGAGCGCAAGTCGGTGCGAGAAAAATACCACTTGCCCGACCGATACATCATCAATGTGGGCTCTATCGAGGAGCGCAAGAATGTGCTTCTGGCCGTCAAAGCCCTACGGTATGTACCCGAGGATGTGTCGCTGGTGATAGTAGGGCGCCGCACGCCTTACACCGAGCGGGTAGAACAATATGCCCGTGAGCACAACATGGAGCACCGGGTGCGAATATTCCACGGCGTTCCGTTCGCCGATCTGCCTGCCCTATACCAACAGGCAGAGGTGTGTGTCTATCCCTCCCGCTACGAGGGGTTTGGCATTCCCATCATCGAAGCCATCCAGAGCGGACTGCCCGTGGTGGCCTGTACGGGCAGTTGTCTGATGGAAGCAGGCGGCAATGCCAACATTTATGTCGACCCCGACGACGTCAGTGGCATGGCCGAAGGCATCTGCCAGTCGCTCAAAGGGGCCGACGGCAGAGAAGAGCGCATTGCCAAGAGCCGGCAATACATTCAGCGGTTCGAGGGCAACAATGTGGCCGAACAAGTGTTGAACGTTTACCGGAAACTGCTATGAGAACCATCGAACTGAACCCGAAATACGAGCATTTGCGCCCATTTATCAGTCAGATACCTGAGCGCATGGACAC
This sequence comes from Prevotella sp. UBA2739, assembly GCA_002353525.1. Lineage (GTDB taxonomy): Bacteria > Bacteroidota > Bacteroidia > Bacteroidales > Bacteroidaceae > Prevotella. Next base: position 57,832 of record DEJV01000070.1, read on the forward strand.
CGATGGCACTTATATCTATGGTGGTCGGCGCAACCTCATCAAGTTGTTCGAGGCTCCCGACGGCACCCGTCTGAACGTGAAACGCTATCAGATACCGTCGCTGCTGAATAATATCATCTACTCTACAGGCATCCGCCAGCCCAAAGGCCGACGGGCCTACACCTACCCTGCCATCCTGTTGCAGCGCGGAATAGAAACGCCCGAGTCCGTGGCCTACATCGAAGATCGCCGCATGGGACTGCTGCGCCACTCATGGTTCATCAGCATTCAGTGCCCCTATAGCCACCTGCTCTACGAGATGGGTGATGCCACAGAGCACCAGTATGCCCCCGTGGCCCATGCATTGGCAGCCTATGCCGCCCACATGCACCAGCAAGAGGTGCTGCATCTGGACTTCTCGCCAGGCAATGTGCTATGGGACGTTGAGCATGCCCTCGACGACCGCGTGACAGGCAACAAGAGCCAGGCACCAGATATCTATCATTTCGCCGTTGTCGACATCAACCGCATGCGCTTCGGCACCGTCTCGATGGCAGACGGATGCCGCAGTTTTGCGCGGCTTTGGGGACCGAAACACTTCATGGAACTGCTCATTGCAGACTATGCCCGACTGCGGGGATTCGACGTTGATACTTCTACCGACATCCTGATGGCTGAGCGCCGGCGCTTCTGGACGCGTTACCAGAAGAAGCGCGAAATGGAGTTTAAGCTTGAGTTATAATGAAAAAAAACATCAACAAATATCATTGACATGAGGATTTACAATGAAACCCACTACGACATTCACGACCTGCAGCGGAAAATCCTGGGAAACCTCGAGGCTGTCGACCGAGTTTGCCGCAAACACCATCTGCGTTACTATCTCTGGGCAGGAACCATGCTGGGAGCCGTGCGCCACAAGGGATTCATCCCTTGGGACGACGATATGGACATCTGTATGCCACGTCCCGACTACGAAAAGCTGATGGCCAACTGGCACAACTGGCTGGAAAAACCTTATGAGGTCATCAGCCACGAAACAGACTCCACCTATCCCTACCCCTTTGCCAAGATAGAAGATGCCAGCACCACAGTGCTCGAACGCCCCGACTTCAAGTTTCTCGAGGGAGTATATATCGATGTATTCCCCATCGACGGCATGCCATCGGCTGCCTGGCGGCGCAAGTTGCACTTTGCCCGCTACCATCTGGTGCGCCATCTGCTGTTCTTCCGAGGCCGCGACCCATATAAACACGGCCGTGGACCGCGCTCATGGCTCCCCAGGCTCATCCATGTCCTGTTCTCGATGGAAGGACTACAGCGGCGTGTGAAACAACTCATGATGAAATACGACTACGATAAATCTGACTATGTGCTCGACTACGACGACCGCCTGAAGGGCCTGTTGCCCAAGCGCGTCATGGGCACTCCCCAGCCCTTTCAGTTTGAGGACAAGGTGTTTCTGGGCGTTGAGCACTACGACGAGTATCTGACCCGAAAATACGGCGACTATATGCAAGTGCCGCCTAAAGAACAACAGGTGCAGCACCATTTCTTCAGGCTCGACCTGCATAGTCCCTACAAAGAAACCAATATTGACAGTTTGTTATGAGAATTCTGATTGTACGTTTCCGCCAGATGGGCGATGCCATTCTGGCCACTCCATTGCTCACCACGCTGCGCAGGAGTTTTCCTGATGCACAGATCGACTTTGTGCTCAACGAGCGCATTGCCCCCTTGTTTGAGGGACATCCCGCCATCAGCAACATCATCACCTTCTCCGACGATGAACGGCACCATGTGCTGACATATATAAATAAGGTGTGGCGCACCGTGCATTCCACCCATTACGATGCCATCATCGACATGCGCTCTACGCTGAACACCATGCTGTTTGCCCTGTTCTCCCTGCGCTCGTCGCTGCGCATCGGCATACGGAAACCGTACACCCTCGGTGTGTTCAACCACCGCTATGAAGGATGCGAGGACAATGAGAGCATGATTGATCACAACCTGAAATTGGCCGAACCTTTCAGCAAACGGGGCGAACTGCAACCGTGCAGAGAACTGTCGCTGAGCATCACCGAAGAAGAGAAAAACCAGTTCCGCTCTTATATGCAACGGCAGGGCATCGATTTCAGCCGCCCTGTGATGCTTATTGGCGTGACTGCCAAACTGGATAATAAGACTTGGCCCGAAGACCGCATGGTGCAGACACTGGCCCAGCTCATCGGTCATGCCCCACAGTGCCAGCTCATTTTCAACTACGCGCCGGGCAAGGAAGCAGAAAATGCCCATAGAATCTACGAGAAACTCACCCAGTCGGCACCCGCTGCCGTCCACAGCGTATTCATGAATATCGAGGCCAAGAGCTCGCGCCAACTGGCCGCCATGGCCGCCAACTGCACGGCTTATTTCGGCAATGAGGGCGGTGCCCGCCACATTGTGCATGCCATGGGCCGTCCCTCGATGGTGGTTTGCTCGCCCATGGCCAGCAAGCAAACATGGCTGCCTGCCGACACCAGCATACCTTCATGGGGCATTGCCGCCAGCGACATTGCCGATACCGCCACCCTCTCCTACGAGCAACAGTACGACCTGTTGACCGTAGAACGGGTATGGCCCATGCTGAAAAAGTTTATGGATTCTGAAGTCCTAACAGCCTCCTGTAGAGCGTGACATACTGGTCGGTGTAGACCTCGTAGTTGAACTGGCGCGAATAAGCGGCAGCCTGTTCTGCCTCCTTGCCGCACTGGTCCCACGATTGCAGCCCGTCGGCAACCACTTGTGCCATCGCTTCGGGCGAGAAATCATCCCAATACGATGCATGAGAGCCGCAGACCTCGGGCAGACTGCTCAGCCGCGACGAGAACACTTTGCAGTGGTAGCGCATGGCTTCCAACACGGGAATGCCGAATCCCTCCAGCCGGCTGGGAAACAAGAATGCCTCACTGTGGGCATAGAGCCACCGCTTTTCGGCATCGTTCACCTTCCCCGTCAGCACCACGCGCCCCTCTCCCTGTCCGGCAATGAGTTGCCGCAGCTGTGCGGCATAGGCAAAGTGGTCGTCACCGCAAATGTAAAGTTTGTGATGGGCAAAATGCTTCATCATCGGCACCAGCGTGTGGAAGTTCTTCTTTTCGCGTATCTGCCCGATAGTAAAGAAGAAACGCTCGTCGTCGCTGCCAACAAACGCAGGTCTTTGCTGCGGCAGATGCATGTCGTCGGTGATGCCGTTGTAGATCACTTCTATGGGCTTGCCCATGATAAAACCGTGACGGCTCAAATCGTCGAGCACATAATGAGAGATGGTGGTGAGATAGTCTGAACGCCATGCCCGCCATTTCAACTGCACAATATGGCGCCATTTATGCACTCCTTTTTTCTCCGTCAGGAAGTTGGCATCGTGAATGGTCAACAGCTGGATGGTGTCTTTGTCGCCGCCCCGCATATGAAACTGCTGGTCGGTGGCATGCCAGAGGTCGATGTGCAGGTTCAGTCTTTTCAGTTGACTGCGCTTGTCCTCGCGGTCGATATAGTCGAACTGCGGTCCGAAGCATCCCCTAAATTTCCTGGGCAGAATGAGGATGAAGTGCATGTCGTCAATGTTTCTGCCCGTGAGAATCCTGCTGTAATTACGCGCTATCTCTCCAAATCCGTTGTAATCGGCATAATGGGAGAAGTCAATCAGTACGTTTTTCATGGTACGAATGATTTAGGTCCAGATAATGGAAATTGTGCTGGCGCTGCTCGCTGTGCTTGGGAATAGTCATGTAATCGCCATACTTGCGGCTCAGGTAAGCGTCGTATTGCTCCACGCCCATCACCCGTTTGCCCTCAAAATCATATTCCCGGGGCGTGCCCAAAATGGTTTTCGGCATGGCTCCCCGCATCCCGTCGTCGTAGTCGGCCACCAGCAACTGGCGGTCGTAATCGTATTTCATGAGCAGTTTTCTGATTTTCCCCTGCACACCGGCCAGCGTATACACTTTCCGGCAGAGCAACGGAATCCACGAGTCGGGCCCGTGTCCATGCTTATAGGGGTCGCGCACCATGAGATAGAGCACGCGCTTGTAGTATTCGTAGCGCCCGAAATGGATGCGCTGCAGCAGTTTGTTGGCTGGCACGCCGTCGATAGGGAACACATCCATGTAGATGCCTCCCACATATTTCAGGTGCATGCGCTCAATGAGCGTGGTGTTGCCGTCTTGAATCTTTCCGAAAGGAAGCGGATAGGTGCTGCCGGTCTCGGCACATACCAGCTCATAGGGTTGTGGCAGCCATTCTGCCGCATGGACAATCAACTGCTCGTAGTCGGGACGAGGCATCGCAATGTCCAAGTCGTCGTCCCACGGAATGAACCCCTTGTGGCGCACCGCCCCCAGCATCGTACCTGCCCAGAGATAATAACGCAAGCCATGGCTGCTGCACATTTTGTCAACAGCCAGCAGGATGTTCAATATGCGCTGGTGCACTGCCTCGACGTTATAATTTGCCATGTGTCAATATAGGGTGTTTGTTGGGAATACTCAGAAAAGCTCGGCGGGAATAAGCTCGCGGGCACTGTTGAAGTCGTCGACCGTGTCCAGCTCTATCGAGAAATAGTCGGTGGTATCGACGATATGGAACAGGTGCCCTTGCGGAATCAGCCGTTCGAAGGCCCGCTCGTAGAAGATGTCGATGAGTCCCTCGCCCTCTATCATGCGGTCCAGTTCGCTGAAGAGCGCCTCGCTGTAGGCGGCATCCATCTTCTCGATGCCCACACTCTCGCCGATGGCATCGCTGATAGAGCACACTTTGCTGATTTCGGTCACGCGGTTCTCACTGTCGACAATCACCTTGATTTCCTCCTCGCCCAGCTCGTGGCGGTTCAGGGCCAGCGCAGTGCCGGGCTCTTGCAGCATGCGGCCGATGATTTTGGGGTCGAACAGGATGTCGCTGTCGAGCAGCAGAAACTCGCGTCCGCGCACCAGCTCGCGTGTCATCCACAGCGAGTAGATGTTGTTGTTGTGCGCATAGTCGGCATTATGCAGGAAGTGGATTTTGAGGGGGGAGGGGTGAGAGGTGAGAGGTGAGAGATATCTACTCGTCAGGAACTCGCGAATCATCTCGCCACGATAGCCCGTGACCACCACAAACTCGCTGATGCCAGCGGCTATCATCGCGTCGAAGGTGCGCTGCAACAGTGTGCGACTGCCCACCGTGAGCAGACACTTGGGCCGTTCGTCGGTCAGCGGCCTCAACCGTTTGGCCATTCCTGCGGCCAGTACTACTCCTATCATCGTCTCTCGAAACTCTTAACTTTTAACTCTTAGTTATTACCTCAAAATCCCTTCACCACTCTAAGAATGGTGTCGCACACGGTCTGTGTCTGCTCCTTGCGGCCCAGTGTGATGCGCAGGCACGACTCTAGTCCCTTGTCGGTCATGAACTTAATCTTATAGTGCTCGTCGGTGAGCGCCTTCAAGAGGGCATCTTTTATCTCGATGGGATATTTTATCAGAATGAAGTTGGCCACCGACTTATACACCTTGAATCCAGGCAGCGGTCCCAGTTCGCGCTTGTAGAGCTGGCGTCCCCACTCCATGTCGTCGGCCACGCGGCGATAGTGGTCGTCGCTGTCGAGGGCTGCCAGTGCCACCGCCTCAGAGAAGCGGTTGTAGCCCAGATACTTGTTGATGTAGCTCACAAAATGATCGTGGCCAGCACCGATAAAGCCGAAACCGCAACGCAACCCGGGCAACCCGTAGAATTTCGACAGGGTGCGCGAGATGATCAGGTTCTTATATTTGTTCACCAACGGGGCGATATAGTCGGTGTCGGTGGTGATGAAACTGGCATAAGCCTCATCGATGAGCACCATGGTGTCGTCGGGAATATTCTCCATGATACGGCCTATCTCGTCGGGCGTCAGACTGTTGCCCGTGGGGTTGTTGGGCGAGGCCAGCAGCAGCATGCGCGGATGGATGCGGTTGGTATATTCTATCACCTCGTCCACGTCGTACGCAAACGTGTCGTCCTGCTCGTGCAGCGGATACATCTCGAAGGTGCCATAGCACTCGCTGGCCACCTTATTATAATACCACCACGAGAACTCCGGAATCAAGATCTTCTTATTGTCACCTTTCATCAGGTAGTAGTGAATGGCATTTTTCAGAATATCCTCACCACCGTAGGCCAGCAGCACTTGCTCTTCAGGAACACCATAAATCTCGCTTAGGCGAACGGTAATAACGCTCTTCTTCCCTTGGTCGTAGATGCGGGTATAGAAACACAGATCCTTCGGATTGAAGTTTCTGATCGCCTCGACCACTTTCTCGCTGGGTTCGAAATTGAACTCATTGCGGTCCAGATAATTTAATTCGTTTTGCATCATTGTTTTTCTATTTGCCTGCAAAGGTACAAAAATTATCACTAAGTTGTTTGCAAATGCGGCTTTATTTTTATGGTGGCCTGCTCATGTGTGGATGCCTGAGAGAGCCTTGCGAAAGGGCGGTTTTTCATTTGCCAACAAACCACACTTCAATTTGTTAAGAAATTAAGGTGCGATTTTTAAGAAATTAAGATGCGATTTGTTAACAAATTGGTGTGCGATTTCTTAAGAAATTGAAGTGTAATTTGTTAACAAATTGAAGTGTAATTTCATAACAAATCGCAAATCGCCCGATTTTCACCCTCTTTTTTGCCTAGAAACGCCACCTCAGCTGCAGCTCCACATCGGTCAGCGACGAGTGGGCCACTTGCTGCAAACCTGTGCCGACGGTGCTGCGGTCGAAATAGTTGGTAGTGCCGGCCTTGGCCATCAGTGCCAACCGGCGCGACGGGGCATATTGGGCCAGCAGCGAGTAACGGATGCCGTGGCCATAGTACGACTGGAAGCCGAACGAATAGAGCATGCCCCGCTCGTAGCAGTAGACACGGGTGGAAAAATCGTCGGTGCGAAACCATCCCAGCACTCCTGCCACGAGCCATTTCTGGCTGTGAAAGCCCGCTTGCTGGCTCACCATCCAACCCGTTTTGCCATCGGCCACCGACAGGTCGCCCTGCGTTTTCAGGGTCCAGTGGGTGCCCTTGCGCATCAGGCTGAGACGTGTCCGCTGCGTGGTCTGGTGCTGACGCTGGCGCCACCGGTAGCGGGCGGCTGCCGTCCACGGGCCCTGCTGCCATGTCACAGTCAGCATGTTGTCCCACGAGTGGGCGTTGGCCTCCATCTGGTAGCGCGGCCATGCAAACTGCGCATAGTCACTGTAGGCCGTGAAGGTCAGCCGTCGCGTGGCCCGCCAGTTCAGTCCCACGTAGCCGCCGCTCTCGTTTTGCACGCTGCCCCCATCGCTGAAACTGCGCGCCACGAGCGAATAGTAGCGGTAAGAGTACATGCGCCACAGCCCCATCACGTCCAGCCGGTCGGTCAGGGCCACCCTCAGCATGTTGAGCGTGGCCACACCGTGGCAACTGCCTGTGGCCGTCTCGCCGCTCACCGACAGGCGCCGGCTGGTGTAGCCATAGTCTACCGACGCATTCCAAAACGACCGCCCGCTGGCATAAATCTGCCGGTAGAGCTGTCCGTTTTGCGGTTTCAGCTCGCGATCCAGTCCCGTGGCGACGGCCGTCAGTCCGGCATGAAATCCGTTTTTGCGCAGGTGCAGACTGGCTCCCGCGAGCCATTGGTGGGCGTTGTGCTTGCGGTTCATCTCGCTCTCGGTGCGGTGGTAGCCACTGGTAAGGATGGTGCGGATGGCCGACGAGTCTTTGCCCAGCGTGGCATCGATGGCCCTGTAAGAGGCAAATGCTGTCAGGTCGATGGCCTTCGAGAGGGCGATGGTGGCTGCCGCTCCCTGCAGATAGTTGCCCTCCGAGCGCGACGAGTGGGCGCGCAACGAGCCTTGCTGGCGCGTCATCTGCGACAGCATGGCCAGTTTTCCGAGCGCGAAATCGTTGTTGATGACCAGCCCCAGACCTGCTTTCAACCGGTAACGGCCCACCACGGCCGCCTTCAGGCGCCCCAAGCGCCGCACCATGAGATAGGCCGAATAGTAGTCGTAGCCCGCACGGTTTCGTCCGGCAAGAAAAGGTTCGCCAGCGTCTTGTGCACCGGTGATGCCGGCCTTCACGTATTGTCCGTAGCTGAACTGATAGCGCAGGTCGTGGCGGTAGGGCCATCCCAGATAGCCTTTGTCATCGCCCTTGCGCCGATAGGTGGGAATCTTGACGGTGGCAATGAGCTGGTGCTCACCGTATTTCAGGATGTTGCGCCACTGGGGGAATCCCGCCTGGGGTTCCGCTCCGGCCACCAACAGGCACGAAAGCAACTGGCGGCGCGGCGCATCGAGGCTCTCGATGAGCATCAGTTCGCCCAGCGTCTGCATGCGCCCGTAGCGGTCGAGATACTCGCATATCTCGGCTATCTGCGTATCGGAGAGGAAGGGGATGCGCTCCAGGTCGTCGCGGGTGGCACTGTTGATGTCCAGGGGATTAGCCGCCAGCTGGCTCACCACCTCGTAGGCATTCTCCCAGTCGGCAGTCTCGGCATCCTCCATCGCCGTGAGCTGCTCGAAATAGGTCTCCCAGTCGGCTGTGTTTTGGGCGCCGAGGGGCTGCACAGAGGCTGCCGCGACGAAAGCGGCAAGGCATGTTTTCAGAAATAATGCTATAGGATGTTTCATAGTAATTGTCAGGTTTCAGGTTGTAGAAAGCATGCAAAGGTAAAGAATTTTTTATCAACGAATGCTAAATAAATGATGTTTTTTAGCAGAAATGCAAAATAATCACTACTTTTGTGCTGGAAATGAACGAGCTGAAAAAACATATCGTCACCATGATGCTGATGCTGGCTGCCACAACGGCACTGGCACAGACCGACGGCAAGGGCAAACAAAACCCCGAAGACCGCACTGTGGACATGGACAACCCCACGTTTGTGCCGCTGGTGAAGGTGACCAAAGTGAAGGTCGACGGCGACTCTATTCAGTATCTCGAACTGAACAACGTGTATGTCTACCCGAAGGCTACCTTCAAGAATGCACGCCAGCAGCAGGCCTACAACCGGCTGGTGTACAACGTGAAGAAGGTGCTGCCCATTGCCAAGGAGGTGAACCGCGTGATGATGGAGACGGCCGAGTATCTGGAAACGCTGCCCAACAAACGGGCCAAAGACGAGCACATGAAGCGCGTGGAGAAAGCCGTGAAAAAGGAATACACACCACGCATGAAGAAACTCACCTATGCCCAGGGCAAACTGCTCATCAAACTCATCTACCGCGAGTGCAACTCGTCGTCGTATCAGCTCATCCAGGCATTCCTCGGACCCGTCAAGGCCGGCATCTATCAGGCCTTTGCCTGGACCTTCGGCGCCTCGCTGATGAAGCAATATGATGCCGACGGCACCGACCGACTCACCGAACGCGTGGTCAGAATGGTAGAGGCCGGACAGCTGTAAGCGGCCTGCCACGCATTGCCTCTGTGCGATTGTCACTTCAAGAGAAACCACTTTTTTTACTGACGCAACAATAACCGATGACGCCATGACACCTGTTTTGAAACATCTCCTACGGGCAGCCAAGACGCTGGCAATTGCTGTTGCCGCCTTTGTGTTCTTGGTGGTTGCTGTCGTGGGGTTGCTCAACATGCCATCGGTGCAAGACCGTTTTCTGGCCTATGCCACGAAGTTGCTGCAGGAGAAACTGCAGACGAAGGTAGAGATTGACAGCGTGCGCATTGGTTTTTTCCGCGACGATGTGCGGCTCTACAACCTCAGGGTGGACGACCGCGAACACAGGCCCATGCTCTGGTTGGAGCAAATGAATGCCGAGATAGACATGTGGCACTTGCTCCAGAAAGAGGTAAGACTGAAAGAGGTGGGGGTAAAGGGGCTTCATGCCCAGCTCTATAAGCCCCATCCCGACAGCACCGCCAACTATCAGTTTGTGCTGGACGCCTTGAAACCGACAAAGAAAAAGGAAGGAGAGGAGCGGAAAGAGAAGAAAAAACTGTCATTCGACCTCAACACGCTGCACATCGAGGATGTGGACGTGGCCTACAACAACCGGCATTTTGCCTTCAGCAACATAAACCTGCAAAAAAGCTGGGGAGGCGATATCTATGCCGAAATGCACAACGCCGAAACAGCATGGGTGCACGTGAAGAAGCGCAAAGGCGTCAAGGTGGACAACCACCTGCTCATAGGCCGCGTGGTCTATCAAGAGGAAGACGGGAAAAGGAAAGTGACGGTCGACAGCCTGCACTGGACCACCAACAACCATCTGCCCCACAAACGCACACATAAGCCCAAGCGCGGATGGTTTGACGACGGCCATGTGAACGTGGTGGCACGCATGGCGGTCAGCCTGCATCATGCCGACAAAGACAGCATCTGCGGCACCCTCGAGGAATGCGACGCCAACGACAAGGCCTCGGGACTCCACATCACCGGACTGAACCTGAAATTCAAGAAAATAGCCGAGAACGTGCACGTGAGCAATGCCACCATTCGCATGGCTCACACCACGTTGAAGTTTGACAAAGGCCTGTTGCGACTGCCCAGCAAAAAGCACCAACGCGCCCTGCACTTCACCACCAGCAACATCACGGGCACCACGCTGCTGGCCGACATTGCACATCCTTTTGCCTCTGTGCTGAAAAACTTTAAGCTTCCGCTCATCATCTCCACCAAGATGCAAGGCACCGACAAAGGACTGACGTTCCGCAACGTCAGCGTCAGGACAGCCGACAACCTGTTTCATGTCAAAGCCGACGGAGGGGTGGACGAGCTGAAAGACAAATACAAACTGAAAGTACATTTCAACATCCACGAGTGCGTGGCACAAGGCGACGTGAAAGCACGCATCATCAACCAGTTCAGCGTGAAGAAGTTCATGATGAAGCAGGTGCAGACGCTAGGAACGCTGCGCTACAAAGGAACGCTCAACGTGAGGCACAAGCGCGTGGAGGTGGGCGGCAACATGGGCACCGACTGCGGCCACATGCATTTCTCACTGCTGGTGAATGCGCTCGACAAGTATCTCACGGGCAATGTGCTGACCAACGATTTCCTGCTGGGCAAGGCCATGGACCACCCCGATTGGGGCAAGATTGCCTGTAAAGCCGCTTTCAGAATCGACATCTCGAAAGTGCGTACGGCCGCCATGCGCCGGCAAAAAGGCGGAAAACTTCCCATCGGAGAGGTGGATGCCCTTGTCTACGAAACCAAATACAAGGGCATCAAGATGACCAATATCTTTGCCAACATTGTGAGCGACGGAGCCCTGGCAGAGGGCTTCCTGAAGACGGAAGGAAAACTGAAGCTGGCCGATATTCTCTGCTCTTTCTCCTTCACCGACACCAATGAGATGAAGAAAATGGAAATCAAGCCCAGCCTCCGCTTCCATCTCTTCCACCGCAACAAAGACCACAACAAGGTGGCAAAGCTTTAGGAGGGCGATGGATATGAACCTCGTCTCTACGCCACCGACCAATACAGAATGTAGATGGTCAGCGTGAACAGTGCCACCAGCACGATGGTAACAATCAGCACCGACAGCGTGATATAGCCCAGCAGGCGTTTCTTGGAGATGCCGGAGAACTGTTTCAGCGTCACAAAAACCATCAGTACCGCTATCAGCTGGATAATGAACGACCCCAGAAGGCTGCCAATGATGGAGTAGATGCTGTAGACATTTGAGGTGTAGACCAGTGCCACCGTAAACTCAGAATAGCGCATGTCGGGTATGTACGGCGAACGGCGTATAAACAGGTAAAGCGGCAGCGAGAACAACATCAATGTGAACAAGGCGAAGATAGTGGGGTTTGAATCCCAAAGCTTGACCAAGACCATGATAAATATCACAAAACCTTTGACCAGCGGCGCTTCCTTATTGCCCTTCTTTGACAATTCTTGGAGCTTGTCTGTCACCTCAATGGTTTTCTTTAAGAAATCATCAGCCGTTGTCGGTTTTGCACGTGCAGAGTCGCCTTTCAGCGAGTCCGTCAGCACAGCTGTTGCCTGTTTGGCATTTGCAGAATCGCTTTTCAGCGAGTCCGTCAGCACAGCTGTTGCTTGTTGGTCGCTTGCAGAATCTCCTTTCAGCACGTCGGTCAGTATGGCCGTTGCCTTTTCTACGCGTGAAGAATCGCTTTTCAGCGTGTCGGCCGGCGCGGCAGTCGTCTGCTTGTTGGAGCCACTATTCTTATTGTCTGAAAGCCCCAGGTCGATGCCATATTTGGCTATCAGCGAGAACGCTGCCAGCAAGAAAAACATCTTGAATGGTGGGAAATAGGCCGACTGCATGCCTCGCAGATAGTCGCGAATCATAAAGCCCGGACGAAACATCAGGTCGCGCAAGCTTCGCAGCATGCTCCGGTTGCCAATTGCCCATACGTCGAGAAACAGCATCAGCGCCTTCTTGAAAGAGAAACGCCCCACCCCGGCAGCTTGTCCGCAGCGTGGGCAGTAGTTTCCCGTGTACTCCGTCTTACACGACGAGCACACGTGGCTCTCCTGTTTCAGTGGTGCCACCTCGTACGGGCGACGCTGCCAAATGTGGAAAGCTCGCATCCATATAGCCCGTTTCTCTTTGCTCTTCAGATATTCCAAATATTTCATTCTGTTGCCAAAACTAATTAAAAAAACACAAGACTACAAGTTTTTCAGAATCAGGGGAATCGTTTTATGCTGTGTTTTATACAACTGTAAGCGAAACGCGCTTACCCAGTCCTGCAAAGATACGGAAGAGCGTAGAGAGTTGTACATCCGCATGCCCATTCTCTATCTTTGAGATATAACTTTTCTTCGTGCCAATCTTTGCAGCCAGTTGCTCTTGGGTCAAACCTGCCAGGCGCCGATGCTCCTTCAGACATTCTGCCAAGCAAAATGCCTCAGCCTCAGCCTCGAAAGTCTCTCGGGCCTCAGTTTCGCGCTCACCGTATTCTGCATCCAGCAGTTCGTCAAAACTCTCACAATTCTTAATTGCTTCTTTCTTCTTTGCATCCATTATTCTGCCTCCTTACTTTTAAAATACTCTTTCTTAATCGCTTCAGCTCGCTTAATCTCCTTTTCGGGTGTCTTTTGAGTTTTCTTCTGGAAATCATGAAAAAGCACTACAATGGCACCACCATCAAGACAACAAAAAATGCGATAAATATTACTCTCCACCTCTACAAGGATTTCATAAATCCCATCCGAATTCTCAATAAACTTGAAAAACTTTTTTTCGGAATCATACGCTGGGTTTCAACCAGTTTCAGTACAAAGTTAATCTTATCACGCACTTTCTTGGTCTGTGACACGTAAAAGTCTTTGTAGTAGGACTTGAAGAGTTTGATGGTTCTAGTTCTCCATTTCAGTTGCCTTATCAGGCACAAAGTTAATTAATTAATGAACATCTTCCAAACTTTTATGTTCTTTCTTGGGTATTCTGCTATGATTTACATTCTTTTATTTCAAATACACAAAAAAAGGATGTGCCTATAAAATGACACATCCCTTCTGTATGATCCTATACTTATACTTGCCAACCGTAGGGACTTACTTTATGTATGTCCGTATATAATTGAAGATGTCCTATTCGCCGGACATAGATAAACTAAGTCCCTACGGCATGGTGTGAGTCAAATCCTATAGGGTTACCCTTATTTCTTTGTGGCCTTCACAAAATAGCAAATCAGCAGGATGTAGGCTGCCAGCGAGCAAACCTCGCTCAGCGGATTGGCCAGCCACGACTCGCTGACAAGGTTGATGCCGCCAAAACGCAACAGGGCACTGACAACTCCCATCAGGGCACCACCGGCAATGAAACCGGAGGCAATGAGCGTGCCTTTCTCGCTGCGCTGATTGTTCTCTTCCTCATTCTTCGAACGACTGCTGACAAACGAGTGCACGGCTCCACCTACCAACAGCGGAATATTGAGCTCAAGAGGAATGAACATACCCAGGGCAAAGGCCAGAGCAGGCACCTTGAAATAGGTCAGCACAACGGCCAACAGCGCACCGATGCCATAGAGCAGCCATGGGGCACCCACACCATTCATCAACGGCTCGATGACAGCAGCCATGGCATTGGCTTGCGGAGCTGCCAGCTGTCCGCTGGTGAAACCATAGGTCTTATTCAGAATAATCATCACACCGCCAACGGTAGCTGCCGACACCAATGTGCCAAGGAATTTCCACGTCTCTTGTTTGGCAGGAGTAGTGCCCAGCCAGTAACCAATCTTCAGGTCGGTGATGAAACCGCCAGCCATCGAGAGGGCCGTGCAGACCACACCACCCATGATGAGCGCTGCCAGCATGCCACCAGGACCTTTCAGTCCGACAGCCACCATCACCACCGATGCCAGGATGAGCGTCATCAGCGTCATGCCGCTCACAGGGTTACTACCCACAATGGCAATGGCATTGGCTGCCACGGTGGTGAAGAGGAACGCAATGACCGTTACCAGCAAGATGGCTACCAAGGCATGAACGATGTTGCCCTCCATCACACCGAAATAGAAGAACACGAGCGTGAGCAGAATGGTAACAATAGAGCCGATGGCGATGATCTTAAACGAGATGTCGCGCTGGGTGCGCAACTGGGCCTTGTCGACACTCTTGCCACCCTTCATCTCCTGTGCAGCCAGTCCGACAGCACTCTTGATGATGCCCCAGCTCTTGATGATGCCGATGATGCCGGCCATGGCGATGCCGCCGATACCGATGGACTTACCATACGACTTGAAAATCTGTTCGGGACTCATGTCGGCCACGGCAGTGGTGATGGACGGATCCCACTGATTGAGCACTGTGTCGGGGAAGATAAGTGCCAGTCCGGGAACGATGAGCCACCACACGCTGAGCGAGCCCAGACAGATGATGAGCGCATACTTGAAACCGATGATATAGCCCAGACCCAGCACGGCAGCTCCGGTATTCACCTTGAACACCAGCTTGGCCTTGTCGGCCAGCAGTTCGCCCCAACCGATTACACGGGTGGTGAAACACTCGTTCCACCAGCCGAAGGTGGCCACGATGAAGTCGTAGAGTCCACCCACAATACCGGCAATGAGCAACGGCTTGGCCTGGCCTCCGCCCTTGGCGCCACTCACCAGCACCTGTGTGGTAGCGGTAGCCTCGGGGAAAGGATATTTGCCGTGCATGTCGCTGACAAAATACTTACGGAAAGGAATGAGGAACAAAATGCCGATGATGCCGCCCAGCAGCGAGCTGATGAACACCTTCATGAACGAGACGGTCATCTCGGGATATTTGGCCTGCAGAATATAAATGGCGGGCAGCGTGAAGATGGCACCAGCCACAATGACGCCCGAGCAGGCACCGATGGACTGGATGATGACGTTTTCGCCCAGCGCATTCTTACGCTTCGAGGCGGTAGACACGCCCACGGCAATGATTGCAATGGGGATGGCTGCCTCGAACACCTGGCCTACCTTCAGTCCGAGATAGGCTGCGGCGGCAGAGAAAATCATAGCCATGAGGATGCCCCACGTCACCGACCAGGCGTTTACCTCGGGGTAAACTTTTCGCGGATTCATAATGGGCTCATACTGTTCGCCCTCTTTCAGTTCCCGAAAAGCGTTTTCGGGCAGTTGCATTAAGTCTTTTTCGTTTTCCATATTGTTTTTTTTAGAAGTTCAGAAGTGCAGACATATGTCTTTTAGGAGTGTAGGAGGCAGGAGTGAAGGAGTGAAGACATATGCATATCATACCTCTCAGTTCTCCGTTCTCAGTTCTCAACTTGACTAGCCTCTCCGTTCTCAGTTCTCAACTTGATTACATGTCTTCAGCCTTTGGCGGCTTATGGCGCTTCACCTTGAAGCGGTCGAAGCCTTCACCATAAACGCCGATAACGGCACTCTGCGACACAAAAGCATGCGGGTCGATCTCGTCGATGAGCTGGAAGATCTTGGCACTCTCGGTCTGCTTGGCCAGCACGAAAAGCATCTTCACCTCGCGCCCGCTGAAAAATCCCGAACCGTTGATGACGGTACAGCCACGATGCGGGTCGTGGTTGATGCGGCGGCCTATCTCCTCATATTTATCAGAGATGATGAAGAACTGCACCGAACGGCGCATCGAGTTGACCACCTGGTCGATGCAAAAAGCGGTAACGTAGAGCACCACATAGCCGTAGATGACCTTCTCCCAGTCTTTCAACACGAAATAACTGCTCGAGATGATCAGGATGTCGCAAATGAGGATGACGCGTCCCAGCGAGATGTCGCGATACTTGTTGATGATGGCCGCAATGATATCGGTGCCGCCCGTAGAGCCGTTGGCTCCCAAACCCAGTCCTACACCACTGCCACAGAACACCGCTCCAAGCACCGAAGCCATGAACGGCTGGTCGTGAAGCAGATGGAGCGAGGCCGTAAAGTCGCGCGTGGCGGCCAGTGCCACGGTCAGCACAATGACGGCATAGATGGTCTTCACACAGAATTTCCATCCCAGAATCTTCAGCGCAATGACCAGCAGGCCGGCATTGATGATAAAATAAGACACCTGTGCGGGAATATGCAGGGGGCTCCACTCGAGAATAGACGAGATGCCCGGCACACCACCCGTCGTAATGCCGTTAGGCAGCAAAAAGATTGACCATCCGATACAGTAAGAGAGCATGGCAATGGTGATGAGCGCATAGTCGCGCAGTTCCTTCCACAGCACTTTCTTGTTAATTACAGGTTTTTCCATGTACGATAAAATGTTTTTCGGGCTGCAAAGATACGTCAAATTACGGTGAAAACGAAACATTTTCGCCCGTTTTTTCGCCGCCAGTGCCAAAAAGCCGATTTTTAGTTATTTCATGAGAAGGGCACAAAGCTCTTTCATGCCCTCGCTAGCTCCTTTTTGTATCTGTGTGATGCGGCTCGAACCGGCCATGACGGGCTTCGGGTCGATGAGATAGACGGGTACGCCAGGACTCACATACTGCACCAGTCCGGCAGCAGGATAGACATTCAGCGACGTGCCGATGATGACGAAGATGTCGGCCTCGCTGGCCTCCTGGGCTGCCATGCTGATGTTGGGAACAGCCTCGCCGAAGAACACGATATAGGGGCGCAGCAGCGAACCGTCGCCAGCCTTCGTGCCCGGAGCTATCTCGCAGTCGTCGGGGGTGAGTGTTTTCCAGTAGCGCGGATTCTCTACATCCCAGCTCGAGCAGACCTTCATCAGCTCGCCATGCAGATGGATGACATGCGAAGAACCGGCCACCTCGTGCAGATTGTCTACATTCTGCGTCACCACCGTCACCTGATATTGCTCTTCCAGTTTGGCCACCAGCCGATGGCCTTCGTTGGGTTGCACGCCCACACACTTGCGGCGCAGCATGTTATAGAAATTAGTCACGAGCACAGGGTCGGCCTCCCACCCCTCATGAGTGGCCACCTGCTGTACGGGATAGTTCTCCCACAGTCCGTCGGCATCGCGGAAAGTCTTCAGTCCACTCTCCGCCGACATGCCCGCACCAGTCAAAACAACGATTTTTTTCATACCTAATTATATTAAGAATGTACAAAAATAGTGTTTTTTCTTCAATTATCGCCCATTATTCTCAGAAAAATATTAACTTTGCGCCGCAAAAGTAATATATTACAAAAAAATTAGACAAGAAAAATGGATAAATTAAGCTATGCATTAGGACTGGGAATCGGCCAGCAACTGGTGCAGATGGGTGTGGGCGAAAGCATCAGCGTGGATGACTTTGCCGCTGCCATCAAAGATGTGATTGCAGGTAACGAACTGAAAGTGAGCCACCGCGACGCCCAGGGCATCGTGCAGAGTTTCTTCCAGCAGCAAGAGCAGAAGATGCAGGCCGAGCGCGCCGAGAAGGGCAAGGCCGCCAAAGCCGAGGGCGAGAAATTCCTGGCTGAGAACGCCAAGAAAGACGGCGTGATTACGCTTCCCAGCGGATTGCAATATAAAGTGCTGAAAGAGGGCAACGGCCGCAAGCCAAAAGCCACCGACAGCGTGAAGTGCCACTACGAGGGTTTCCTCATCGACGGTACCGTGTTCGACAGCAGCGTACAGCGTGGCGAGCCCGCCGTGTTTGGTCTGCAGCAGGTCATTGCCGGTTGGACCGAAGGTCTGCAGCTGATGCAGGAAGGTGCCAAATACCGCTTCTTCATCCCCTACATGCTGGCATACGGCGAGGGTGGAGCAGGCGCCAGCATTCCTCCGTTTGCAGCACTCATCTTCGATGTAGAGCTCATCGAGGTGAAGTAAGATTGAGAATGGAGGATGGAGAAATGAAGATTTCACAAATTAAAATAAGGTAAAAAAGACAATGAAAAAATTAACGATTGTAGCTGTTTTGGCTATTGTTGCCGCTGCATTCACAGCATGTGGCAACGGTGCTCCGAAGGCTAACCTGAAGAGCGATGTTGACACCATGAGCTATGCCATCGGTATGGCACAGACTCAGGGTCTGAAAGAGTATCTCGTAGAGCGTATGGGTATTGACACTGCCTACATCGACCAGTTCATCAAAGGTCTGAACGAGGGTGCCAATGCTGGCGACAACAAGCAGCGCGCTGCCTACTATGCCGGTATCCAGATTGGTCAGCAGATCAGCAACCAGATGGTGAAGGGCATCAACCACGAGGTATTCGGCAACGACTCTACTAAGACTATCTCTCTGAAGAACTTCCTGGCCGGATTCATCAGCGGTACAACAGGCAAGAATGGCCTGATGACTGTCGAGCAGGCTCAGATGGTGGCTCAGCAGAAGATGGAGGCTGTGAAGACCCAGATGATGGAGAAAGAGTATGGCGCCAACAAGACTGCCGGCGAGAAGTACATCGCCAACTATAAGAAGGGTGCCGACGTGAAGGTGCTCGAAAGCGGTGTGGCCTACAAAGTGATTAAAGAGGGCAACGGTGCCATCCCCAAGGACACTTCTATGGTGAAGGTGAACTATGAGGGTAAGACCATCGACGGCAAGGTGTTCGATAGCTCTTACAAGCGCAACGAGCCGCTGAAGCTGCGTGCCAACCAGGTCATCAGCGGTTGGACCGACGTGCTGACCCGCATGCCTGTAGGTTCTACTTGGGAGGTTGTTATTCCTCAGGACAAGGCCTACGGTTCGCGCAAGCAGGGCGAGATTGACCCATTCTCAACTCTGATCTTCAAGATTGAACTTCTCGGCATTGAGTAATATGAGAAAAATCTTACTGACAGCGGTGGTCGTCTTGGCCACCGCTTCGTCGTTTGCACAGACACTGAAGTCGACCACCGACTCGCTGAGCTATGCCGCTGGCATCACCATGACCGACGGACTGCTGCCCTATCTGAAGCAGAGCTTCGGCGTCGACTCTACACAGATGGCCGACTTCCTGCGTGGCTTTGAGGAAGCTGTCAACAAGGCTGGCGACAATAAGTTCAAAGCCTATATGGCCGGACAGCAAATCGCCCAGATGGTGCAGCAGCGCATGCTGCCCGACGTGAAAGGACGCCTGGAGGGTGCTCCCGACAGCATCAATACGAAGGTTTTCTTGCGGGGATTTACCGACGCACTGAGAAAGAGCAATGCCTCGATGGACAAAGAGACGGCCTCTACCTATTTCCAGAACCGCATGGAAGCCAACCAGGAGGCTAAGAACGAGCGCCTCTATGGTGCCAACCGCCGTGCCGGCGAACAGTTCCTGGCCAACAATGCCAAGCAGAAAGGTGTGGTCATGCTGCCCAGCGGACTGCAATACAAAGAGTTGGTGAAGGGCACCGGCGCCATTCCCACCCAAAGTGATGAGGTGGTGGTGAAATATGAAGGCAAGCTGGTAGACGGAACCGTGTTCGACAGCAGCTACGAGCGCAAGGAACAAACCAACAAGTTCCGCCCCTCGCAAGTCATCAAGGGCTGGACCGAAGCGCTCACCAAGATGCCCGTAGGCAGCAAGTGGCAGATTTTCGTTCCCTATCAACTGGCCTATGGCGAGCGCGACATGGGGAAGATAAAACCCTACAGCGCCTTAATCTTTACCATCGAGCTAATTGGTATAGAAAAAACCCAAAATTAAACAAATCGGTGCCATTTGCACCGATTTTTTTGTTTTTTTAGTTGCATTTTGTTGCTCGTTTCAATAAAAATACCTATTTTTGCTAACACAATGTAAACTAACAAGAAAAACCATGGATAAAATTGACAATCTCGACAGGAAGATATTAGGCATTCTCAGCAAGAATGCACGTATACCATTCAAAGATGTTGCAGCTGAGTGCAATGTGTCGCGCGCAGCCATTCACCAGCGCGTGCAGCATCTGGCCGAAGGCGGAGTCATCACGGGCAGCGGTTTCGATGTGAATCCTAAAAGCCTGGGCTATCGCACATGCACCTATGTGGGCATTACGCTCGAGAGAGGCAACATGTATAAGTCGGTGGTCGAGCGCCTCATGCACATTCCCGAGGTCGTGGAGTGCCATTTCACCACCGGACCCTACACCATGCTCGTGAAACTCTATGCCAAGGACAACGAGCAACTGATGGACCTGCTCAACAACAAGCTGCAAAGCATTCCGGGCGTGGTGGCCACCGAGACGCTCATCTCGCTGGAGCAAAGCATCAAGCGGGAAATTCCTGTTGAGGTGCCAAAAGAATAAGAGGAAAGACAGTCTGCCACGCGTAGACTGTTTTTCGCAATCAGAGAAGAACAATATGTATGATTTTTGATGGATGAAGAGACCATGAACCAGTTTGACCTGCAATCGCATCTTGACCCTATCTACGAGAAATATCCTGAAGCCGTTCACCAACCTGTCATTGGCATTACTGCCAACTTTGTGCAGGGCGATGCCGCCTTGCGCGACCGCTACTATCAGAGCGTGATTGCGGCAGGAGGAACACCTGTGCTCATTCCGCCCGTGAACGATAAAAACGTGATTGTCAATACCCTTGAGCGCATCGACGGACTGCTGCTCAGCGGCGGAGCCGACTATAACCCGCTATGGGGCGGCGACGAGCCTTCGCCCAAGCTGCATGGCATCAATGCCGAGCGCGACCTGCCCGAACTGCTCATCACACGGCTGGCCTGCAACCGCCAGATTCCCATTCTAGGCATTTGCCGCGGCATGCAGACTCTGGCCATGGCTCTAGGAGGAAAGGTGGCACAAGACATCTCTGAATACGAGGGCCTCAACAAGAGCGTAAGCATCCGCCACTCGCAAGATGCCGCACGGCAGGAACTCACCCACAGTGTCATCATCGACGAAGGTTCCACCTTATTTAATATATATAAGGACTCTGCCGGCCGACAAGAGCCCAATGGCACCGACGAGACAAAGCTGAAGATTTACGTCAACTCATTCCATCATCAGGCAGTTAGCGATACAGGCAAGCGCTTCCGTGCCACGGCCCATGCTGCCGACGGCGTTGTCGAGGCCATGGAGAGCACCGAGCATAAGCCCGTCATGGGTGTGCAATGGCATCCTGAGTGGCTCGACAGCGGACTACCCCTCTTTAAGTGGCTCGTCGAGCAGGCCAACAACTTCCACGTTGCCAAGCAATTGCACCAGCGCATTCTGACCCTCGACACCCATTGCGACACTCCGATGTTCTTCTCGAAAGGCGTGCGTTTCGACCAACGCGACCCCCGCATACTGGTCGACTTGCACAAGATGCACGAGGGACGACAGGATGCCGTCACCATGGTGGCCTACCTGCCACAGCCTAAAATCGGCGAAGCCTTCTCGTCGAAAGTAGAAGTAAACGAGCATTTTCTAACTGAGAACGGGAAAAACGCTCAGTTGGAAAACGCCCAGCTAAGAATCACTCCGCAAGTATATGCCGACCTTATTTTCGATAAGATTGAGGACATTGTGCAACGCAACAGCCGCTACCTGAGCATTGCCCGCACACCTGCCGACCTCTATCAGGACAAACGAAAAGGACGCAAGAGCATCATGCTCGGCATAGAGAACGGACTAGCACTGAACCACGACCTGCAAAATGTGAAGCACTTTGCACAGCGGGGCATCGTCTACATCACCCTCTGCCACAATGGCGACAACGACATCTGCGACTCGGCACGCGGATGCAACACCCACAACGGCGTGAGCCAGTTTGGCGAACGCGTCATCGAGCAGATGAACCTCAACGGCATCATGGTAGATCTCAGCCATGCCGGCGAGAAGAGCTTCTACGACGCTCTCGACATCAGCGCCACACCCATCGTGTGCAGCCACAGCAACTGCCGCGCCCTGTGCGACCATCCGCGCAACCTCACCGACGACCAGCTGCGCGCATTGGCACGTCGCGGAGGTGTGGCACACATCACGCTCTATCCCGGATTCCTGCGACAGACGGGCGAAGCTACCATCCTCGACGCCATGAACCATCTGGAGCATGCCATCGAGGTGATGGGCATCGACCACGTAGGACTGGGCACCGACTTCGACGGCGACGGCGGCATCATCGGACTGGCCGACAGCAGCGAGATGATTAACTTCACACTTGAACTGCTGCGCCGCAAATACAGCGAGCGCGACATTGAGAAAATCTGGGGCGGCAACTGGCTGCGCGTCATGTCGCAAGTACAAAACTTTCCACAAAACAAATGAAACACAAGAAAATACTCCTGCCACTCATGTTGATAGCACTCATTGTAGCCGCCCTGCTGGCCTACAACCCTTTTAGCAACAACGCATCAGCCGACCCCGACACCGACGAGGTGAATGCCAAACTGCTGCCCGTAGGCCCTGCCTTCAATGCCGACAGCGCCATGGCATTCTGCCAGGCTCAATGCGACTTCGGTCCGCGCACCATGAACAGCGAGGCTCACGAGCGCTGCGCACAGTGGATAGCCAGCAAGTTCCGTCAGTATGGCATGGAGGTGATCAGCCAGAAAGCCGACCTCACGGGATATGACGGCACCACCCTGCACGCCACCAACATCATTGCCAGCTACCGCCCTGAGCTCACCACCCGCATCTTGCTCTGCGCCCACTGGGACAGCCGTCCCTGGGCCGACAACGATCCCGACTCAGCCAACTGGCGCAAACCCGTCATGGCTGCCAACGACGGTGCCAGCGGCGTCGGCGTCATGCTCGAAATAGCACGCCTAATCAACGGGAACGGAAAAGACAACGGGAACGAGAACGGGAACGGAAAAGACAACGGGAACGAGAACGGGAACGGGAACAACAACGGGAACGACAAATCTCTCACCTCTCACTCCTCACCTCTCTCCCCAAACATCGGCATCGACTTCATCTGCTTCGACGCTGAGGACTGGGGCACCCCACAATGGAGCAACACCGCCGACGACGCCAACTCGTGGGCTTTGGGCGCTCAGCACTGGGCTGCCACCCCCCACAAGGCCGGCTACGAGGCACGTTTCGGCATCCTGCTCGACATGGTAGGCGGCCAGGGAGCTCGCTTCTATCAGGAGCTCATGTCAAAGCAATATGCCCCCGACATCGTGCGCAAGGTGTGGCGTGCCGCCAAGGTGGTGGGCTATGAGAGTTTCTTCCCCAAGCAAGACGGCGGTTACATCACCGACGACCACATCCCCGTCAACGAGAAAGCCCGCATCCCCTGCATCGACATCATTGCCTATTATCCCGACTGTCAGCAGAGCTCGTTCGGTCCCACGTGGCACACCGTCAGCGACGACATGGACCACCTCGACCGCGTTACCCTCCAGGCCGTAGGCCAGACCGTCGTCCAGGTGCTCTATTCCGAGAAATAAAGTACACGTCAGTGGGAGCAACAGTGGTCATTAGCAACCATCACCACCCAACCATCACCACCCACCACCCAACATTCACCACCCAACATGCCCAAACACACAGACAGCCTCATCAAGCGCATGGAACAGCTCTACGAGCAGTTCTACGGGCGCTTGTATGCCTATGTGATGCCTCTGCTGAACAATGAAGACGAGGCGGCCGACGTGGTGGGCGAGGTAATGGAAACCGTCTGGCGACAATATAAGGAGGGCACGCTCACCACCAATATTACTGCCAGCTATCTCTACACCATGGCGCGCAATCGCTGCATCAGCCGCCTACGCCACAACAAAGTGCACACTCACTATGCCGAAATTGTGCGCCATACGACCGACATCCGCGACGACGGCGAGGCAGCCGAATACGAACAACGGCTGGAAACCATTCGCCGCAAGGTGGACGAGCTGCCCGAACCCGACCACAGCATCTTCATGAATTGTTACTTCCGCAAAATGACCTACCAGCAAACTGCCGACTTGCTGGGTATTTCGTTTGTCACGGTAAAGAAACATATCATGCATGTGCTGGCACAATGGCGCAAAGAGTTAAAAAAAGAAAAATAAAGATACCACCCACAACCCAAAAGCGTTTATTAAATACATGAATATGCAGGAAAAAGACAAAGACATCCAAATGATGGAACGCATCCGACTGTTCACCGAACAGCCAGAGCTGATTTCCGAACAACAAGCACGCGAGTGGCTTGCTGACCAGGAGTTTTTGTCTTTACTCGACATGCATCTCGATGCCCGTCGCGCTGCCGTCAGACAGCCCGACAGCCACGAGGCTTTCCAGCAGTTCAAAGACAAACATGCGCTCGAAACCGACTCCAGTGCCCTCATCGAGACCTTAAACCAAAAGCCCAGAGCTCGCCGGCGCACTCTCTGGACTGCCGTGGCAGGAGCCGTGGCAGCCTGCGCATTGCTGGTTGTCGGGTTCACCTTTTATAAAAAATATCAGGCAGAACAATTCGAGCAGCGCATGCTGCAGGCGCAGGCCGTTGACAACGACCTCACCATCTACGTGGGCAACGAGGCCATGACGGCAGCACAAACCATCACCACCCATCACCCAACAGCCAACACCCGGCAGCAAGCCGCAACTCCATTTATCATCAACGGCAACGAAATCAAGGTGAATGCCAGCGCGATGAGCGAGAACGATGTGTACGAAAAAACCACACTCATCGTCCCCGATGGCAAAGTGGCCAAACTGTTGCTGCCCGACGGCAGCGTGATTCACCTCAATGCCGGCAGCCGAATCATCTTCCCGCCTAAGTTTACTGATAATCAGCCACGCAGAGTGCGACTGGTGGGCGAGGCCTATTTTGCCGTAACCCACGACGAGAAGAGGCCCTTCATCGTTGAGTGCGGTGATATGCAGACCACCGTTCTCGGCACCGAGTTCAACATTTGCAACTACGAGGGCGAGACACCCCACGTCACTCTTGTCAAAGGCAGCGTGCGCGTAAGCACCGACAAGCGGCAGCATGTGCTGCGGCCGGGCGAGGATGCAGCCATCAGTGGAGACGAAATCAGCACCCGACAAGTGTATCTCGACCCTATTGTGGCATGGAAAAACGGCGTGCTCTACTTTAATGAGATTCCCCTGAAAGAAATACTTCATAGACTTTCGCGCACGTTCAATTTGGAACTTGTGATGGGCGACAGCACTACACTGACCGACAAAATACACCTTGTGGTCGATAAAGAAGAGGGCGTGAGCGAGATTGTAGAGCGCCTCAATCTGCTCTCTAACCATCACATCACCGTGGCCAACCACCAACTGATTGTCGAATAAATCAGCTCAAGAACCGTTTCAAATACAAAAACGAGGCTGTCAAAAAGGCGCAAGAACGTTTTTCTGCTAAGTACAGAGGCTTTGTACAATAGTACAAAGGCCTTGTACTAGTAGTACAAAGCATCTGTACTGCAACAAACTGCCGACAAACGGTATTGAGAAGCCCACCCTTCTTTTTTGAACAGCCCCGTTTTCCTGCATCAATTGACATGTCAAAACATTCCCACAAGTTGATATTAACATCTTTTAAATATACCACATCGCACACTCATGCGTTACTCTTTCAAATAGCATTATTCATTTATTAACAAAAGAGGACATGAAAGCACAAAATCATCATCCTTCCAGAAGAACTCTTCTGTTGGCGATTCTCCTCAGTT
The DNA here is from genome assembly GCA_002353525.1 of Prevotella sp. UBA2739. GTDB lineage: Bacteria > Bacteroidota > Bacteroidia > Bacteroidales > Bacteroidaceae > Prevotella. The sequence goes on from DEJV01000070.1 coordinate 83,698, forward strand.
GCATGCTCACTGCGTGGGCGCAGGCCGACAAACGCATCACGGTAGACTTCAGAGAGAAGCCTGCCGCCGAGGCTATGCGCGACATTCAGCGGCTCTCCGGAGCGAGAATCCAGTTCAATTCTTCCGACCTCAGGTTCAACGTCACCTACAAAGCTAAAGATCAGGAGGCCATCAATGTGGTGAGAAACATCGTTGCTCCCCACAAGCTCTTTGTCACGCTGCGCGGCAAAGACATCATCATCAGCAGCCAGGACTTCACCGGCCAGCTCTCTGGTCGCGAGCGTGTCATCAGCGGTTACGTGCGCGATGAGAGCGGCGACCCGTTGATTGGCGTGCCCGTTTGCATTGGCGAGAGCCGCGTGTGCACGGTCACCGATGCCGATGGCTACTACACCTTCAAGATTCCCGTAGAGCCCACCATGCTGAAATTCTCTTACGTAGGACTGGCCAACGAGTATATTGACATCGCCCAGGGAACTGCCGACGTGAAACGCGACATTGTGATGCACTCCGACAACAGCATCGACGAGGTGGTCGTAACGGGTATCTTCCGCAAAGCCAAGGAGAGCTACACCGGTTCTGTGTCCACCATCGACAAGGAACAGCTGCAGCAATACAGAGGCCAAAATCTGCTCCAGACACTGAAAAATGTGGATGCCTCTATCAACTTCAGCTTGGACAACCTCAATGGTTCTAACCCCAACAACCTGCCCAATATCAACATTCGAGGCACATCTTCATTGCCTATGAGCGTAGAGGAATTCAATGCCGGACAGTCGAGCAACCCCAATACCCCGCTCATCATCATGGACGGTTTTGAAATTTCGCTGCAAAAGCTGATGGACTATAACGACGAAGAGATTGAGTCGATCAACATCCTGAAGGATGCCGCCGCTACAGCTATCTACGGATCACGTGGTGCCAACGGTGTCATCGTTGTCGTATCAAAACAGCCGGAACCCGGAAAGCTCAGAGTGAACGTAGAGGCTGGCCTGACATTAGAAGTGCCTGACCTCACGAGTTATCATCTGCTCAATGCAGCCGATAAGTTGGAGTTAGAGCGCATGGCAGGACTGTTCGACTATCCCTATGGCATAGACGACAGCATGAGCAGTTTTGATTTCTACTATAAGGACGCTTACAACAAACGTCATTATGATGTGCTGCGCGGTGTGGATACCGACTGGTTGTCGAAACCACTGCGTACAGGTGTCGGTCAGCGCTATAACTTGCGTATAGAAGGAGGCAGCCAAGAGTTCCGCTGGGCAGCCGACGCACAATGGAAAGATACAGAGGGCGCCATGAAAGGCAGTAACCGTAAAATCTTCAACGGAGGTATTACTTTGCTTTATACTTTTAAGAACCTCACTTTCCGTAACTACACCTCTGTAGGTATCAATAATTCTAAAGAGAGTCCTTACGGCACATTCAGCGACTATGTGAACATGCAGCCCTATTATGCACCATACGATGAGGACGGAAACCTACAAAAGTTCTTCGACACTTATATGCGTTTCAGAAGTATGGTTGAGAACCCTCTCTATAACGCAACACTCGGAAGTTTCAACAAGTCGGGCTATCAAGAACTGACCAACAACTTTGCCGTTGACTGGCAGATACTACCAGAACTCACATTGCGCGGACAGTTCGGTATCTCGAAGAATGACAGTGAGACGAATTTCTTCCGCTCACCGGAAGATACTTATTATCAGAACGATACCTCTGGTCAATATACTACGGGCGACGGTTTCCTCCGCCGAGGTTACTACCGTTACACCAGCGGCAAGTCGTTCTCATTCAATACGGACATCACACTCTCCTACAACAAAGTGTTCCGGGATGTACATTCACTCTATGTGGGTGCCAACTGGTCGATGCGCCAAAACAACTACGACGGGTTTACCGCAGCCTTCGAGGGCATCTCTAATGATGCTCAGGCTAAAATCGGCAATGCCCGCATGTATGCCCAGAACGAGATGCCTTATGGCTCAAACACCAAGACCCGCATGTTCGGACTGACTGGTAACGTGAACTATACCTATGGCGGAAAATACTATGTTGACTTCTCCTACCGTATTGACGGAAACTCTACCTATGGCAGCGAGAAGAAATACTCATCCTTCTATAGTGGCGGTATAGGATGGAACCTGCACAACGAGGCATTCCTCAAAAACAATAAGGTGATTAATATGTTGCGCCTGAAAGCCAGCTATGGTGAGACGGGTGCTGCCTCAGGAGCACTGGAGACCGACGCATATACCTACTTCAATTATGTTACCGACAACCGGTATATGAACTGGACTGGTGCAGAGCTGGGCGGACTGGGTAACCCCGACCTGACATGGCAGCTCACCAAGGAGTTCAACGTGGGAACAGAGTTCGGATTGTGGGAAAACCGAGTGAAAGGTACGTTCGAATACTATATCAAGAACACCAACAACCTGCTTTCTTCCATGGATATGCCGCTCTCTATGGGATTCCCCTCTTACAGAGCCAATATCGGTGAGGTAAGAAACAAGGGTTGGGAGGCATCCTTGCAGGTGTATGTGATCCGCGACCGTGCACATCAGTTCAACTGGTTGATTGGCGGTCAGCTGGTATATAACCATAACGAGATTACCAAACTGTCGCAGGCTATCAAGGATCAGACAGAAGCTTTCATGCTGAGCGATGCGATTGATCAGTATTCCGATACCGGAACCGGTATTCAGAACCTTTTCTACGAGGGTTATCCGCAGAATGCTATCTATGCCGTGCGCTCTCTGGGCATCGACCCAAGTACCGGTAAGGAGCTTTATCTGGATAAGGACGGTAACTTCACAGATGTGTGGAAGGAGTCTAATAAGGTGTATTGCGGCAGTGCCGATCCGAAATACCGCGGAAACCTGAATACGATGGTGCAGTGGAAAGACTTCACGCTGAACGCTTCCTTCGGCTATTACTGGGGAGGCAAGATGTACAACTCCACTTTGCGCGACCGTGTGGAGGTGACGCTGAATACGCTCCTGCAAAGAAACGTTGACGAGCGAGTGCTGACAAGCCGTTGGTTCCAGGAGGGCGACGTGGTGTTCTTCCGTAAATTCGGTTCGACGACCTCAAAAGCATCGTCACGCTATGTGATGGACAACAACGTATTGGAGCTTCAGAGTGTCAGCTTGCAGTACAAATTGCATAACAACTGGCTGAAAAACAATTTTAAGTTGCAGTCGGCTATCTTTGCCCTGAACATGAACGACCTTATCCACTGGGGTACCATCCGTATGGAACGCGGTACAAGCTATCCTTTTGCCCGCAACATTCAGGCAAGCGTAAAGCTCTTGTTCTAACTGATAATAGAAAATTGAAAATAGATAATTATGAGTACATATAAATATAAAAAGATACAGGCATCTGGATTATTCTTCTGTTTCCTGCTGTTCTTGCCCTGCTTGTTGTCATCTTGTGACGACTGGCTCGATGTCCGCGGTGAGAATATTGAAAAAGAACAAGACCAGTTTGAAACCTACAAAGGGTTTCGTGATGCACTGACGGGCTGTTATATGAAGATGGGTGCTACCAATCTTTACGGACAGCGCATGACCATGACGGACATAGAGTGTCTGGCCGATCTATGGTATCCAGCCACCGAGACCGGTGACCCGGCAAAATACTATCTCTCCAACCACGACTATTCTAAGGATGAGCCGCAGGCTGCCTTCAAGAATATCTATGCCAGCGCGTTCACTGTCATTACAACGGCGAATGTGATTCTGAAGAACATCGAGGAGAAAGGCAGTAATATTGCTGACACTAAGGCCCACGACATGATCAAGGGTGAGGCTTACGCTATCCGTGCCTATTGCCAGTTCGATTTGCTCCGACTTTTCGGACAACTGCCACAAGGCGGGACAAAAACTGTCAAACTGCCTTATTCTTACACAACCAGCATAGACGAAATGCCGGCATATTATTCATTCAGCGAATATGTGGAAAACCTATCGAAAGACTTTGAGGCAGCAGAGCAACTGCTAAAAGGCAGCGACCCTATTTTCGAAAGCACTTTCACACAACTGAACAGCCCCGGCAATGCAGTAGAAGACGACTTCAAGTATTACCGCCAGTCACGTCTGAACTATTGGGCCGTGCGTGCTCTTCATGCCCGTATGGCTCTCTATCTGGGTAAGACAACTGAGGCACATACCATTGCCATGGAGATTATCAATGCCAAGGGCGCTGACGGTAATCCTGTTATTTCACTCAGCGGTATCAGCGATTTACAGAACGGCTACAACGGTCTGCCGTCGGAATGCTTGTTCTATCTGAGTAAGTACAATGTGAACGACTATGCTAATCAGGTGCTTCTTGGCGGACTGGACAAACAGGTGCGCGACTATTATTTCTCTATCACCAACGACATGCTGAACGAGTTGTACGCATCGATTCCTGGAGCTACCGCCTCTCATAACCGCTACCTGAACGAATGGAACCGTCTGGCTAAGGATGTCGGCAGCAAAGTAGCTCCGACACTGAAGAAATACTGGTATGATGAGAGTAAGAACAGTGGTTCAAACATTTTAGTGACAAAACTGCAGATTATCCCGATGCTGCGTCTCTCCGAGATTTATCTCATTGCCATGGAAACCAGCAACTCACTGACAGAGGTACAGTCACTCTACGATACTTATATGTCTGCATGTTCCTTCACGCTCTATACACCATTTGAGTCATTGGAGCAGGCACGTGAGGAAATCGTCAACGAGTATCGTCGCGAGCTGTTTGGTGAAGGGCAGATGTTCTTCACCTATAAGAGAAAAGCTGCCCCCACGATGCTGTGGAACTCTGAGATGATTAAAGAGGATGACTACATCATTCCGCTCCCTGCTACTGAATACGATCCTGCACTCATAAAATAATGATAATTGATATTTGATAATTATGATGAGCATATATGAAAAAATAAAGTTGGCAAGCAATCAGAAGAAGAGCTCCTTCTCGTGCCTCTTGCTCCTTGCCATTGGCTTCCTGTCGCTCACCTCATGTGAGAAAGACCTGGAAGTGTATAATACTGAGACGTGCAGACTGAATTTCTATTATGATCTGAACAGTCGTGCCGGTTTCAACGAGAGTCTTGCACGTACCACCTATTCTTTTATCTATGGCAGCTCAGACAGAGAGCGTGACACCTTGTGGTTCGACGTGCAGACCATGGGATTCACCTCCGACCATGAGCGTCCCGTTACATTGCAGCAGTTGCCTTCAGATGGTGTCCAGGCTGTGCCGGGAAAACACTACGTAGCTTTCGATGATCCATCCGTTAGTCATCTGTATGTGATACCCGCCAATAGGGCGACTACAAAACTTCCGGTTATCATCCTGCGCGACCCCAGTCTGAAGAACGAAGCTGTCACGCTGAAGTTCGGTTTCAAGGAGAATGAATATTTCCAGCTGGGCTTCGAGGAGTTCTCTACCCGCTTGATCGAGATGACCGATATGTTATCTGAGCCCTCCGCATGGAATGCAGCATATCCTATTCCCGGACTGGAGCGATACTTCCCGCAGTATGCCTTGCATTGTTCTGACTATTTCGGTGAGTATGGTGTTGTCAAGCATCAGTTCCTCATCGAACAGACGGGTAAGAAGTGGGATGATGAGTATATCGAATCGCTTATCAAGGGAGATTCCAACTACCTGAAGTATTTAGTTCGTAAGATGTCAAAACGACTCGATGAGGTAAACGCAGAGCGAGTTGCAAAGGGTCTCGATGTGTTGAAAGAAGCCGACGGCACCATCGTCGAGATTGTTGATGTCTATGCTAGTTAAACCATTAAAATTCATCAAGATGAAAAAGAAAATATTTTCATTCGCACTCATGTGTTCATTGATGCTGCTGGTGTCTTCCTGTTTTGACGACGACAGTACGGCATGGGAAAATCCAGTGACGCGCATTACCATCGATGGTATTGAGAGCGCCTACGAGAAGACGGCCTATGTGAACGACAGACTTCAGATACATCCAGTAGTGGAAACAGGACCTTCCGATGATAAGATACAGTACAAATGGATCCTGATCAACGAGAAGACAGGTACTACCACTGCTCAGGGTGATACCATTCAACCGATAGAAATCGGTACGACAAAGGATCTCGACTATGAGGTGAACGTCGCTCCTGGTAAATACCAGATACGTCTCTCTGTCACAGATACAATTACTGGAAATGCAGCTTTGGCATATGCCATGCTCACCGTACAGACGAACTTCTCAAAAGGTTTCTATATCCTGAAAGAAACAGCTGATGGTAATACCGAGCTTGACGAGCTTGATTTCACTTGGAATCTGGCAGAAAATCTGCTGACGAAGATCGACGGACAACCCATGCCGGGTAAACCAGCTAACCTCTGTCAGATGTACGACCAGAACTATATCAATCAAGATAACGACGAGGTGGAAGCCACCAATGGACTGATTATCTCTTCAGAGAAAGACTTTGGCTTCTATCGTTCTACGGATATGAAGAGAATCCTCGATCGTACAAATATCTTCTTCGATGATAGTTCTACCGATGAGGTTATCTATGGTACCTTTGCCAGTTCCTTTAATGCCATGCTGATATCTTCAAAAGGATTCTATTCTTTCTCTGGAGGAACAGGCCAGTTCGGTATGCCGGATGTAGAATGTAACGGCAGTCCTTACTACTATATCGACTTTGCTGCTGATGGTGGCGGTGCCTATTGGAATCCCACAACTCATGGCATCTACGCATTCGACTATCTGCTCAATCCCTATCCGCTTACTGATGCAACCATGGGCGGGGAGGATATCACGCAGAATCTTACCAACTACGACTGTCTGCATTGCAGCTACAGCTATGCCGCTTGGACAGAAAGAGGGTATGTCATCCTGCGTAATAATGCCAACCAAGATCGCTACCTCTACATGATCGACGGCAGTTTCTCAGGACAGTATCTGAATAGTCGTGTCAAGTTGGATCCCAACTCTCACATGGCAAAGGCTGAACATTATGCTACCAATGGCAGTTCTGCCTCTTATATTTACTGTGCTGAGGGCGGTAAACTCTATGCTTGCATCACCAATACCGGCGATTTCAGTGAGGTGGAGATCAAACCGGAGGGTATCCCATCAGGTGAATATATCAACTTTGTCGTTAACCAGTTCTGGGATGATGATACCTCTGGTACACCGTTCAACTACCTGATAGTGGGCACCCAGAGTGGTAATAATTATAAGTTGTATCTCTATGAGACCAATGGTGGTGCACCTGTGGGCAAACCAGTGAAGACAGTAGAAGGAACAGGAAAAGTGTGCAAGGTAAGATACCTGAACAGCACCAGCTCCTTATATATGAAATATGGATTCTATTATGCTTTTAGTGCATACGATTAATAATAATAAACGATGAAAAAGATTTTATTTTCAGTCATCTGTCTGATGTTGACAATGACTGTACAGGCACAGACCAATTTCCGAGAATTAACATTCGACCAAGCAGCTGCTGCAGCTAAGTCGGAGGGAAAGTTAGTATTTGTTGACGTAATGACCTCGTGGTGCGGACCTTGTAAGATGATGGCCCGTGATGTGTTCCCACAGAAAAAGGTGGGTGACTTCATGAACGAGAAGTTTGTATGTCTCAAGATTGATGCAGAGAAAGGGGAGGGCATCGAGATTGCCAAAACTTATAAAGTAAATGCCTATCCTACCTTCTTGCTCCTGAACCCCGACAAGAGTGAGGTTGCCCGTATGGTGGGCGGAAAACAGCCAGATGGCTTTATTGCAGAGATTGAGCGTCTGCTCGACCCTAACTCTACTCCCGAGAAGATGAAGGAGCGTTATGAGGGTGGTGAACGTACAGCCGACCTGATCAAGAAATATGCTGGATTCATGACCGAAGATGCCTATAACAGTCGTTCTGGCAGGGATGAGAAATTGGCAGAGGCCCGTAAGATCGTGACCGATTATTTTGCTGGTCTGTCTGATGCCGACCGTCTCAAAGCCGAAAATATGTTCGTCTATAGGGAATATACTCAGTCTACAGAGGATGAGGCTGCCAAGTTCATGATGGCTAACATGAAGAAGTTCCCTGCAGAAGTGAAGGAAGAAATCAACAAACTCGTTGGTAACCTCTTCCAGCGTGATGTCTATTCTGTTCTCTCAGGATCGATGCCAGCCACGAAAGAGAGCATGGATACCTTTAAAAAGAATCTCAAACAGTTGGGCTTGAACAAGAACGGTATTTATGACAGTAGTGTGAAACTGATGGAGGCATACGACGGCGACGGCGACCAGTATCTGCAACTCTGCCGCTCGCTTTTCACAAAGATCAGTGAAACAGGTCAGGCTGGTCTTCTGGAAGGTCTTTCTACGAAATTCGGCAATAGTGATGAGGCAACCAAGAAAAAAGCGTCTCGCTTTATCCGTGAGCAGCTGCTTGACATGGATACAAACATGCTCTACACGGCACTCATGAATATCATGGCCTTGGAGAGCAAGGGACACTAATGCTCCGATGACCAAAATATCTGACCGCCATCATGGTGGCAATCAAAGAATAGTGAAATGCAACATGGCACTTCACTATTTTTTTTGATGCAGTTTCCCATTCCATAAACTTTTGCTTATGCCAAAAAATGAAGTTGCAACTCAGCATCAATTAGGTTGCAACTCAGTG
>DEJV01000064.1 GCA_002353525.1 Prevotella sp. UBA2739
CAAGTGAAATCAGAAAAAGGCAATTTGTCAGTTTTGCAACCAACCTAAGTGGTAGTTGCAACCAACCTAACTGGTAGTTACAAGTAACCAAACTGGTAGTTTAGACCCACCTAATTTCCTATCGTGTAATTCGCTGCAACACGAACTATGCCTTTTGCGTTTCTCTAATATGCCTTTTGCGTCTCTTAAATATGCCTTTTACGCCACTTAAATATGCCTTTTACGCTTCACAAACATGTCCTTTAGCGTTCTAGAGTAGCCTTCTGCGATTCCAGAATAGCCTTTTAGAAACCCTAAAATCATCCTTGGTGAATCCCACAAAAACCTGTAGTATATTGAATGAGTTGACAAAAATAGGGTTTAACAGAAGTATTGAGTCGTCTTTCTAATGTGATGGTGCCGAATGTGGAAGATTCCGACGTTTTTATCTTCAAAATGCAACATTTTGTGGCTGCGATGCATGGTTTTTCATTTATTTTTTTAACTTTGCACCGTGATTAATGATAAAACACATCATAGAACAACCATGATACATAAGTACGATTTCCTCATTATTGGTGCCGGAGTAGCCGGTATGAGCTATGCCTTGAAGGTGGCCAGAGCCAAGAAAGGCAAGGTATGCATGATTTGCAAGACATCGCTCGACGAGGCCAACACATCGTTCGCTCAAGGCGGTGTGGCCTCTGTGACGAACCTTGAGCTCGACAATTTCGAAAAGCATATAGAAGATACCATGATAGCCGGCGACTACATCAGCGACCGCGCTGCCGTGGAGCAGGTCATCAAGATGGCCCCCAGCCAGATTAAGGAACTGGTGAGCTGGGGTGTGAACTTCGACAAGAAGGCCGATGGCAGCTACGACCTGCATCGCGAAGGCGGACACTCGGAGTTCCGCATTCTGCACCATGCCGACGACACGGGAGCAGAGATTCAGCGAGGACTGATGGAGGCAGTGCGCAATTGCCCCGACATCGAGGTGAAAGAAAACCACTTTGCCGTGGAGATTATCACCCAGCACCATCTGGGCGCCCGCGTCACACGCCGCACCCCTTATATCAATTGCTATGGTGCATACGTGCTCAACCCCGACACCCAGAAGGTAGATACGTATCTCTCGAAGGTCACCGTGATGTGCACGGGTGGTTGTGGCGCCGTCTACGAGACCACCTCTAACCCCATCATTGCCACGGGCGACGGCATTGCCATGGTCTATCGCGCCAAGGGAACAGTAGCCGACATGGAGTTTGTGCAGTTTCATCCCACCGTGCTTCACCATCCCGGTGAGACACATCCCGCATTCCTCATCACTGAAGCCATGCGCGGTTATGGCGGCATCTTGAAACTGCCCAATGGTGAGACATTTATGGAGAAGTACGACGAGCGCCTCTCGCTGGCACCGCGCGACATCGTGGCCCGTGCTATCGACAAGGAGATGAAGATACACGGACTGGACCATGTGTGCCTGGACGTGACGCACAAAGATCCCGCCGAGACGCGCCACCACTTCCCCAACATCTATCAGAAGTGCCTGTCAATAGGCATCGACATCACCACCGACTATATTCCCGTACGGCCGGCAGCCCACTATATGTGTGGCGGCATCAAGGTCGACCTGAATGGATGCTCCAGCATCGATCGTCTCTATGCACTGGGTGAGTGCTCGTGCACCGGTCTGCATGGCGGCAACCGTCTGGCCAGCAACTCGCTCATCGAGGCTGTGGTCTATGCCGAGGCTGCTGCTAAGCACTCTTTGGAGCATGTAGACCTGTACGACTTCAACGAGAAGATACCCGAGTGGAACGACGAGGGCACCATGACCAACGAAGAGAAGGTGCTGATCACGCAGAGCATCAAGGAGGTGGGACAGATTATGTCGAACTATGTGGGCATCGTGCGCAGCGACCTGCGCCTGCATCGTGCTTGGGATCGTCTGGACATGCTCTACGAGGAGACCGAAAACCTCTTCAAGCGTGTCAAGGCCAGCAAGGATATCTGCGAGTTGCGCAACATGATCAATGTGGGCTATCTCATCACCCGCTTCGCTCTGGAGCGCAAAGAGAGCCGCGGCCTGCACTTCACCACCGACTATCCCGTGCATGCCTACGATAAATAAGGTGTAAATTTATACCAAAAATATTTGGTAATACGGTGCAAAAGCGTTAATTTTGCACCGTATTTTTTATGTACCTGAATCATACTTTGAAACAACCATGGCTATAGAAAAACAAATTATCGAGTGCGTGCCCAATTTCAGCGAGGGCCGCGACATGAATGTCATTAACCAGATTACCAATGAGATTAAGGCCGTGAAGGGGGTACGCCTGCTGGATGTAGACCCGGGCGAGGCCACCAACCGCACGGTAGTTACCTTTGTGGGAAGTCCCGACGAGGTGATGGAGGCTGCCTTCCGCAGCGTGCGCAAGGCCGCACAGCTCATCGACATGCGCCAGCACCATGGTGCCCACCCGCGTATGGGAGCTACCGACGTGCTGCCGCTGATTCCCGTGGCAGGCATCACGCTGGAGGAGTGTGCAGCTCTTGCCCGTCAGTTGGCCGAGCGCATTGCCAACGAGTTGCGCATACCTTGCTACTGCTACGAGGCTGCCGCTTTCACTCCTGAACGGAAGAACCTGGCCGTCTGCCGTGAGGGCGAATATGAGGCTCTGGCCGAGAAACTCTCCACAGAGGGCAAGCAGCCCGACTTTGGTGCCCGTCCCATCGACGACGACGTGGCACGCACAGGATGTACGGCTGTTGGCGCACGCGATTTTCTGATTGCCGTGAACTATAACCTGAACACCACTTCAACCCGCCGTGCCAATGCCATCGCCTTCGACGTGCGCGAGAAAGGACGTCCCTTCCGTGAGGGCAACCCCATCACTGGCAAAATCATTAAAGATGCCGAGGGCAACCCCATCATGAAGCCGGGCACCTTGAAATGTACAAAAGCCATTGGCTGGTTTATCGATGAATATGGCATTGCCCAGGTGTCGATGAACATGACCAACCTGAGTGTTACCCCACTGCATGTGGCCTTTGATGAGGTGTGCCGCTGCGCACAGAACCGTGGCATTCGCGTCACCGGAACGGAGATCGTAGGACTTATTCCGAAGAAGACGCTTATCGATGCCGGTAAGTATTTCCTGGAGAAGCAACACCGCTCGGTGGGTATTCCCGAGGAAGACATCATCAACATTGCCATTAAGAGCATGGGACTGGACGATCTCAAGCCGTTTAATCCACGCGAGAAAGTCATCGAATACCTGTTGGAGGATGCCAATGAGACGGGCAAGAAACTGGTCGACCTCACCGTGAAGGGCTTCGCACAAGAGACCTCACGCGAATCACCGGCTCCTGGCGGTGGTACTATCTCTGCTTATATGGGTGCCTTGGGTGCAGCCCTGGGAACGATGGTGGCCAACCTCTCCAGCCACAAGCCCGGATGGGATGACCGTTGGGATGAGTTCTCAAAGTGGGCCGACCAGGGACAGGCGCTCATGACCGAGCTGCTGCATTTGGTGGACGAGGACACCGAGGCATTCAACTGCATTATGGCTGCTTTCGGAATGCCGAAGAAAACCGATGAGGACAAGGCTGCCCGTTCGAAAGCCATCCAGGAAGCTACGCTCTACGCCACACAGGTGCCTCTGCACACCATGCAGGCATCGTTCCGTGCCTTCGACATCTGCAAGGCAATGGCCGAGACGGGCAATCCCAACAGCGTGAGCGATGCCGGTGTGGGAGCCTTGGCTGCCCGTGCCGCCGTATTGGGAGCCGGACTGAACGTGAAGATTAATGCCGGTAGTCTGAAAGACCGCGCAACAGCCGAAAGCCTCATTGCCGAAGCCAACACCCTGATTGAGAAGGCAAATGCCGCCGAAAAAGAAATCATGGCGATTGTTGAGCAAAAGCTATAACCCTTTCCAGGAAATGCCTAGAAATTCTAGACATTCCTAGGAAAACCTAGGCTGTCCTAGGCAATCCTAGTCTAACTAGAAAAAACATAAAAAACTATATGACCATGAACTTATCATTTAAAGAAGAGATTGCACTTGGCATTCCGGCTACCCTGCCGGAACCAAAACCTTACGACCCTGATATCAACCATGCGCCTAAGCGCAAAGACATTCTCACTCCCGAGCAGAAACGGCTGGCATTGCGCAATGCGCTGCGCTACTTCCCCAAGGAACTGCATGCCCAGCTGGCTCCCGAGTTTGCCGAGGAACTGAAGAACTACGGGCGCATCTATATGTACCGTTATCGTCCCAGCTACGAGATGTATGCCCGTCCTATCGATGAATACCCTGCCCGTAGCCGCCAGGCTGCTGCCATCATGCTCATGATTCAGAACAATCTGGACCCGCGCGTGGCACAACATCCGCACGAACTGATTATCTATGGTGGCAACGGAGCCATCTTCCAGAACTGGGCGCAGTACCGGCTGGTGATGAAATACCTCTCAGAGATGACCGACGAGCAGACGCTCGTGATGTATAGTGGTCATCCACTGGGCCTGTTCCCGTCGCACAAGAATGCTCCACGTGTGGTGGTGACCAATGGAATGGTGATTCCCAACTACTCGAAACCCGACGACTGGGAGCGCATGAATGCCATGGGTGTGAGCCAGTATGGACAGATGACCGCCGGCTCGTATATGTATATCGGTCCGCAAGGCATCGTTCATGGCACTACCATCACCGTGTTGAATGCTGCCCGTAAAGTGGGTGGCGACAACATGAAACTGTTTGTCACCGCCGGACTGGGTGGTATGTCGGGTGCTCAGCCGAAGGCCGGTAATATTGCCGGTGTGGTGAGCGTGACGGCCGAGATCAATCCGAAGGCTGCCCAGAAACGTTACGACCAGGGATGGGTAGACGAGTTGCACACCAGTCTTGACGAGTTGATACCTGCTGTGCGCAAGGCCGTTGCGGAGAGACGTGTCGTCTCGATGGCCTATGTGGGCAATGTGGTTGACCTTTGGGAACGACTGGCCGAGGAAGATATTCGCGTTGACCTGGGCAGCGATCAGACCTCGCTCCACAATCCGTGGGCGGGTGGCTACTATCCTGTGGGCCTGACTCTTGAGGAGAGCAAGCAGATGATGGCCGCCGAGCCCGCAAAGTTCAAAGAGGCCGTGCAGGCATCGCTGCGCCGACAGGTGGCTGCCATCAACAAACTCACAGCCCGCGGCATGTACTTCTTCGACTATGGCAATGCCTTCCTCTTGGAGTCGAGCCGTGCCGGAGCAGACATCATGAAGGCCGACGGCACCTTCCGTTATCCGTCGTATGTGCAGGATATTATGGGTCCGATGTTTTTCGATTATGGCTTTGGTCCTTTCCGTTGGGTATGCTCGTCGGGCGACCCGAAAGACCTCGAGACAACCGACCGTCTGGCTGCAGAGGTGCTGGAGGACATCATGAAGACGGCTCCTGCTGACATTCAGGGGCAGATGGCCGACAACATCCATTGGATTAAAGAGGCAGGTAAGAACAAACTGGTGGTAGGCTCGCAGGCTCGCATCCTGTATGCCGACTGTGAGGGCCGCACCAAGATTGCACTGGCCTTCAATGATGCCATCCGTCGTGGCGAACTGTCGGCACCCGTCGTTCTGGGCCGCGACCATCACGACGTGAGTGGTACCGACTCTCCTTTCCGCGAGACCAGCAACATCTACGACGGTTCGCAGTTCTGTGCCGACATGGCTGTGCAGAACGTGATTGGCGACTCCTTCCGGGGTGCCACATGGGTGAGCATCCATAATGGCGGTGGAGTAGGCTGGGGTGAAGTCATCAATGGTGGCTTCGGCATGGTGATCGATGGTAGTGACGACAGTGAGCGCCACATCCGTGAGATGCTCTTCTGGGACGTCAACAACGGCATCGCCCGTCGTTCGTGGGCGCGCAACAATGGTTCGATGGACGCCATCCGCCGTGAAATGGAGCGCACACCAGGCCTGAAAGTAACCCTGCCCAACCTAGTAGACGATCAAATTATTAATCAATTCTAAAACCTAGGATTCCCTAGGAACTCCTAGGAAAGCCTAGGAACCCCTAGGAAAACCTAGAAACTCTTAGGGAAACCTAGAAAAAAAACAAAAAAAGCAATGACACACTACATATCTGCCGAACACCTAACCATCGAGAAAATCGGTGAAATCATTTACGGAGGTGCCAAACTCGAACTGAGCGAGGATGCCAAGCAGCGCATTCGCCGCTGCCGCAACTATCTGGACAAGAAAATCAGTAATAACGGAGAGCCTATCTATGGCGTGACCACGGGCTTCGGATCGCTCTGCAATGTGAGCATTGGCAAAGACCAACTGTCGCGCCTGCAGGTGAACCTCATCAAGAGTCATGCCTGTGGTACGGGCGAGCGTGTGCCCACCGACATCGTGAAAATCATGCTGTTGCTCAAGATTCAGTCGTTGAGCTATGGCTATTCAGGTGCGAAGATGGACACGGTGATGCGCCTCATCCAGTTCTTCAACAACGACATTTACCCCGTTGTCTACAAACAAGGCTCGCTGGGAGCCTCGGGCGACTTGGTGCCATTGGCCCATCTCTGTCTGCCGCTCCTCGGTCTGGGCGAGGTGGAGTTCCAAGGTAAAATCATGTCGGGAGAGGAAATCCTCCACAAAAAGCGTTGGAAGCCCATCGAACTGGCTTCGAAAGAAGGACTGGCACTGCTCAACGGTACCCAGAACATGAGTGCTTTTGCCGTATGGGCTCTGTTGCAGGCCAAACGCCTCAGCGCCTGGGCCGACAAGATTGCTGCCATGTCGCTCGATGCTTTCGACGGGCGCATAGAACCGTTCACCCATGCTGTGCATGCCGTACGTCCGCATCTGGGACAGATTGAGACGGCCAAGCGTATGCGCGAGCTGTTGGAGGGCAGTCAGCTCATCAACAACATCAAGGCTCACGTGCAGGATCCCTATTCGTTCCGTTGCGTTCCACAGGTGCATGGTGCCGTGAAAGATACCATCCGTTATGTGAAGTCGGTCATCGATATCGAGATTAACTCTGCTACCGACAACCCCACAGTCTGTCCCGAGGACGACCTGATTATCTCTGCCGGTAACTTCCATGGAGAGCCCATCGCCTTGCCCATCGACTTCCTGTCGATTGCCATGAGCGAGCTGGCAGACATCTCCGAGCGTCGTATCTACCGTCTCGTGTCGGGCACACGCGGACTGCCCAGTTTCTTGGTGGCCAACCCGGGTGTCAATAGTGGATTCATGATTACGCAGTATACTGCCGCCTCGGTGGTGTCGCTCAACAAGAGTCTGGCCATGCCTTCGTCGGTAGACAGCATCCCGTCGTGTCAGGATCAGGAAGACCTTGTGTCGATGGGTGCCAATGCTGCCATTAAATTATATAAGGTGGTGCTCAACACCGAACGCGTGCTGGCCATTGAGTTGTTCAATGCTGCACAGGCACTCGACTTCCGTCTGCCGCTCAAATCGTCGCCTGCAATAGTTCAGTTGCATGATGAGTATCGCAAGGTGGTGCCGTTCATCTTGAACGACGAGTTGATGTATCCGCATATAGAGCAATCCATCCAGTTCCTTCGTACTCACAATCCGCTATGAACAGACTGCTCATCACGAACATAGGTACTCTCGCAGGCATCGACCAAGGACGGTCGTGCCTGCGAGGTGCTGAAATGGCCCATCTGGAAACCATTCATGATGCCTGGCTTCTGATAGAAGACGGCAGAATAAAAGAGTGGGGGAAAGCTCCCTATCCTGACCCCGAAGGGGCTGCAATACCAGGTGGTCCTTCTTCTAATGAAATCTCCTTGGGGGCAGAGACTACGGTCTTTGATGCCAAGGGCGGTACAGTGTTGCCATCGTTCTGCGATTCGCATACCCATATTGTCTATGCAGGTAGTCGTGAGGGCGAGTTTGTGGATAAGATACAAGGATTGAGCTATGCCGAGATAGCCCGTCGTGGCGGAGGTATCCTCAATTCAGCCGATCGCCTGCACGAGATGAGTGAAGACGAACTCTACGAACAAGCCATGCATCGGGTGTGGGAAATCATTCGCAAAGGTACCGGAGCCGTTGAGATCAAGAGTGGCTATGGACTGAACACTGCCGACGAACTGAAGATGCTGCGTGTCATCCGTCGTATCAAGCAGACAGCACCTCTCTGTGTGAAGAGCACATTCCTGGGTGCCCATGCCGTGGGACGGGCCTATCAGGGTCGGCAGGCCGACTATGTAGACTTGATTGTCAACGAGATGATTCCTGAAGTAGGCCGTCAAGGGCTGGCCGATTTCATTGACGTGTTCTGCGACGAGGGCTTCTTTACTCCCGAAGAGACTGCGCGCATCCTGGAGGCTGGTGCCACATACGGCATGCGAGGCAAAATCCACGGTCAGGAACTGGCCGACTCAGGTGGCGTGGAGGTCGCTGTCAGACACCATGCGCTCAGCGTCGACCATTTGGAAAGCATGACCGACAGGGATGTTGAGATTCTTTTAGAGGCAAGAAGCAAGAGGCAAGAAGCAAGAGGCAAGAAGCAAGAAGCAAGTGGCGAGGAGCAAGAGACCATTCCCACTGCATTGCCTGGCACGTCTTTCTTTTTGAATATGCCCTTTGCGCCAGCCCGTAAAATCATCCATGCCGGATTGCCCTTGGCCATTGCCAGTGATTACAATCCGGGGTCTACGCCTTCAGGCGATATGAAGTTTGTGGTGTCGCTGGCCTGCATCAAGATGCGGCTCATGCCAGCCGAGGCTATCAATGCGGCTACCATCAACACGGCAGCAGCTATGGGTATCAGCCATGAGTATGGCTCGATAGGGAAAGGAAAGGTGGCTAACCTCATCGTTACGGAGCCTATTCCTTCGGTTGATTTTCTGCCGTATGCCTATACATCGCCCATCATCCGACAGGTGATTTTGCAAGGTCATCTCATACCGATGACAGATTAACGGCTCAGTCGGAACGGAATGCTCACGATGAGTTCGGTCAAGTCGGCCTTTGTTCGATGGGCATTCACACTGAGACCTACTTTCATGTGATGGAATCTCGGTAGCGTATAAAACACGCCAATGCGCTCGTAATAAGGCTTTTCAATCGTCTTTGCGTGCGTTCCCATCTGTCGGTACAGATAATATCCGATGGCCATGTCAACGGACAGTTGCCGGTAGTAGGCCTCATGGTGCAGCGAGATGCCTACCGACCATGGCGAGTGACTGACATGATTGCCGGCAGCAACGTCAAGGTCGCGAACGTGTTGGTAGTATGTTCCGTAATACACATCCAGACCGATGCCCGATGCCCATCGTCGGGCATAGCGGTACATCAAGGCAGCTTGTGCCGAATAAGATGCATAGAGCTGGAAATGGTCTGTACGGTAATCCGGATCATCAGGATCTGTGTTGAACTGGGTGAGTTGCCAGTCTTCTAGCAGGGTCTTTCCACCGAAGCCTATCCGGAAGTCGGCATACCAATACTTATTAAAGGGCGGACTGACAAACGGTGCGCCCTTTTTCACTTGTTTACTGTAAGGTGTATATTTGATGCCCATCATGGGGCCTACATGGTTCTCGCCTTTGTTTGGCCGGTTGAGTGCTCCATTGCTGTGATGGCCATACAACACTCCTACGGTGAGAGCCCAGTCATCTACCACTTGCCATGTAGCTGTGAGGCCTCCTCCGAAGTAGATGCTGAAACGCGACCCTATCAGTTCGTTGTCAATATTGTTGTGAAGGTTGTATTTGTGTGGACCGTAACCGACACCCGCCCTGAGCAGATAGCTTAATTGCCAATGGGTGGTTCGGAAGAGCGGTCGCTCGAAAGCGCCATAAACACTCACGATGTCGCCCAGATGAGAGTCGTAGTCAACCATCTGGGCTTTGCCCCAGGCTGGGTCGGGCGTTCGTCTCATGGTGACTCCGTTGTTGAGGCTCAGTTTGGCTCCAATGCTCAGAGTGGGGTAGTGGTAGTCTTGTGCAAAACCATCGCTGTCGTTGGGCAGGGCACTGAAGTTGATTTCTGCGCCCAGACTGAAACTCCTCTTCCCTTTCAGCCATTTCCGCTCATATTGGTCCATGGCTATCTGCCAGGCAGGACTCGCCAGCAGGGAGAATCCCACCCGTCGTAGCGAGTCGCTGGCGGCAGCGTTTGCCTCTATGGCGACAGTCAGCAGAAGTGCTGTGAGCAGCATGTGCATTGGCTTGGTGTTTAGTGTTCGGTGTCGGGTTCCCACAGATGTCGAAGCATGTCAACATGTCCGTTTGCTTTGAATGCAACCCCTTCTCGTTGCAGCAGTTCCCGCTGGGCACTCCAGCCAGGAGCCGTCCGGCCTGCAATGTTCACCACCCGATGGCAGGGCAGGGCGCATGCCTCTGGCGAGTAGCGCAACGTGCGGCCAACCATTCGCGCATGACTGGGCCATCCTGCCCATGCTGCAATGATGCCGTAGGTGGTTACCCGCCCGCGTGGTATCTGCGCCACAATGTTCAGCACGTCTTCTTGAAACGTGCGTGCCTGTGCGGGTGTCATCTTGTCGGGATAGTCTTTCATCGCTGTAACGTCTGACGGACGATTGCTTGCTCGTCTTTATATCTTCTTCTTGAAATAGTCGTTATACATCTTGATGCCGAAGACTATGCCACTGCACACTGTGGTAATCAGGTTGGTGATAAACAGCGACCAGATAATCTCGGGTTTGTGTAGCAGTCCTTGCAGCATAAAGCAAAATCCGCCGATGCCCATCATCAAAAAGGTGGGCAGGGCTATGCTGTCGGTATTGCGCGTCTTGATGGTACGAATGGCCTGTGGCAAATACCCCAGGACCATAGCTACGCTAGCTATGATACCGCAAATCTCGTAAAATGTTCCTTGTTCCATCGTTCGTTCGTGTTTTTAGCTATTGTTGTTGAAAGCGCTCAAGAACGCTCGTCAATCTCTTCTTCAATGTAACTCCAGTAGTTGCTGACGATAGAGCGTGCCATGCCCAGGTCAAACACATAGGGACTGAAGTTTTTGTCCATGCCGACCTGTGCCAGCCTTGCTTTATCATTTTGCCTCTTGCGTGGCTTCCGGCTGGTCTCTATCAGGTCGGTATAACCCCATACACCTCCGCTGCCTTCGGGCGGGCATGCACCTCTGCCTCTGACCAATTCCACCTTGAAGTGATTCTTGGGAGTATATTCCCTGATTTCTTTCAGCCAGACGTCGTGTATCCACATATTGTCGAAGTCGTACTCAAACTTCATCCGGTCGCCTTTTTCTTTCAGCAGGTTGCCCACGGCAATCTTGTTGGTGTCGAACATCGCGGGCCGCTTGCCCAGTGTGGGAATCCTTTGTGCTTTCCGCAGGTCGTTGGTGTTTTTGAAGAGCGTATCGCCTTGTCGGAATTGGTGCGGGTGCACATTCTGCCACCCCATGGCCTTCATCAGAATCAGCGCGAGTAGTTCGAGCGAGAGGTTGGAGGGTACGAACAGCTCGCGCCAAATCAGCACGGGAGCATTGTTCAGCCGTATACGGATGTAGAGCTCCGAGCACTCCTTGCCCAGCAGCAGTCCGCTGGGCATGGTACTGAAGTTGTCGTTCTCAAACTCTTGCAGTCGATGATGAAGGTATGCGGCATACGAACCTTTCTCTATGGCAAGGTCATCCAGCGTCAGACAGTCCAAGTCGGCGACATACTGAGGTAGTTCGAAAAACTTCTCGGGGTCATAGCCTTCTTTCAGCATGAGCAGGATGAGATCCTCTACCCCGTTCATTTCTTGTTCGTCCAGCACCTCTTTCAGCATGTCGGGCAAAAACTTCCTGTGATACAGAAACTCTATTTCCGTATTGTTTTTCCTCCTCCTTCCCATTGTCCCCCTTTTTAGCGTGTCACTTTAGCTTCTTTCCGTCGGCAAAGGCTTTTCCTACCACCTTGCCCAGTTCGATGTAGTGATGATGCACGGGGTCGTAGGTGATGATGTTCATGGCCGCCACGTCGGGTTGTCCGTCATCGGCGAGGTATTTCTCATCGCACACTACGTTCACCACCTCAGCCACCAGATAGTAGCCCGTTTCCGACTCGTCAATCTTTTGCTTCACGCGGCACTCCATCGTGAGGGGCAGTTCCTTGAACAACGGTGCATTCACGTTGGGGGCTTTCTCGATGGTCCATCCCGTACGCTCCATCTTGTCGGGAGTGTTTCGGCCACTGACCAGACCTACATAGTCGGCAGCCACCAGCGTCTCGGTGGTAGCAAAAGCCACGGTCAGCTCACCGTTGAGAGCCAAGTTGTCGGTTGTCTGGTGTTTGCTCAGCGATATGATAATCTCATGCATGTCCCAGGTGCCTCCCCAGGCTGCATTCATGGCGTTGGCTTTACCTTCGTTGTTGTATGTACCGATAATCAGTACGGGTTGTGGAAGCATCCACGGTTTCGATCCGAAATTTTTCATGTTCTTTATGGTTTTTATGTGATTTATGTCGCAAAGATACAAAAAAATAAGGAACGGACAAGAAATCCGCTCCCTAAATATCAAGTACAATAATCCTGACACTATTTGATCACCCAATGGCTTTTACCCTCAAGTGATGAACGAGGAACAAACTATTGGCATATCTGCCTCGCCATCTCGTTGAGCGACAAACACTGTGAGCGTATGATACTGATACGTTCGTTATGGTGCTGCCATGGAGCAAGAATGAGCAGTTGTCCACGTGAACAAGCCTCCATGCGCTTTCCGCCCGGTTTGGCCAAGTCGGTGAATCCATTTTCCTGAAGCAACACTACAGGCAATCCCTCGTCGAAAGCAGCTCTCATCACCGCTTTCTCGCCAGGCGATATAGAGGGCGATACCAAAACCGCTCCGCTACGTGCTGCTGCCAGCATCCTCGACTTATAGGCCTCTATATCAGCAGCATTCATGCTGCGTGAGCACTGTACCTGCAGTCTGACAGGTCGCTGCACGAGGAAAAGGTTACCAATGGCAGAGAATGTCATACCGGCAATGCCAACATTGCGCTGCACGCGAAACAAGTCGGGATGCTCACGCTTCATGAGCAGCCGTCGTGGATTGTCGTTGAGGTAGCGTTTCCATGTCTCCAGCTGCCCAGCCCTCATGAGTACTTTGTCGTTGTAGTTTGGTTCGAAAAGCAATCCATGCTTGCGTTCCTCAGTTCGCGGTTTCCTTTGTTGCCATCCTGTTTGTTGCCGTGTTTGTTGCTGTCCTGTTTGTTGCCGTGTTTGTTGTTGTCCAGTTTGTTGCCATCCTGTTTGTTGCAGTCCTGTTTGTTGCTGTAGTACAGCAACAGACGGCATGCCCAGCAGCCGGCGGTACTCCTTGTTGCAGCCCTGCTTAAAGCCCAGGATGACTTTCCCCAGCGGCTTCTCCATCTGCTGGCGCACAAATAGAATGCCATGCAGATGGTCGGGCATCATCTGTAGTTGTACGACCTCTATCTCTGGGTGGAGTTCTGCAATGTGGTACCAATTGTTGCGCACTGCCATGCCCAGCTCACTCAGTTCGCAACGAGGCTCGTCAGGAGAGCCTGGCAGTCCATCGCTGCGGCCTACCACGCGACCGAAGAGTTGCCGCCGTCCTTCGGTGACCAAGGTGATCATATACATCTGGCGTCCGCAGTAGTCATGATCAAGCAACCGCCGTTTCATAGAAGGTTGTTTCTCGCCCGCAAACGCTTTCTGGCTCATATAAGTTTCCTTCTTCATGGTACATCTTAAAATTAAAGAAGACGACCACCATCAGTGTGGTGGTCGTCTTTCTTATTATATTGCCGTAAAGGCTTGTTCGTCGGATTAATAACCAGGATTCTGCACCCAACCAGGATTCAGGTCAAGCATCTCCTGCTCAACAGGGAAGATGCGGTGACGCTTGTCGAAGTTGGCATCGGGGAAGTTCTTGTAGTGAGGGAAGAACTCATCCTCGAAGTGACCGAAACGAATCATGTCGTTGCGACGCCAGTTCTCATCGAAGAACTCACGGCCACGCTCCTGATAGATATCCTCGAGTGAAGGCTCGTTGCTGATTGTCGGTGCACCGGCATACGTGCGAATCTGGTTGAAGAGATCCTTGGCACCACTCTGTCCGAGACGTACAAGAGCCTCAGCCTTCATCAGCAAAATGTCGGCATAGCGGAACAATGGCAGGTCGTTCGACTGGTTACGGCCGTTGTTGTAGTCGTTAGGAATGATGAACCACTTGATGGAGTGTGCGCCCTGCTGGATAGACTCGTCGGTATTACCCACATCAACGGTGTTGTCCTGCTTAGCAAGTTTGATGTCCTCTGTGAAGTGTACTTGCTTGCCTTTATACATAAATGGCTCGCTAGTTGGGCGCAAAGTCTTGGGATCACGGTTGTAGATGTCACCACGCAGAATGCAGAGATTACGAATATCGCCCTCCAGGCTGAACAGTTTGGCAAACTCAGGTGTTACAACCATGTTGCCGCCAAACGACTGTGTGAAGCTTTCGCTTGAGCCATAAACGTTCGGCATAAGACCCTTCAGCTGTTTGAACGAACGAGGACGGGCATACTGGAATCCCGCACGATAGATGACATCGTAAGGCATGGCATAGATAAAGTCTTCCACCTTCCAGTCGTTGTCGTAAGAGAACTTATGCAGATAGTCCATAGAACCGAGATTGAATTTACCACTGTTGATAATCTCATTACAAACAGACACACAATCGTCGAGTTTCTGATTGGCTGCAGTAGCGGCATCGTACTGGTCAACCGACTCAGCAGTATAGACAGGCCAGTTGATGTAGAGTTTGGCAAGCAGAGCCAGAGCCATCCATTTTGTTGGTTTGCCATAGGTATTCTGCGATACTTCCTCAGTGAGGTAAGGAATCACCTCGGTGAGTTCCTTTTCAATCCATTCAGCCACTTCCTTACGGGGTGAACGGGGTATCACCTCACCCTCTGCGGGCACTTTCTCCAGGATTGGCGTATCGCCAAAGCTATCCATCAGTATCCATGTGAAATAAGCACGCAAAGCGCGAGCCGGAGCAGTCATCTGTGTAGAAGCGCCGCTGCCAAGCTCTTCAAGAGCAGTATTGGCCTTGGTAATACCCGATGTCAAATCAGAATACCAGTCAAGCGAGGCATCGTTAGCATCGCTGCAATGAAGAGCCTGATGAGCATAAGTACCGCTATCGTAGTAGCCACCGTCGAAAGCAAGACATGTGAACTCATCGGAAGCCAGGCACTGGGCCTCCATGTAGCGACGGCCAAAGGTACCTGCCAAGTGGAAATAGATGTCAGCCATCTTTGCCTCCACCATAATCATGGGATCAACACCTGAGTTCTCATCTGGCTTCTCTGTGTAAATAGAACTGGGTTTGATATCCAAATCTGTACAACTGGTAAGCGTTACGGCAAACAAGCCAGCTGCAAGAATTAATTTACTTATTTTCATATTCTCAAAATCTGATTAAATGATTTTACTTTACAGTCACGATAGCAATACGGTTAGCATGGTTGGTGTCAGCACCTTTAGCCTCCACGCGGGTAACATTCACACCACGGGCCTTCAGATACTTGGCAACAGCATCAGCACGATCCTGAGAGAGTTTCAGGTTGGCTTCGGTGTCGCCCTCGGGCGAAGCATAAGCCACAACCTCTACGTTGGCACCCTTCTGAATGCCGTCGAGCTCGTTCACATTCATAATCTCAGACGAGTTTACAGGGAAGGTAACCACGTAAGTGTTCTGAACCAAATTGTCCTTACCGGGAACTTCCTTCACGACTTCCTTCACTACAGGAATTTCCTTGATAACCTCTCTGTCGATATACTGCGGAACAGCCTTGGCAGCTTCCTTCTTCTTACCGCCGCCGAAGTTGATCTTCACACCCACCAAGAAAGAACGTGTGTGGGGATAACGGCTCCAACGATAATCAACACCTGGGTCAAGTCCACCCATGTTCACCTCTGGGTCAAGACCTTTGTAGTTGGTAATGGTGAGCAGGTTGTTAGCTGTGCCGTAGATGGTGAGGTCCTGAATCCAGTCGTTGAAGCAGTTGCGGAAGGTATAGCTCAGTGAGAGTGACTGCAGACGAACGTATGTACCCTTCTCAATCCAACGGTCAGAGGGGAGCATACCAGAAGCATCGCCAATTGGGAATGTAAGGAACTCCTTCAGCACGTTCTTACCATCGGAGAACATCTGTGCACTATTGTAGTGGGCACGCGGGCCATTGTAAACATCATTACCGAATACACCGGTGATGAAGGCGTTCAGGTTCCAGTTCTTATAGGTAAGGGTGTTGTTCCAACCTGCGTTGAGCTTAGGCTGGGCGCAACCAGTGATGGTACGGTCTTTCAGTCCGGGGTTGTTGGTGGTTGCACCGGTACGGTTGCCGTTCTCGTCGAGCACGTAGTACTCAGAACGTCCGTTCACCACACCTGCATATTGATAGGTATAGAATGTACCGATTGACTCACCTTCCATGATGCGCTGGGTCCAACCGTTGTCAGAAGCACCTGCAACCATGGGATCGCCCTGTTTGAGAAGAGTAGTTTGGAACTGCTCGTTCTGCATCTTATCCACCGTATTCTTGTTGTGCGACAGATTGATGGTGGTGTTCCATGTGAAGTTCTTGGTCTGCACGGGAACCATATTCAAAGTGAACTCGATACCCTTATTGGTCATTTCACCCACGTTGACATCCAGCCAACCATAAATATAATTCGTTGTAGGAACAGGGTAACTCCAAATCAGGTCCTTGGTCTTCTTGTGGTAAACCTCGATGGTACCATTGATACGTCCTCTCAGGAATGCAAAGTCAAGACCGATGTTCAACATACCCGTTGACTCCCATTTCAGATCAGGGTTAGGATTCTTTGTGGCTCCAAATGTACGATACCACTTATTATCGTACTCGAACAAACCGGTAGCACCGTAAGCGGGATAAGAAGTATAGGGGTCAAATCCCATGGCATTACCAGAGATACCATAACCGGCACGGAGTTTCAAGTTGTCGAACAGGTTCTGATTCTTCATGAAGCTTTCTTCGGTGATGTTCCAAGCAACTGAAACCGATGGGAAGGTACCCCAACGATTGTTCGCTCCTAATACTGAAGAACCGTCGCGACGGATGGTAGCCTGCAGCATATAGCGGCTGTCAAACGAATAATTGACACGACCATAGAACGAAATATTGCGAATGTGCTGCAAACTACCACTCTGTACTGAATTAATGCTTTGGATTAAATTTGCACCACTCATATAATACCATGAAAGGTTGTCGTTGTAGTATCCTTCTACTGTAGCACCGAAACCATCATTATTCTTCTGCTCCTCCCAAGAGTAACCAGCCATGAGGTCCCACTTGCTCTTGCCAACCTTGAAACCATAGTTCAGATAGGTCTCAAACGTCTGCTCACGGCCGAAATAGGTGTTACGGGAAGCTTGTCCGTTCTTGTTGCCGATACCCTCTAGCTGCGACTTGTGAGTGTTGTATCCGCTATAGGTGCTCTGGTAGTTACTCCAAGAATAGTTCACATTCCAGAAGAATCCCTTCCAAAGCTCAAGCGCGGTCTTGGCGATGAACTGGTTACGTTTCCAAATAGTCTCTGAGGTATTCTCTTCCATCAGGGCCAGCGGGTTGTAGTTCTTCGAACCAGTACCCATAGTCCATGAACCATCAGAATTCTTGATGGCATTGGTGGGTGAGTAGTAGTTCATGGCATCGAGCACCGAAGCACCCTCATTGCCTGTGGGAACGCCAAAGTGCTTGCCATACATAGAGTTAAAGCCCATCGACAAAGTGAGATGATCCTTCAGCACCTTGGTAGAAACCAGTGAGCGAACGTTGAACCGATCCATGCCCGTCATCTTGATAACGCCCTGACGCTTAACAAGGTTGGCACTGATCATGTAGTTGGTTCTGCTGTTTCCACCGCTGATGTTCACATTGTGGCTGTGGCTGAGGCCAGTACGGAGCACTTCCTTCTGCCAGTCAACGTCGGCACCGCCATCTTTCAAGGTGATACCAGGGTTGCTCTGTGCATATTGGCGCAGTTCGCTGGCAGTAGCCATGTCATAAGTCTTCAGAATGTTGTCGAAAGCAACGTAGCCATTGTACATCACATTGGTCTTATCTTCAGCACCTTTCTTGGTGGTAATCATAATCACACCATTGGCAGCTTTTGAACCATAGATGGCTGTAGCTGTAGCGTCGCGCAGCACGTCGATGCTCTCGATATCATCGGGAGAGACAATCGATGGGTCAACACCAGGGATACCATCGATGACATAGTAAGGCGACATAGCACCTGTACGCAGGGTAGAAGCACCACGCAGGGTGATAGTAGGTGAACCGTTCGGGTCGGCTGTTGAAGAAACAACCAGTCCGGGAACCTTACCCTGCAGCATCTGACCCGGGTCGGTGAATACACCGCGGTTCAGGTCTTCAGCGTTCACGGTGGTGATTGAGCTGGTCACGTCCTTACGGCGCATGGTACCATAACCTATGACAACCACCTCGTTCAGCTGGGTGTTGTCCTCATTTAATACGACATTCAGCTGGTTGCCAGCCACTCTGAGAGTCTGGGCAACGTAGCCGATGTAAGAGAACTGCAGGTTCTTGCCGCGCTCCACGTTGAGCGTGTAACGGCCGTCAATGTCGGTGACGGCAGCATTCTGTGTTCCAACTTCCTTGACAGTCACACCAATCAGGGGCTCACCTTGTTTGTCGGTGACAACACCGGTGACCCGATTCTGTGCGAATGCCAGGGTACTGCTTAACATAAAGAACATGAAGAGCACTGTCTTCATCATTCCCGATTTTAAGTTTTGTACGTTTAGCATGTTTTGTTTTTTTTGTTAAATGTTAAGAATATTTGTTTGTAGTTATTGTTTCTTTTTGTTATGCTTACTCGCCTATCACCTGAGCGTTCTCCGTATAGACCGGCACATTCATCTCGCGCAACTCGTCGCGCTCCACGCGGATGAAGCCTTCGCCCTTGCACGGGCGCTTGTCCATCTGTAGGAAACGGGGACCGGGCGTTAGCGTGATGCGCACTTTATTGAAATAAATATTGTTCACCTTTCCGGGTTTGTCGCCACCCACAAAGCATCCGTTGGGACTCAGCGCAGTGATGTTGTTAAAGTAGATGTGGCTCACCTCGCCGCAACGGCCCACGGTCTCACCCTTCGGGAATCGCCAGTTGGCATCTTTATGGTTGCCGTTGGCGCGCGGGTAGCTGGTGACATAGATAGGCTCGGCCTTGCCCCACCACACATCGCTCCACAAACGGCAGTCGAGCATGATGTTTGAGAACGTGACGTTGGTGACCGTTCCCTCGTCGCGGTTCTGTATGCCGATGCCGCGGTTGGAGGCGGTGATGATGCAGTTGTCGATCATCACACGGTTGATGCTGTCCATGTTCTCGCTGCCAATCTTGATGGCACACGAGCGGCTGGTCATCACGCAGTTGGTCACTACAATGTCCTCGCACTTGCCATACTGCTGCCACTCGCGGCGGTTCTTCAGGCAGATACAGTCGTCGCCCGAGGTGATGTAGCAGTTGGAGATGCGCACCTTGCGCGAATGGTCGACGTCGATGCCGTCGCCATTGCGTATCTTCAGGTTGTTGAGCAGCGAGATGCCCTCGATGTTGGCATCCTCACAACCAATCAGGTGGACTGTCCAGTAGGCGCCATTACGAATGGTGACATCGCGAATGAGCAGTTTCTTCACACCAATGAGTGTCAGTACATGCGGACGCGGATCGAACTTGGGATCTTTCAGAGGCTTCAGTTCGTAACTGTCGTCGAGCTCGGCACCCATGAAGGCGATGCCATTACCGTCGATAGTACCCTGGCCTGTGATGGCAAGATTCTCTATGTCCTTGCACCACAGCCACATCATGCCCTCGCCGCGGTTCTCGCCGAAAGCACTTAGATGATAGATATCTTCGTTGGGATGGGCCAGCAGGGTAGCGTTGGCCTCCAGGTGGAGTTCAACGTTCGACTTGAGTTCTATCGGACCTGCCATAAACACATGGCCTGCTGGAAATACAACCTGACCTCCACCTGCCTCATTGCAAGCGTTGATGGCTTTCTGAATGGCGGCAGCGTCATCGTTTATGCTATTACCCACAGCGCCACATTCCATGACGTTGACGACTTTAGCTTGTAGCAGACCACAGGTGACAAAACACAAGTTAAGAAGAAGCAGCAATGTCTTTTTCATGTTTTCTATTTAAATAGGTGGCAAAGATACGACTTTTTGTTGAACTGACAAACTTTTTGAACAAAAAATCGACTTATACCACCTATTTACAGCTTTTTAGGGGCCGGCAACTCCCCCTCTTCGATTCCGATAGGGCTAAAAAACTAGTGTTTCAGCATCTCAACCATCAACCGTGCGGCATTGACTGGGGCAACTGCCGTCCCCAGCAATTTATGCACTTTGCGATATCCGCTCATTATTTCAGTCCGTCCCTGTTGTCCGGGAAGAATCATCGACAGTTCCTCACGAATGTTCCGGACAGAGAATCGGTCGGCCAACAGTTCTTGAACCACCTCTTCATCAGCCACAAGATTCACAAGCGAAATATATTTACACTTAATGACGTGATTATAAGCAAAACGAATGAGATGCGGCACGGGCGTTTTGTAGCAAACCACCTGTGGCACGTCAAACAATGCAGTCTCGAGCGTGGCAGTACCGCTGGTCACCAATGCTGCGTCTGCATGGGTCAGCAATGCATAGGTCTCGTTGTTGACCATCTGCACGCCGGTGTCTCTGAGATACGGCTCATAGTACGACGGTTCGATGCCGGGTGCCCCAGCCAGCACCATCTGGTAGGCGGTAAACTCTTTTGCAGCCTCTATCATCGCAGGCAGATTGTCTTTTATCTCCTGGCGCCGGCTGCCGGCAAGAAGTGCGATAATGGGCTTGGCACTCAGCTTGTTACGAGAGCAGAACTGTTCTTTATTCTCCTGGTAGCTATGCTGGAACAGTCTCACTTCGTCGGCAGTGGGATTGCCCACATAGTGGATAGGATAATGGTGTTTCTGCTCGAAGAAGGGCACCTCGAATGGCAGTATGGAGAACAGTTCATTGACATCACGCTTGATGCTTTTGATGCGGTATTCCTTCCATGCCCATATCTTAGGCGAGATGTAATAGTAGACAGGAATCTGTGTGTGTTTGTGCACGTATTTGGCTATCGAGAGGTTGAAGCCAGGATAGTCAACGAGTATCACTACATCAGGATTCCAGGATGTGATATCTTTTTTACAAAACGACATATTCTTAAAGATGGTGGGCAAGTGCAGCAACACCGGAATGAACCCCATATAGGCCAGTTCGCGATAGTGCTTCACCAACTCTCCGCCTTGCGCAGCCATCAGGTCGCCGCCAAAAAAGCGGAACTCAGCCTGTGGGTCTTCTTCTTTCAAGGCTTTCATGAGGTGCGACGCATGCAAATCACCGCTCGCCTCGCCAACTATCAGGTAATATTTCATGGAGGATTGAAGATGGAGGATTGAGGATTGAAGATTGAGAATGGAGGATGGAGAATGGAGAATTATGGGTTGGGGGATGTTCCCAGCAGCTCGCGTACCGTGTTCATGTCCTCATAGGCGGTGACGTCGATCTGGGTGGGGGTTATCGCAATATACCCATGTTGCAATGCCCAGTTGTCGGTATCCTCGCTATCGGGTTCGTCGTTGGTGTAGGAACCCACCATCCAGAAATAGTCGTAACCACGCGGATGACGGCATTTCACGCATTCGTTGCCCCATGTGCCGAAGGCCATGCGGCACACCTTGATGCCCTTGAACTGAGGCACCACTGGGAAATTGACATTCAGACAGACACCCTTGGGCAGTCCCTCGCGCAGAATCTTGGCAGTCATCTCATGCACATAAGGGCGCAGCGGCTCAAAATCGGCGTCGTCGCTGTAGTCGCAAATAGAATAGGCCACCGACGGTATGTATTTCATGCACCCCTCCATGGTGACTCCCATTGTGCCACTATAGTGGGTGTTGACCGACGCATTGTCGCCATGATTGATACCGCCAATCACGATGTCGGGCTTGCGTTCCTTGCAAAACTGGTCGAGCGCCAGCTTCACACAGTCGACGGGGGTACCGTTGCACGACCATATCTCTACGCCCTCCCACTGGCGGCGTTTCTTCAGCGTGAGATATTTCGTGGCCGAGAAGGCGCATGAGAATCCCGAGCGGGCTGATTCGGGGGCACACACCAGGATGTCGCCAAGGTCGCTAATCATGTCAATCAAACAGTTCAGACCTTTCGAATGATATCCGTCATCATTCGAAATAAGTATTAATGGTTTCTTATTTTTCATAAAATTCTTGCTTTATTGGGTGCAAAATTACGAAAAATGGTTTAGAAATACGGCATTCTCATATAAAATTCGTAACTTTGCACGAAATTTTAGTAAAGCAACATGGGAAAGATTATCGCATTAGCAAACCAGAAGGGCGGCGTAGGCAAAACGACGACAACCATCAACCTGGCCGCATCGCTTGCCACACTGGAAAAGAACGTACTTGTTGTGGATGCCGATCCGCAGGCAAATGCCTCCAGCGGACTGGGCGTCGATATCAAGGAAGTGGACTGCTCTCTTTATGAGTGCATCATCAACCATGCCGACGTTCGCGACGCCATCTATACCACCGACATCGACGGACTGGACATTATACCTAGCCATATCGACCTTGTCGGCGCTGAAATTGAGATGTTGAACCTCGACAACCGAGAGAAAGTATTGCAGAAACTGCTCGCCCCCATCAAGGATGAGTACGACTATATCTTGATTGACTGTATGCCATCGCTCGGACTGATTACCGTGAACTCGCTGACGGCAGCCGACTCGGTGATCATCCCGGTGCAGTGTGAGTACTTCGCCCTTGAGGGTATCAGCAAGTTGCTCAACACCATCAAGATTATCAAAACACGCCTGAACCAGAAGCTGGAGATTGAGGGATTCTTGCTGACGATGTACGACAGCCGTCTTCGTCTGGCCAACCAAATCTACGATGAGGTGAAACGCCATTTCCAGGAACTGGTGTTCAAGACCGTCATCCAGCGAAATGTCAAATTGAGCGAAAGCCCCAGCCACGGCCTGCCCGTCATTCTCTACGACGCCGACTCGACTGGCTCGAAGAACCATTTGGCACTGGCCAAGGAGATTATTAATAAGAACAAACAATGGCAGTAAAGAAAAAATTCAATAAAACTGCGCTGGGACGCGGGCTCGACGACATCAGCGAGGGACGTGGACTCGACGCACTAATCGACACCTCGGGTGTCAGAACACAAGGCAGTTCGACCATCAACGAGATTGCCATCAGCCAGATTGAGGCCAATCCGAACCAGCCACGCCGCGAATTTGATGCGGATGCGCTGCAAGAATTGGCCAACAGCATCAGCCAGCTTGGCATCGTGCAGCCCATTACCCTGCGCAAGATGGCCGACGACCGGTATCAGATTATTGCGGGTGAGCGCCGATGGAGAGCCTCACAGTTGGCTGGTCTGACGACGATTCCCGCCTATATCAAGACCATCGACGACGAGAATGTGATGGAGATGGCCCTGGTGGAGAACATCCAGCGCGAGGACCTCAACTCAATAGAGATTGCCCTGGCCTATCAGCAACTGATGGAGAAGAGCGGAATGACGCAAGACAAAGTGTCGGAGAGGGTGGGGAAAAGCCGCTCGGCAGTGACCAACTACCTGCGACTGCTGAAACTGCCCGCACAGGTGCAGATGGCCCTTCAGAAAAAAGAAATCGACATGGGCCATGCCCGTGCGCTGCTTGCACTGGACAGTCCGTCGCTGCAAATCAAACTCTTCAAGGAAATTCAAAAGAATGGATTCTCCGTGCGCAAGGTGGAGGAGATGGTGCAGCAGTTGAAGAACGGCGAGAGTGTTGACGCAGGCAAAAAGAAAATCAGCGCCCAGAAACAGTTGCCTGAGGAGTTCAATGTGCTGAAAGACCGCCTGTCGAGCTTCTTCCAGACCAAGGTGCAACTGAATTGCAGCCCGAAAGGAAAAGGCAAGATAAGCATTGCCTTCAGCAGCGAGGAAGAGCTGGAGCGCATTATGAACATGTTCGACAAACTGAAAGATTAGTTGCAAGAGGCTATCGTGAAGATTCATTTATTCCATAGATGGAAGACTATCATGGTCGTGGCAGTATGGATGGCTGCCAGCCTGACTGCATCTGCCCGCATGACAGCGTGCACGGAGCCAGTGACCTTTGCGCCCGATACGATTGTCAGCGTCAGAATAGTGACCCCTGGGGACGCAGACTCGCTGAAGAACAGCACCAAGAAGGTGGTTAACGACACTGCCAAGACCATCGGGAAACTGACAGTAGCCGACACTGTGCGCGTGAAGAAAAAGAAACGGGATTGGACAACATGGAAACCTGACCCTAAACGAGCCATGTGGCTGGCAATCGTTCTGCCCGGTGCCGGACAGATATACAACCATAAGTACTGGAAACTGCCTATTATCTATGGTGGATTTCTCGGGTGTGCATATGCCATGCGGTGGAACAACCAGATGTATCATGACTACTCGCAGGCCTTCCTCGACATCTCCGACGACGATCCTAATACGCAGAGCTACAACCAGTTCTTACATTTGGGACGGAAAATAGACATGAGCAATGAGACGCAAGTAAAGCATTATACGAATCTCTTCAGAAAACGTAAGGACTTTTACCGTCGCTACCGCGACATGAGCTTTTTTATCATGGTGGGCGTCTATGCCTTGTCTGTCATCGATGCTTATGTCGATGCGTCGCTTGCACAGTTTGATATCTCCGACGACCTGAGCTTCCGGGTGGCTCCGTCGGTCATCAATACCCAATACTCTAACAATCCGCTCAAGTCGGGAGGATTAGGCTTGCAATGCAGCCTGACATTCTGAACCAAGCGGAGATTCCCCGGACACCTAAAACCGAAGTTTAACAAGTAACACCAAATAATAAGAAAGGATAGAATGAAGAAAATTAATTTACTGATCACAGCAATGCTTTTCGCAGGAAACTGCGCGATGCAGGCTCAGAACGAAAACGATGTCATTGTGAAGGATCAGCGTGGACAAGAAGAAGTGATCTCACTGCCTGAGGGTATGACGCTCAACATTGACAGTCTGATGACAGACTATAATGCCAAGACCTACCTGCAACCCGACACCAACTGCAACTATAAGGACATCAACCCGATGTTTCCTAAAGAGGTGTATATCGACAGGCTGAAAAGACTGCCGAATGTCATGGAAATGGTCTATAACAACGAGGTACAGGCATGTATCGACCGTTATGCCGGGCGCTTCCGTCGCAACGTGAGCTACATGCTGGGTGCTGCCAATTTCTATATGCCCATATTCGAACAGGCCCTCGAGGAGTATGGTGTACCCTTAGAGCTGAAATACTTGCCGGTGATAGAGTCATCGCTCAACCCTCGGGCCGTGTCGCGCGTCGGTGCCACCGGACTGTGGCAGTTCATGCTGACTACCGGCAAGCAATACGGACTGGAGGTGAACTCACTGGTCGACGAGCGTTGCGACCCCATCAAGGCGTCGTATGC
>DEJV01000050.1:0-35633 GCA_002353525.1 Prevotella sp. UBA2739
TTTACTCCGGGCTCCGGTTCCAATAGGAATCGGAGCCCTTTTTTTGTTTAAAAAGTTCCAATTTCTTTTTGCAGTTGGAACTTTTTTTTATATATTTGTGGCCAAGACTCGAAAGGATATGACTAAAGTGCGTAGAATACTTGTCTGGTTAAGCCGATGGAACCATTGTCTTGGGTTCGGCATTCAGTCGCCTTGGGCGTATAGTTTAGATAGGAATGTGTTGAATGAACATTTCCCCTATTACGCCTATGAGGATATGATAAAGAAATATCCAGATATTGATTTCGAAACACGAAAGTTATGTGAGTTATATTTTCGATTGGCTAATTACAGGCAACCTCATGTGGTATGGAACTATATTCCGCAGTCTGATGCCTATGCTGATTATTTGAAATGTGGATGTGCTGTTGCGTCAGTGCATGAAGTAAATCATCCTTTAAGTTATGAAGGTACTGTCGATATGGCTCTCATGTCGTTGAGCGGTGATAGTAAAACGTTTTACGAGTCTGTGATAGCCCGATCGGATGAGAATACCGTCTTGATAGTGGAGGGCATTGCCAAGAATCGCTCTTCAAAGATGTTTTGGAAGATGATCGTTGCTGACAGTCGTACCGGTGTTACATTCGATTTATATGATTGTGGACTGGTTTTTTTTGACAAGAAGCGTTTTAAAGAGAATTATATCATTAATTTTTAATATATTAATACTATGGCAATAACAAGAGTATACACAAAGACCGGTGATGATGGAATCACCAGTTTGGTAGGTGGAGTGAAAGTGAAGAAGACAAATGCCCGCATTGAGGCATATGGTACCGTTGATGAGCTTAGTGCCCATTTAGGCATGTTGGCCTCTTGGATGAAAGACGGTCCCGACAAGGATATAATCATTCGTACGCAAAGAAATCTTTTTACCGTTTGTTCGTATCTGGCCACAGATAAGAGCAAGACACCTTTGGCACCTTCTTATACGATGGATGCTTCGGAGACCGAGTTCCTGGAGCAACAGATTGATGAGATTAACGCCAGCATTCCGCAGCAGACTGCTTTCATTCTCCCTGGCGGATCGCATGAGGCTGCTCTTGCACATGTGTGTCGTACGGTATGCCGTAGAGCCGAGCGTCGCATCTTCTTCTTGGGCGAATCGACCGAGTTAGACAACGAAGTGACGCATTATATTAACCGTCTGAGTGACTATTTGTTTGTTTTGGCAAGGAAATTAAACTTTGTTGACGGTGTAAGAGAAAAAATATGGAAGAAAACGAAGTAGTTTAAAGAAAAAATATTACTTTTGCGGTCGATTAAGAAACGTATAAATTTTTAACGACTATGTATTGGACACTTGAACTGGCTTCTAAACTTGAAGATGCACCCTGGCCTGCCACTAAGGATGAGCTCATAGACTATGCCATCCGTTCGGGTGCACCCCTCGAAGTATTGGAGAATCTTCAGGAAATCGAGGATGAAGGCGACGTATATGAAAGTATAGAGGATATTTGGCCCGATTACCCAACAAAGGAGGATTTCCTTTTCAACGAGGATGAGTATTAAGCGGTAAAAATTCTACTAAGCAATTAAGTATCAGCGAGATAAGCAAATCTTATTTGTTTGTCTCGCTGGTGTTTTATAGTCTTTAATAGTGTGTTTTGTTTGTCTAAATTTCAATTATTAACATTCGAAATACGGTTTGTTTGTCTAAAAGTTGGTACTCTTGCGCATCCTCAGGAATAATAAGACAAACAAATTATATATGGGAAGACCAAAAAGATTGTATCCGTTAGGAAAGTATCGCCTTCGCACACCGAAAGTGATTGAAAAGGATAAGACCTATCCTGTAGAGTTGGAATACACTTGGAACAGGCAGGTAATCCGCAAGTCCACTAATGTTTTTGTAAAAGTCGCAGATTGGAACCAGAAGGGAAATCAGGGACGTGGTGAAATCAGGGCCAGCCATAGCAATGAGTATAAACGTCTTAACCAGTTGCTTATTAACCGTGTTGATAGGATTGATGCGCAGCTGGCTGAGTACAATGAGAAGCACCCATGTCAGATTACAGCAGAAATTATCAATGGCTTCTTGGCTGATAAGCCTCTTACTCGCAAGGATCAAGGAAAAGATTTCGTGGAGTTTACCATGGCTCGTTTGGATTCTGATTACTCTAGAAACAGGATTGGAAGAAGCCGTTTCATGCACACATCATCTGGGATTGGATGAATCATGATACAGGCAAATCCTATAAACTCGGCAAGAAAGACATGGAAGAACTACAGGATATGGTAGCCGAGGTGCTAGAAATGGAACGAGGCAAGAGAAAGGCCGAAACGGGCCGTGAGCATTTGGAACGCAATGAATTCATCTTGCAGACGCAAAAAGAACAAAGTGCCAAACTTGAAATCGAGATAGCCGAAAAGCGAGACAGGCTCAATGCCGAGAACGGCAATGCCATCAAGTTTGGAGTAGCCAATCTCTTTGGAAAGGGTAAGTATGCTGATATGGAGAAAGAGAACAAGCACCTGAAGGAGGATCTTTCAAAACAGAAAGCGATCCTGCAACAGCAATACCAGAAAATTCTGGATGCTGAGCGCCAACGGCTGAACCAACAACTCGTAGAGAAGGAAAAGCAAATCAATGAACTCCAAGCCAAGTATAAAGACGAGATGTTCTGTCATCAGCAGGACAATCAGGAGAAAGACAGAATAATCAATCAGCAAAAACGGATTATTAGTGATTATCGTGAACGACTTGGTTATTATTTGTCAACCTTATCTGAATTGTTGCAAGGTGCCGTTAAGGCAGTTGTAGATTTCGTTCGGTCTGGCTATAGCAGTTTCACCTATCGTCAGAAGGGCGACATTAAACGCTACATGAATAGCCAGCCTGACAAGGAGGAAGCTGCAGACATAGTACTCAATGCCTCACGCCCCTTCTTAAAAGCCGATGAGTCTGAGCGAGTGAAAGGAAATCTCTTCGATATTGCTCTGGACGTGAAAGAAGAGCGTCAGCAAGGCCATAGCTACGGACATGGACGGTGCATGTAATAATGAGAAGGCACGATATTACGTGAAAATCGTGCCTTCCTCCTAAACAATTATTAACTAACTAATGTATGAATCTAAAAACAATCTTTTTACTGGCATGTCTGTGGCATTTTTTTCACTCCTTTTAGGTCATCCTTTGTGGCTTCTACAATGCTGATGGCGTATCCTCCACCTGGTGCAGCGGTGAGTTTCAAAGCCGACTTGGCGGTGACGACACTCTTCTTGATGGTGTAGGCATGAGGATTGTGCTTGTAATGGGCATCCTTGGCATCGGCATAGATTGTAGCGATGTATTTCTTTCCTGGTTCGAGGAAGTTGAGTTTGACCGTAGAGGTATGGCTGTGCTCGCTGGCGGTGCAACCCACAAACCAGTTACCGGTGCCTTTGGCCTTGCGGGCAGCCACGATATAGCGGCCCGGCTCAGCCTCCAAGTAGCGGGAGTCATCCCAATCGACAGCCACATCCTTGATGAACTGGAAGGCATCCATGTGTTTCTCGTAGTTCTCTATCATGTCGGCTGCCATCTGCAGCGGGCTGTACATCGTGACATAGAGAGCCAGCTGGCGGGCCAGCGTGGAGTTGACATGATTGGGGTTGTTGGGGTTGTTTTTACTCATATCCATCTCAAAAATACCAGGGGTATAGTCCATCGGTCCGCCTTGCAACCGTGTGAAGGGAAGAATGGTGGTATGGAAGGGCTTGCTGCCGTTGGTGGCCTCGTACTCAGTGCCGCGTGCTGCCTCGTTGCCAATGAGGTTGGGCCAGGTACGGCAGAGGCCTGTAGGACGTACGGCCTCGTGGGCGTTCACCATAATATGATGCTTGGCAGCCTCCTTGATGCAATAGAGGTAGTGATTGTTCATCCACTGGCCGTAATGGTACTCGCCACGGGGAATGATATTGCCCACATAGCCACTTTTCACGGCAGTGTAGCCATACTTATTCATCAACTGGTAGGCAGCCTCCAGATGGCGCTCGTAGTTGCGAGTGGAAGCAGAGGTCTCGTGGTGCATCTGCAGGCTGACTCCCTTTGAATGGGCATAGTCATTGAGAGCCTTGATGTCGAAATCGGGATAGGGTGTCTGGAAGTCGAACACATAGTCCTTCGACTTGCCGAACCAGTCTTCCCAGCCAATGTTCCAACCCTCAACCAGCACCTGGTCGAAACCATGCTTGGCAGCGAAGTCGATGTAGCGACGCACATTGTCGTTGTTGGCACCATGAAGGCCGTGGGGCTTGGTCTTCGAGTAGTCCAGGTGGTCGAGTTGCACGGAGGGCAGGTCGAAGGTGTATGACCACTGGCTTTTGCCGTTGATCATCTCCCACCACACACCTACATATTTCACGGGCTTGATCCACGAAGTGTCCTCAATCTTGCAAGGCTCGTTGAGGTTCAGGATGAGGTTCGAGGCGAGGATGTCGCGGGCATCGTCGCTGACCATCACCGTGCGCCAGGGCGACGTGCAGGGAGCCTGCAGGTAGCCCTTGTCGCCCTTGGCATCGGGCGTGAGCCAAGACTCAAAGACCATCGCCTTATCATCGAGGTTCAGGTGCATACACGAGTAGTCTATCAGGGCTGCCTCGTGGATGTTGATGTAGAGGCCGTCGTCGGTCTTCATCTGGAGCGAGGTCTGTACGCCTGTCTCGGAGAACGGATGCTGCGAGGCATTGGGTGTGATGGCCTCTCGCATGTGGCTGCGGATCTCAGAAAGCCGGGTCTCCATGTAGTCATACTCCTGCGTGTCGTAATCGCCGGGAATCCACCAGGCAGTGTGGTCGCCCGTCATGGCGAACTGCGTGTGCTCCTCCTTGATGACGAAGTAGTTCAGGTTCTGGCTCAGCGGGAACTCATAGCGGAAGCCGAGTCCGTCGTCGTAAACACGGAACCGGATGTTCATTTGCCTGTCGGTCTTGGGTTGTGACATCTTCACCAGCAACTCGTTGTAGTGGTTACGGATGTCGCGCGTCTCTCCCCACACGGGTTGCCAGGTCTCGTCGAAGGTAGAGGTCTCAGTATCTGTCACCTGGAAACCGTCCATGAGGTTCTCCTGACCAGCTAGTTCCAATCCGAGTCTGCTGGTTTTGACTACCTGGTGCTGCTTGTAGGTGAGCTGATAGGTGGGGCGGCCGCCCTCGTCCAACGCAAACTGCATGCTGACATTGCCGTTGGGCGAACTGACGACCTGGGCCGAAGCGAGAATAGGGAATAGGGTCAGAGCTGTGGCCAGCAGCTGCTTTTTGATGATCTGTATCATAAACATAACGTGCTTCTTTTTATTTATTTTGTCAGTTTTACTATTTTACATCCATGAGCAGGAATGCTGGCTTTGACAGTCGTTGCCCTGCCCTCGTCGGTATGGCTCCAAAGGTCGCGCACATTCCATTCGCCACTGATGCCCAGCTGCTGGAAGTCAACGGAAAGCATTGCAGAGGCATCACTGCGGTTGAACAATCCCACCACCCAGTCGCCGTTCGAGAGGGTTCCATACCACACTTCGTTGCCACTCTCGCCGAGTTTGTCGCTGAGGGGCTGGCCCACAAAGCCGTCCTGACGCAGCTGCAGCAGTTCGCTATTGGTATAGAAAGAGAGGTTCTTGCCAATGGTCGACGGCTGGTCGGCAATGGCAACCGGTCCTCCTGCCATGAGTTGCAGCGACACGGCTGACTGGCGCTCAGCATCGGTGTCATACTTGTTGAGACGAAGGAAGTCGCCGTCGAGGATCACCTTGTTGCGCCCGCTGATGTGCGACCAATAGAGGAAACCGTCGTACTGATTCATGCAGTTGGGCCACGAGGCATACGACTTGCCCTTGTCGTGGGCCGAGGTGTGGCGCCAACCGCCGTCGCCCGTGTCGGCCACGATGCGTACCATATTGCCATAGCGGCTCTCCACCTCTGCGTCGTTGAAGAGATGGGGCATCACCAGCGAGGTGAAGATGCCATATTTCTTGGCGGCCTGGGCAATGTAAGCCAATGCACGGGCATAAGCCTCGCGGCCGTAGCCACGACCGACGACACCAGAGCCGCGATCTTTGCCGTCCTCATACCACGAGAGGAAGTCCATACGGATGAAATCGACACCCAGTTCCTTGTAATGACGGAAGAAACCGTCGATATACTCTTGTGCGCCTTTCTGCTCGCTCACCACCCAGCTGAACCACTGGTCTTGTGCGCCGGGATTCATCACCGTCGTACTGCCATTATAGAGCAGCTGGCCAAAAGTGACATCAGTGCCTTCGACCTTTGTGTCAAGAGAGCCATGAATCCACAGAGGATTATCATAGACGCCCAGACGCAGTCCGCGGGCTTTGCATTTTGCCACCAGGTCTTTCAGCGCCACCGAACCGTAATGGGTCATATATCCGGAGGCATCGTTGGCCTGCATGGAGATGAATCCGTCGGTGCACACCATGTCGTAGCCATAAGGTTTCAGGTTGGTGGCCACCCAGTCGATGACCTCGTCCCACTGAGCCTCGGTGAAGTCCATGTCATTGCCGCTCACACCGGCTCGCTCCAGTTCGTAGGCATACTCATAGATACTCCAGTAGAGCGGGGCCTTCTGACCCTCGTGGATGCCTTCCACCACGGGAAGCTCCGGCAATTCATACTTGGGCGGATAGCGCATTTCTATGTCATTGCTACAGGCGCTGAGCAGGGTGGCTATCAGGCCAATGGATAATAAAAATATCTTTTTCATACGATTGTTGTTTCAGGTTTCTATGGTTAGGATAGTTTCTCGGCTTTCAGGGTCCACGACTTCAGGTCGAAGGTCAAGCGATAGCGGCCTTCCTCCTCGACACACCATTTGTCGTCGGGACTGGCAGTGAAGACAAAATCAGGACTCTCGACA
The DNA here is from genome assembly GCA_002353525.1 of Prevotella sp. UBA2739. Classification (GTDB taxonomy): domain Bacteria; phylum Bacteroidota; class Bacteroidia; order Bacteroidales; family Bacteroidaceae; genus Prevotella. Next base: position 6,890 of record DEJV01000050.1, read on the forward strand.
CCATTCTTGTCAATCTTACAGTTGGCGAAGGCAGGACGGATGAACGACACGTCCCAACTGCCTGTCTGCAGGCATGCTTTCAGCTCGCCCTTGCTGAGGTTGCCCTCATAGACAAAGACATGCTCCGACTGCTTGGTGAGTTGTGTGGGGGCATCGATGCTCCAGCCATTGGGTGTGGCATCGCCCACGATGTAGACGTTCTCTGCCTGAAGAGCCTCCTTGCCGCTGAGCGGTTCGGCCTTGATGGTCCAGTGCTCCAGGTCGAAGGTCAGGCGATACTGTCCGGCCTCTGTCACCTGCCATTTGTCGTCAGGTCCGGTGGTAAACACGAAATCAGGGCTCTCAACACCACTCAGGCTGATCTTACAGCCACCTGTGGCCGGGCGGATGAACGCCACATCCCAACTGCCAGTCTGCAGGCATGCCTTCAGCTCGCCAGGCACTAGCTCGCCCTCGAATGTAAAGATGTATTTCGACTTTTTCTCCAGCTGCGTGGGAGCGTCGATGCTCCATCCCGTGGGAGTGGCATCGCCCACCATATAGACAGCCTCGGCCTCAAGGGGTTGCTTCTCTGTCGACGGTATCTCGCCCAGGTACTCGGCCTTGACGGTCCAGTGCTCCAGGTCGAAGGTCAGGCGATACTGTCCGGCCTCTGTCACCTGCCATTTGTCGTCGGGTGCGGTGGTGAATACGAAGTCGGCATTCTCGACGCCATCCTTGCCTATCTTGCATCCGCCGAAGGTAGGACGGACGAACGGAACGCCCCAGTCGCCCGCGGCGAGGCAGGCTTTCATCTCGCCTTCGACGAGGTTGCCCTCAAATTGGAAGATGTATTGCGACACTTTCGTGAGCTGGGTAGGAGCATCGATGTTCCAGCCATTGGGAGTGGCATCGCCCACGATGAAGAGCGTCTCGGCCGAGATCGGTTCGATGACCGGCGCATCGAGTTCGCCCAGATACTCAGTAGACATTGTCCACTGGCGCAGATTGAATGTCAGACGGTATTTCCCGGCGTCGGCAATGCGCCATTTGTCGTCGGGATCGCCGGCATGCATGGCAAATTTGGCATTGCTGATGTCAGTCTTCGTGATCTCTGTACCATTGACGACGGGTCGGATGAAGGGAGCGTCCCAACTGCCTGTTGTGAGGCAAAGCTTCATCTCTCCTGCATAGAGAGGACCTTCCCAGGAGAAAATCAGAGCATCGTCGGCCGTCGCTGTCAGTGCTGTGGGGTTGCCGATGTCCCAACCGTTGGGCGTGGCATCTCCCACCATGAAGAGGGTGCTGGTCTTGATGGGCAGTTCGCCCTCTATGATGTTGAGTTCTTTCTCTCCATCACATCCAGTCAATGCTGCTGCCATTACAAAACTGGCAAGTACAGTGAAAAGATTTCTCAGTTTCATACTATTTTTTGCTTTTCTGTTTTCAGTAATTAGTTATTATAGCCCGGATTCTGCACCAAGGCAGGATTAGCATTGAGAATGGGTCGCATGATAGGGAATATCTTCGTATGGTCGTCGGCATCGGGAGTCTTGTCCCACCATGAGCCACTGTTGAACTTTCCGAAACGAATGAGGTCCACACGGCGACGGCTCTCAGCGAAGAACTCGCGCCCCCACTCATCGAGCATCTCCTGCATATCGAGGTTGGCACTGCCCTCAGGCGCATAAAGCACAGCAGACAGGTTGCCTTCAGGATAGTTGCGGCGGCGCACCATGTTGAGCAGCCGTCCGGCCTCGGCCTTCTTGCCAGCGCGCAGCTTGCACTCGGCCAATGAGTAGATCACTTCCGGCAGACGAATCTCCGTATAGTCGCTTTCCATCTGGTGGGCGTCATCGTCGGTATAGAAAGGATACTTGGCAAAATGCCAACCCGAGTTGTGGTCACCATCGCGCAGCGTGCTGCTGGTGGCGGTCAGCCAGCGGTCGGGAGACAACGACTGGAACTTGCCCACGGCATCGCGGATATAGAGGTCGTAGGGCACCTCAGGAGCCTGAACGCGCTTCGTGGCTCCACTCTCGTCCTTATACTCAAGATAGCCATACAGGAACATTCCCTCGCGACGGCTGTTACCCAGATTGCGGTAGAGCTTCATGCGCTCATCACCCTCATATTTGCGGAACCGCTCGACGGGCATTCCCAGCTCGTAGCTGTAGCGTTCGCCATTTGGGGCAAAACTAGGCGATGCGGCATACTTGGTGTTGTGGTCGCCAGCCTTGCACTTCGAGTCGCCCAGATAGTAGCGGGCGCGGGCAGGAGTCGTCCACCAGAAGGTGTCGCCCTGATAGTGCCAGTAACTATAGCCTGGGGCACCGGGGAAACCGAAGATCACCTCGTCGCACTCGTCGTTGTTCCAGTCGAAGGCAGCATCCCAACGCGAGGCCACCTGGTATTGGCCGTATCGCCCGTCGATAAGGTCCTGAGCCACTTGCTCGCAGTCGTTGTAGCGATTCTGCCCGATATAGACCTCTGCATTCAGATAGAGGCGTACGAGCAAGGCTGCGGCACCGGCTTTCGTCCATTGTCCCTGCAAGGGGGCATTGCTTCCGAGCTCTTTCTTTTCGGTGAGAAGAGGAATGCATTCTTTCAGTTCGCTCTCAATGAACTCAAAGATGGTCAGCGGGGGCACCTGGGTCTCGGTATTCTTCGACACGTCACCATAGCTGACAGCCAGGGGTACATTGCGGAACTCATCGAGCAGGCGCAGGTAAAACCATGAGCGCAGCACCCGGCATTGAGCCCTCAGATTGTCGAACTCTGCTTCGGTAAAGCCAAAGTCACGGGCAGAGAGTGTCTGCAGGTCCTCAATCACGTAATTGCACTGCATGATGCCCTGGAAACATCCGTTCCATTCGGTCTGGGCGTCACCGCCATCCTCCACATTCCAGTCATGGTAATGCAGGCGACGCCACTTGCCGCCGTCGTCCCACCAGCCGTCACGAGTAGGCGTGATGAGCTGGTCGGCCGTGAGTTCGTTGAGCACATGACGGCTCTGGATGCTCCAGAAGGCATGTTCGAAAGGACGGAAGGTGGCCCTTATCACATCGTTCTTTGTGTTGTAATAGTTCTGGGTGCCCACCTGGTCGTAGAGGGTCTCATCCAGGTTGCTGCAGCTGGCCGTCATCAGTGTGCAAACCACCAGCAATGCCATATAATAGATCGATTTCATTGTCTTCATTTTCTTCATTGTCTTCAATTGCTTACTCATAACTGTCAACGATCAGAAGTCCACCTGCAGACCTACAATCAGCTGCCGTGTAGAGGGGAAATAGGTTCGTGAGCCCTGAGCGCCCGGCGTCAGGCCGTTCACCTGATAGGTTGAGGGGTCCACCCCGCTGAACTTGGTCAGCGTCAGGAGGTTCTTACCAGTGGCATAGACACGCACACGGTCGAGGAAACGCCAGTCTTTTGGTTTGAACGTATAGCCCAGTGTCACCATGTCGAGCTTCAGGTAGTCGCCCCGCTCCAGGAAATAGTCGCAGACCACAGGATTGGCTGTCGGGGCAATGTCGAAGTTCTTGGCATAAGCCTTTTGCAGTCGGTTGCCCGTGAAATTACGGGTTCCGTAATAGAAGTCGTGGATATTAAATATGTCGTAGAAGAACGAGCCTCTGAAGAACAGCGACAGGTCGAAGTTGCGGTAGCTGAAGTTGTGGCTCGACGAGAGGGTGAACTTCGGCATACCGTTGCCCACCACGCGGCGGTCTTCATCGCCGGCTTGCGAGGCACGAATGATGTCGCCCTCTTTGTCGTAGACCAGCCATTCGCCATCGGTGGTGTGTCCGGCATATTCCCACATATAGAAGTTGCCAAGCGACTCGCCTTTCTGGATGCGTTGCAGGTTGTAGAAAGGATAGGGATCTTCTGTGCCGCTCACATCATAGAAGTCTTGACCCACATACTCAGAGTTGCTGAAGTCGACAAACTTGTTGCGCATGGTCGTGCCCACGATGTTAAAATCATAGCTGAATTCTTTCGTCTTGACAACATTGAAGTTCAGGTCGAACTCGAAACCGGTGTTCTTCATCGTACCTACGTTGACAAAAGTCTCGTCGAAGAGGAATGGTGGAACAGACACCTTGTAGTTGCCGAGCAAATCCTGCTGACGGCGGCTGAAATAGTTGATAGAGCCATACACACGGTTGTTAAACAGCGAGAAGTCCACTCCGATGTTCCAGTTCTTTCCTTTCTCCCATTTCAAGTTGGGATTGACGTTTTTCGAGGGTCCCCACACCTGGAAGTATTTGCCATTGTAAAAATAGTAACCGAATCCGGTCATGGTGTTCAACGAGAGATAACTGCCAAAGTCTTGGTTTCCTGTCACACCATAGTCGGCGCGCAGCTTCAGGTCGTCAATCCACTCAATGTCTTTCATGAATTCCTCCGAAGAGATGCGCCATCCGGCCGAGACAGCTGGGAAATTACCCCATTTGTTGTCTGCACCGAATTTTGAGGATCCTTCATGTCGCAACGACGCAGTGAGCAGGTAGCGGCCGTCATAGTCGTAACTCACACGACCAAAGAAAGCGATGAGCTTGGCATCATTTTTATAACTACCCATGAGCACCTCACCCTCTTCCTTGGCATACTCTCCAGAGCCCATATTGTCGGCGCCAAGGCCGTCGTTGGGGAAGTCTTTGTTCTCGGTGTTGAAGCCCGAATAACGCGAATACTGATATGAATAGCCTGCCATACCCTTCACGTTGTGGTGGCCGAAAGTACCCATGTAGTTCGTGAGCCATTCCACCACATACTGGCTTTCCTTCCCATACGAGCGGCTGGCCTCACCGTCACGACCGTTGTTGATGGCTTGTGTGCTGGTTGACGGACGGAACCAACTGTTGTCATTACTATATTGATGGTCGGCAAACATCACCTGAGTGGTCAGGTTATGGTTCTCTGCATCGCCTTTTCCGAAAAGCGGAAGGATGTTCAGCTTCACCGTGCCGTCCCAGTCGAGCAGTTTCGTATCGGCATGGTCTTTTTCCAATCTCTGCCGCTCAACAGGGTTCGAGCCTACCACCTGTCCCATGAAATTATAGTATCTCACCTCGTTCTCGGGATCCATCAGAGGCGTGGTGGGATTGGCTTCGATAGCATCCTTGAAAACGCTCCAGTCGGCATTATCACGATAAATCACACGGGGTGCCACATTCGCAGTAATCGTGAACAGCCCGTTTTTGGTTGTGTGCATCACGGCAGCGCGGGCGCCGTATTCCTCACGGTTCGAGCGCAGGTCGATACCATGGGCTTTGCGATAATCCGCACTGACACGGTAGTTGCTCTTGGCGCTACCACCACTGAGTGTCAGCGTATGCTGCATAGTTGCTCCAGTGCGGGTGGTCTCATCAAGCCAGTCGATGTTTCCACCAAGGTCCACACCCGTGTCACCCCAGCCCAGCCGCACATCGCGGTATTGCTGTGCATTCATCATCTTCAGCTCTTTATTGATGAAATCCCACGACATCTGACCGGAGTAGGAAGTGTGTGTCTGGCCGTCCTTGCTTCCTTTCTTGGTGGTCACCACAATGACACCGTTCGAACCGCGTGTACCGTAAATGGCAGAGGCGGCACCATCCTTCAGCACGTCAAACGATGCGATATCGTTGGGGTTGATGTTGGTGAGGTTTCCTCCCGGCACTCCATCAATCACAATGAGCGGACCCAGACCGGCCGAGCGCGACGAGACACCACGAATCTGAATGCTGGCCTGATTGTTGGGATCGCCACTGCCTGTATTCGTGATCGACACACCGGCCACCTTGCCTTGTATCATCATTGTGGGGTCGAGCGTACTCACCGTCAGGAAATTCTCCTCGCCCACATGCGAAATGGCAGAGGTAAGTTCCTTTTTGTCCATAGTGCCATAACCCACGACCACCACCTCACTGAGTGATTTGCTGTCTTCTTTCAATACGATAGAGAATTCTGTCTTACCATTCACGGCTATGTCTTGGGTGGCATAGCCCACATAAGAAATAGTAAGAGTGGCATTCGAGGGGACTTTCAATGTAAAGTTACCGTCGATGTCGGTCACTGCTCCATTGCTTGTACCCTTTTGCATCACTGTTGCTCCGATGACCGACTCGCCAGTTGCGTCCTTCACGACACCCTTCACGGTAATGTCCTGCGCAATAAGGCTGAGTGGCATCAGCAGCATCAGCATGCCCATCATGAAGATTTTCTTCAAAGGTTGTTTTAAATCAATCATACCATCAGATGTTTTTAGTTATTAGGAATAATCTGCTGCAAAGGTAAACAATTATTCAGCTCACAGCAACATAAGGTAAAGCTATAGTAAATTTTGAGTAAAACATGACACAATATATTATCCTGATAATCTGCGTGTTATAAAAATATTTAAAAATTCAATAGTAAATATGATACATTTCAAAAAAGTAGTTATATTTGCAGAAAAACGATAGAAGATGGCTAGATTATTCATTTGTGTATTGATGACACTCATCTCTACAGTCTCATTTGCCGACAACAGTCAACTGCTGAACGAACTCGACTCTGCCATTGCCCGCAGAGCAGGTTACCTACAGGCAAAGGAAGACAGGATTGCATACATTAAGAAAAACATCGTGTCGGAAACCAACACAACGATTGTTTTGAAGTTGCTGGATGCGTTGTATGATGAATACTACGTCTACAAGCTCGACTCTGCCATGGTCTATGCGAAGAAAGGGTTGTCAACTGCCGTCGAACACAACGACACCCATTTCATTACGCTCTTTACCATCCACATGGCCGAAATCCTCAATCTCAGCGGATTATACAGCGAGGCCGTCGACCATCTCAACAGCATCCAGGTCAGCAGTCCTGAATTTCTGTTTAAGTATTATTACACCTATTTCTCCGTCTATTCCTATTGGAGCGACTATAGCAGCGACCCAATGTTCTCACCAGTATACCGGCAAAAAGCCAACAATTACCTGAAACGGGCCATGCAATATGCAGACGACCAAGACCCCCTGTACAAATTCTACCAAGGCGAACAGAAAGTATATGTTGAGCCGGATCGTGCAAAAGCGAGGGAGTACTATCTCAACATTCTAAAATCGACAGAGAAAAACTCACGCATCTACGCCATGGCGTCGTTTGCCTTGGCTGGCAACTACAGAGAGAGTGGCGACGAGGAGAAATACGAGGAGTTTCTGACGAAGGCCGCCTTGAGCGATTTGCAGTCGTGCACAATGGAGAATCTGGCCTTGCAGAAACTCGCCGTGAAATTGTTCGAGAAGGGCGAACAGTATATCGAACGGGCCGAGCGCTACATCAACCTGTCGATGGAGGATGCCAAGTTTTACAACAACCGCTTGCGCATTTTGGAAATCTCCAGAAATCTTCCGCAAATCATGAATGCCTACCAGGCAACCACGGAAAAGCAGAACCGGCATCTCCGTCACTCTGTATTCTTCATATCATTTCTGATGGTGGGACTTCTTTTCACGGCATATTACATACACAGGCAAAACCGGAAACTCTCATCCAGGAGGAAAGAATTGGCTGACAACAACCGGCAGCTGTCCTATCTGAACGAACAGCTGGCAGCAGGAAACAACCATCAGGTGACGCTGAATGAGCAGCTGAAAGAGCTGAACCGGAAACTCGTCGACACCAACAACCGCCGCGAGAGTCTGGCTTCTATCTTCATTGACTTGTGTGCCAAATACATCGACAAGATGGGCAAATACCAGACGCTCGTCAAGCGCAAGATCAAGGCCAACCAGGCTCAGGAACTGTTGCAGAACATCTCTTCCACCCGCATTTCGGAGGAAGATGCCGCCACCTTCCTTCATCGTTTCGACAAGGCCTTTCTGGAGTTGTATCCCACCTTCGTGGAAGAATTCAACGCCTTACTGACGGCTGACGGTCAGATCAGCCAGAAGTCTCCGCTCACGCTGACAACAGAACTGCGCACATTCGCCCTGATACGTCTGGGAGTGAAAAACACTGCCGACATAGCCGGCCTGCTCTTCCTCTCTACCCAGACAATTTACAATTGTCGCTCTGTCACTAAAAACAAAGCCATCAATAAAGATACTTTTGATGAGGATGTACAGAAATTGTGTACGGTTATTAGGGAGTAGTGTTTATGTTGAGAACACTGAAACAGCAAATATTTGCACAAAAAGTCTATCTTTGCCACGTTATGCAATATCAAAAAGAATTTGTATCTTTGCATGCTGATAATATGTTTGTCCAACCCGCTTACGAATCATCTCTGATAGCCTTAGACCGCGCGGTTAGTTTGGCTAATAATAGTTAAGAATAATGCAACTGATTGAAAATCAGTATATAATTGTCGGAAGTCTAGTTTTCAACGAGGACGAGTATTAGTGAGTTTTTATCGAACAAACTGATTGAAAATCAACAAAGTGTGAAAGTATTTGATTACTTTCGCACTTTGTTTTTTATATGAAAAGTCTATTTAAAAGGCTATACTTTAAATTATATTGCTAACTTTGCATCAAAATACTAACTATATGAAAAAACGATTACTTTTATTAGCGTTGTCTGTTTTAGGACTTCAGTGTGTTGTTGGCCAAAAGATAGAGGATGTTTTTATGAATCCTCCTGCCGAGGCCAAACCTATTATGATATGGCAGTGGATGGACGGCTTGATAACAAAGGAAGGAATAACCGCAGATCTGGAGGCTTATCAGAAAGCAGGTATCGGAGGTGTACAGAACTTTCAGGTGGGCGGTACAGGACAGGGACTAGTAAAGGACACTACCAATGCTATTGGTTCCGAGCGATGGCAACAGCTGATGCGATTTGCTATCAGTGAATGCCGCCGCTTAGGTCTTTCGTATGGCACACACAATTGTCCAGGGTGGTCATCGAGTGCCTATCCGACGGTTAAACCTGAATATTCCATGCAGAAGCTTGTATGGACGATGGTAGAGTCACAAGGTAAGCGGCATATAAGACTGATACAACCTGAGGCTAATTTTGGCTATTATGAAGACATAGCTGTTGTAGCAGTTCCAGATGACAGCATCGTTCAGAAAGAGCAAATCCTCGTTTTTCCAGGTGCTGCCATCATCCAGCTTCCTAAAGGAAAGTGGAAAATCTATCGTTTCGGCCATACGGCTAATGGTAAGACCAATGGTAGTACGTCACCCGAAAGCGGTACAGGTCTGGAGTGCGACAAGATGAGTCGTGAGGCTGTTGCACACTATTGGTCGGGCTATCCTGCCATGCTGCTAAATCTTGCTGGTGAAGAGACTGGCAAGACCTTCCAGCGATTGGAGATTGACAGTTATGAGGCAGGCGGTCAGGAATGGACCAAGCGAATGCCAGAGGAGTTTTCACAACGAAGAGGATATGATATACTTAAATGGTTGCCAGCTTTGGCAGGGGTGGTCATCGACAACCGCCAGGCGACGGATCAGTTCAAGCGTGACTGGCGTGAGACGGTATCGGATTTATTTGCCGAGAACTATTATGGCTATATGAGTCAACTGGCGCATGGGCACGGCCTGCAGTTGTTGGTGCAGCCATACGGAACTGGTTCTGCCAAGCCGTTCAACCCCATCAACACCGATAAGATTGTGCGCCAATTAGCCGCAGACGACCCAATCTGTGCAGAATTTTGGGCAAAGCCAACCAACTGGGGCTGGAAGGATATTCCTCGTGTAGTGAATGCAGCAAGGCGAGTTGGACATGAGACCGTTTATGCAGAGGGGTTTACCTGTTGGCCGCTTCATGCCTGGAAGGATGATCCTGCCCGTCTGAAAGCCATCGCCGATTCTGCTTTTTGTCTTGGCATTAACAAGTTGATGCTTCATGCAGCAGCCCACAATCCTTGGGTGAATGCCAAGCCTGGCATGACCTTCGGTATGTGGGGTACATGGTGGACACCAGGACAGACATGGTGGACAGATGGTGCAAAACCGCTGTTTTCGTATTTCTCCCGTTGTCAGGCTCTCTTGCAAAGAGGTCGCTTCGTCGATGATTTCAAGAGCAAGAATCCGTCGTTGTCTGCTGATGTAGAAGGTATTCAGTGGATTCACCGTAGTGACAATGGTACCGACATTTACTTCATTGCCAACGCCAAAGATGGTGGTCTTGCCCCGACACTTACCATAGAAGGAACTGGTAGAATGCCCGAGGTGTGGGACCCAGAGACGGGAGAGACATCCATCGCTAAGACATGGAAGATGGAAGACGGGAAGACACAAGTCAAGTTGAACCTTACCACCCGACGGTCTGTATTCTTGATACTTAAAGATAAAACAACAGAAACTGCATCAAACGCAGACGGTATCTCCAGTGATGTGATAGACACGCTGCCTGTCAATGGTCAGTGGACCATCAAATTTGCCGATGGCAAACAAGTAGAGTGGACATCACTTATGCCTTGGAACGAATCGACTGACAACGATATCAAGTACTTCTCTGGCACGGCACGTTATTCGCAACATCTGTATCTGAAAGAATTGAACCGCAACTACAATTATGTGCTCGACTTGGGCGAAGTGAAGAATCTCGCCGTGGTCAAGGTGAACGGGAAAGTGTGCGGTACACTTTGGCGACCACCTTTTACTATCGACATTACTGACGCTTTGCTTGGAGGCGATAATACGCTGGAGATAGATGTCACGAACCTCTGGGTGAACCGAATGGTGGGCGATGAACTGGAGCCTGATGATGTGGAATGGTCAGAGCCTGTGACCTTTGGTGCTACCTCAAAGTCGCCGAGTATCGGGCGATTTATGAAAGAAGTGCCCGAATGGCTCAGCAAGGGAATGCCACGTTCCACAAAGCGCAAGGCCGTTGTCTCCATGAAATTCTTCGAAAAAGACACGCCGCTCCTTCGTTCGGGTCTGTTAGGCCCAGTGGTGTTGCAGAAGAAAACAGCCAATACCATAAAGCCTTCCGTAGAAAAAGAACTATGGATAAAACAAGGTAAGCGGCAAATCTATGGTGTATTGAGCACGCCCGACAATGGCGAGAAGCGACATCCGATTGTGATTGTATCTCATGGCTTCAATGGTACGCATCATTCGGGACGTAATTATTTCAAGATGCTGAATGAGTTGGGCTACATGTGTTACACTTTTGACTTTCCTTGTGGTGGAACAGGTAGCCGTACAGACAACAATACGGTAAATATGTCTGTGCTCGACGAACAGAAAGCATTGGAGGCTATCGTGCGATACTTTAAGTCACGCCCCGATGTTGACAAGAAGAACATCGTGCTATTGGGAGGGAGTCAGGGAGGACTCATATCAGTATTGACCGCTGCCAAGATGCAAAAAGACATCAGCAAGTTAATTCTTGAGTTTCCTGCCTTATGTATTCCGGACAACTGGAACAGCCGCTATCCACAGGTGTCAGACATCCCTGATACTACAAGAATCTGGCGAGTACCCATCGGGCGGCGTTTCTTCGCGGAGATTCGTAATATGGATCCCTATAAGGCTGTAGAGGCATATCACCGACCTGTCCTGATTGTTCATGGCGATGCCGACGCAGTAGTTCCAATAGAGTATTCTCGTAGAGCCGTAAAGTTGTACAAGAATGCCCGACTGGTTGAAATTCCCAAAGCCGGTCACGGTTTCAACGGGAAGGATTTCAAATGCTCTTTGGATAATATCAGACAGTTCCTGATGGAGAAGGAGAACATCACGGAATGAACATGTTGTCATCAATGGCGTTCTTCTTCCGACCTCACCAACTGGCAGTTTGAACGTGTTGTCTTGCCAGTTCAGAAAGATGGCATCCTTGGACCGAACCGAGTAGGTGAACGTGCCAAGGTGATGAAGTGCCCCCTGATGTTTTATTGTTGCTTTATCCGATAGTATAAGAAATAATCGTAAATGAAGTTCTGTCCGTTATTGCTTGTAACGAAGTCCTTTTTTTGTAAAGCAGACAAACTTTGAAAAAATACGTCAGATTCTGTAGTTTTTTGCTATCTTCGTTTGACTAACTATCAAAAGACGTTTTGCACAGCAAGAAGAAATGAAAGATTTAGAACGTGACTTTGAAGAAATAGTCAAGAAGAACCGAGGCACAATTTACACCGTGTGCTACATGTTCTCTAATGATCAGGACGAGGTGGCCGATATGTTCCAAGAGGTGCTCATCAACCTTTGGAAGAGTCTGCCCTCGTTTGAGGGGCGCAGCGATGTGCGCTCCTGGATCTACCGCGTCAGCCTGAACGTGTGCATCTCGCTCGACCACAAGAAACGAAGACACAAGATTGTGCCGCTGACTATGGACATCAACCCCTATGAAGAGATGGAAAGCAACCAGAACTCCCGGCAGATGGATATGCTTCGAAGGCGTATTGCCAAGCTTGGCCAATTCGATCGTGCCATTATTCTGTTATGGTTAGAGAATATGAGTTACGAAGAAATTGCTGCCATCATGGGCATCACGGTGAAGAACGTCTCTGTTCGTCTCTACCGTATCAAGGANNAACTTACAGGAATTGGAAGAACTACGCGGTCAGGTCGCAGAGTTTAAGAAACGTATGGAACAGCAGGAGATAGTCAGCCACCGCCTGTTGAAAGAGGCAATGAAAGGCCACTTGTCGTGGATTAAGCGGATGGGCTTTTGGGGAAGTGTCGCCGAACTGGCACTGCTACCGTTGATTGTTTATTTCTTAAAAAGCATTGCTGGTGGTTCATGGCTGCCCATCATTGTCTTAGCCATAGCGATGGGTTTCGAGGCCTTTTTCAATTTCTGGAACGTCAGTACCATCCGCGACAACTATCTCGCAGCTAACGATGTCATCAGCACCCAACAAAGGCTGAGGACTTACAAACGTAGGGAGAAACTTTACACTTACATTGTGATTCCCATTCTTCTTCTCTGGATAGTATGGTTTTTGTTCGACGCATATAGCGCCAAAGGCATTCCATTCCCAAGCTTAGAGATCTTGCTTCCTCATTTCCTTGTCATTGCCATCATATTAGCTATATTCTTCTATACCTTCTATCGTGAGATGCGTTCGCTGAACAAGGCTATTAAAGTCATAGACGAATTCACCGAAAAAGAATGAGATAATCAGTTTGTCAAACCTGCCAATCAGCCAAGACCAAGTATAAAAGGGGAGTGACTTACTCATTTTCAGCAATTTCGCATCTGCAGAAATAGTCCCATACGCATGGGATATCCTTTGACAGGAAGGTAAGTAATCTTTCTGCCTCACCGGCATTGTGCGCTGGCATGTCGATGCCTTGTTCGTGCAGATAGTCCTCCAGTTTGCCTTGCATGTAGTGTGACTGCATTTCGTCATATCCACTTTGTGGCTTCCTATGCTCTTTCACGCTCACCCACAACCATAGGTGATTGACGATGAACTGCGCTTTCATTCTGCCTGTTTGGGAGTCATTGTAGCACTCGGCATAACCTCCGACATCAAATCTTATTCGCCGGTTGTCAATGTCTTCCTTGCAGAGTTTCTTTTCCATTTCCTTGCGGAATGGCTGTCCCTCGCCCAAAAACAAGTCGGTTAACAGGTACGATGTTTTGTGTATGGTCAATTCTAACGGCAGATAAGGGTTACAAGAGTCTGCCACGGGCTTTGTCATTTTGATGATCTTCTTCATAAGTCATTTCTCTTTTGGTTGTTAATATAGGTATCTGAACATAAAGAACAGCAGCCGGGATGCTTTTGCTGAGGGCTTAAACATCCAGCAATCAACTTTTTCTGCTATGTTGAGTCCGTGCTGTTGGTTGAAATCCTCACTCATTTTCTTGAATGCCTCTCCGTGGGTAATATGGACGTCGATATGCTTGTAGGCTAAGTAATAGTGAATCATTTCGTGCACCATTACATTCCGCAGGTCGTTTTCCTCCCAATCGAAGTAGCGCGAAATCTCAATCCTCGGTTTCTTGAGCTTTCGTCTGCCAACGATTTTATCGCAAGAGAAGTAGCCGCAAGTGCGATACGACTTCAACAGTCCGAATTGGGGTAGGGGCAATTCGCCGTGAAAGTACAGGTGGTTATACTCACGGAATTTCTGTTCCATCAATATTATTGTCATTTCCATGTTACTATGGTTTTGGGGATGCTTGAAGGGCAAAAGCATGATCACAGAAAGAGGGTTTTTGCCCTTATAGGGCGTTGTCCCCCTTTCTGCCCAATACCCAGGGTGTTGCCCTGGGTTAGGTGCTCATTGCCTCCTTCGGGGCGCTACAGCGCTGACATTCCATTGCATCCACTTGAATTACTAACAAATTTCTTTATGATGTTGAAGTTGATGTCCTTTTCTTTGGGGAATACCTCATGTACCTTCTCACATTGGTAACGACTGATTTGGAAAAACAAGTCGCTGATACGTTTTTTCAGCGGTGTCAGTTGCCGTTGGTATGAGACGTTGTCTATGCGCCCGCGCTTCAAGTTTTCCTTCAGGTCCTTTTTCTGTGCTTTCAGTGCGTCAATTTCCTTAGTGACATTGGTCTCAAAGGCCTCGCAGTCGGCATACACTTGGCGCATTTCCTCCGCGTTGTACCTTGTCAGTGCGTCTTCGTATTTGTCGTGCCACCTGTCGCATTCTTCCTTTATCGCCTCTATGCGTTGGTTGAGGAGTTCAATCTCGTGTTTCATGTACAGCACGTCAATCATGACCGAACAATCAGCCTTGCTGTTGTCGTCTTCCTGATGCAAGATGTCTAGCACTTCCTGCAGTGTGTAGGCATGATACAGCTGTTTGGCTTCGGTGTAGCGTTGGTTGAGATGCATAAACGGGCCCCAATGGCGATTGAACGACGACAGACTTACGGTTTCAGTCTTTCCGTCCTCACGCACGGCACCGCAACAGTTGCGCCCGCTCAGCGGACTTCCCGCCAATTGATAGACAAGGCTTCGGCAGCCATTCTTGTCTGTGCGCATGGCTTCTTTTACCTGTCCCCACCATTCGAGATATACGCCTAAAGTGGGTTTGCGGAATCCCGATGTGCCCGTATAGGCAATGCCGTTCTGAATGGCCACGGGACAGAGGAACATGCGGCTGTCGCTCAGGATGCGCTCTTTATGGGCCAACAGATAGAAGGCATTGCTGATGAAGAGTTGCCTTAGTTCCTCGACAGTCGCCGACGGTTTCGGCACAGGGGTGGGCTTCCGCCTGCCAATGATGAGATACTGCCCTGTGGTGTCCAATTGAAGAGAGTCAGTTTCTATTTTCTCGGGTTTCTGTTCTGCAAGCGGATAACAGTCGAGCGTGCGACCGTCAGTGAGGATGATTTTGCCTTCAGGGAATTGCCCCTTGTCTTCTTTGAAAGGTTCTGCTACTATACTCATAGTCTTTATTTTTTTTGTTTTACTTATGTTTCTGGTGTTTATTCACAACGAATTTGTCGAAGTGTGCGTACAGATGCTTTGTACTGTGTGTACAGATGCTTTGTACTGCGTGTACAGATGCCTTGTACTGTGCGTACAGATGCCTTGTAGCGTGCGTACAGATGCTTTGTACTGGCGACAGATGCATTTGTAGCGTACCGTACCGATGTTTGGTAGTGTGCGTACCAATGACTGGTAGCCTGCCTACCAATGCTTGGTAGCCTGGCTACCGCTATTTGGTAGCGTGCGTACCAACGTTTGGTACTGGCAGTACCAAATTTTGGTACTGATTTTGGTACTGGCAACAGGATGGGGACAACAAGTTCTAACTTCGCGTTCATCCGTTTTGAAAAGTTTGTGGGTGAGAAGAACAATCGAAAAGTGAATGGTTTTTAATATCAGTTTATTCTTCTGCTAATTTCAGATTGTCCAACCTGTTGTTCTGCTTGTTTCCGTCTATATGGCATACTCGATGGCCCGCTGGGATTTCACCCTGAAAGGTCTCCCACACCAATTCGCACAATCGACGCTCGGTGTTGTAGACAATGGTGTACACCTCACCGTCGCTTTTCGTGTAGACGTCTCCTTCCTTGTGCTTGTTCCGTGAGGCAAACCTCCTCTTTGGCGCCATTACCTTGTAGTGCGGAATATGGCTTTCGTCATAACTGTTGTCGGGTATAAGCACGCCACTGTCGAACACGGGGTTTCTTTCTTCCCAAGGAGTTGCCCACGACGCATAGGCATTCTCCAGCAGATGGTGAATTTTCACAATGCGCTCAATGCCATACCACGATTTCTTTATCTCGAGCATGCACCCGTTGTCTTGGCATAAGATATGGACGCGCTTGATGTCCATGATATCGTTCGAAAGGAGTCTTTTCAATTCGGTAAACCTCTCCTCGCGCGATTGTTCCATATACTTGTCGTCATAAATGTCGATGACCAGTTGCTGACTCTTTTTCGTCTTATAGAAAATCCAATACTCGTTTTTCATGAGGCTTTCTCTTTTTTGTGGTTCATTCTTCTTTTGCTTATCGTCAACAAGGGTTCTCTCCTCAAGCGATGATAATCACCTGAGGCACGATGATTCTGTACGGCAGCACCGAATGCCTCCGCACCAACTGGAAACTTACATAAAACTAGATTTCTCATAATTATTATTTTAATTAGATGAATACTAAAACGTTTAGATCACTAATCCACATCGATTTTCCCACCGTGGCCATTATGAGCGGCTCGGTTGGGGCGGTATTGAAACCGTCTCTTGATGCTTCAAATTATCAAAGAACGTGTGCCTGTCTTCCGAAAGGCGAATGCAAAAATAGACACATTCGTCGAGAATTTCGAAAAAACGGCCCTAATAAATGTTAAAAGTGGTGTCAAACCAAGTTGACGAATATAGATTTTGTGCTAAAAACGCTGTTACTCTGTCATGAAAACACTGCGTTTCTATCATAGAGACAGGGCGTTTTTAGCACAAAAGCAAACCAGCCTTGCCCTTAGTTGTTGACAATCTGGTCGAAATAGGCATTGAAATCATTGTCGGAAGGGCGAATGGCATCGGGATTGACGATGCGGCCGTCTTTGCCAATAATGATGAAACGCGGAATGCCCATCACATGGTAAATGTCGTTGAGCACTTTGTCGCCCTCGGGAGTAATGAGGTATTGATGCCATGACGTAGGATGCTTCTGCAGGAAAGCGTCCCACTTCTCGCGCTTCTTGTCGCATGCCACACTCATGATGTGAACGTCATTACGCCCGGCATATCGCTGTTGCAACTTGTCGAGGAACGGCATCTCCTCTATACAAGGCACGCACCATGTGCCCCAAATGTCGATGAGTAGCGTTTTCCCACGCAGCGATTTCAGGCTCATGCGCTTGCCTTTTGTGTCGGTAAAGCTGAAATCGGGAGCCAGACGACCGGGATATGTGCGGCCGTTGAGTGCCACACTGCGGTTGTAGGCCTCTTTCACTTTCTGCTGCAACGAGTCCACATGACTGGCAGCGAGATACTGGTTAAGGTAAGGACGCGGGTCTTCGCTGCTCACCATCCCCATCATGTCAGCAGCAAAATGGCTCTTCAGCCGCTCGCCCCAGAGCGCGTCGGGCACATGTTTATCGACTAGGCGCAGAATGGTAGAGAAATAGTTGCTCTCACTGTCGGTGCTGTCTTGCGGAAAATGGAAGAGCACATACTCCATGAGTGCTTCTTGATCATACGTCTGAGGCAGCCTAGGCGCAAACAGCGAGTCGAGTGTCTGGTAGAATTCGGGCACCTCACCCTTAAACACTTTCACGATGCGGCCATCCCGGTCGATAATGATTTTGGTGGGATAGGTACTTACACCCAGTTTCACAGCCACGTCGTTGTCGCCTTTTTCATTGCGCAGCTGGGTCCAGATCATACGTTCCTTCTCTACTGTCTTGCGCCATGCATCCTCCTTGTCGTCGCAGTCGATGCCAATAAACTCCACCTTTCCGCAATACTTATTATAATACTTGCGCATTTCAGGCATGCCTTTCATGCACCAATAGCACCAGGTTCCCCAGAAATCGAGCACTACCGCCTGTTTTCCACGGAACGAACTGAGGCTCACTTCGCGCCCGTTGATGTCGGTAAGGGTGAAGTTGGGAGCCATTGTCCGTTCGGTGAGACGCCGCTCGTTGTCCATTATGCGGCGCATGGTGACCACCTGATTATATCGAGTTGTCAGACTGTCGCGCAAAGATCCCTGCTTCACTTCATCGGAAAGCAGCTGGTAACCGTCGTAAAACACACTGTCGTTGTCATGTCCGAGAAGTATTCTTGCTGCCGTCTCATCGCCGGGATGAGCCTTCAGATAACTGTTATTCAGTTCACTGAGCTGGCGGTTCAGGGCCTGCATCTGCCCGTTGTTGCGCATCTTGCCAATAGAGTCGTAGTCACCTAGCCGGTCGAAAGCCACACTCAGTTTGTGCATTTTTGCCATTATTTGCTGTCGGCGGACCTCATATTTCTTATTCGTAATCTGTGCTTCAGCACCCAACACCCACCATCCAACAGCCAGTGTCAGGAAAATAATTTTTCTTATCATTGTTTCGGTGTTTTCGTTTTTTGATTACCAGTTCCAGTCATCGCCCCAACCTGAGTCGGGCACGTCAATTTCCTTTTTCTGTACATCCTGGTCAGTGTATTCATTCTGAATAATCTGGTTGCCACTGCGGGCAATGTCTTTGTTGGGCAGAGGGGCAGCATAACGTTTCGACTTCACGGGCAGTGTGTAGAGATAGCCCTTGCTGGTGTCAACAATGTTTTGCTCAACACTAAAGAACGAGCGCTCAACCACCACGTCGTCGGCAGTTGTCTCGTTAAAAGCCAGACGGCGGATGTCAAACCAGCGCATGATGAAGGGCATTTCGCGGTGGCGCTCTTCAAGAATCTGCTCAATGGCCTCTTGCTGACTGGAAGCCGTGAGTTGCCACCCGTCGGTGCCCTGGCGCATGCGTGCTTTGCGCAGCTGGTTCACACAATCCATTGCCTCTGAAACATGATTCTGGCGGGCTAATGCCTCCGCTTCGGTGAGGATCATCTCAGGAACGGTAGGTCCCGACGGGATAAAGTCGCCCCAGATGTAATGGTAGAACTTACGATACATGATATCGTCGCCATAACCACACAGCCAGGCATCCCACAATCCGTTTTTGTTGAAGAACTGCTCGTAGCGTAAGTCGTTGTCCGTGTCGTAGATGCCCAGCAACGTTTCTGAGGGGATGAAATAGACACCACTTTCGACGCTAAAATACTGCGAGTAGAAAGCCTCTTGGTAGTCGGCCATTTGGTTCGGACTATAAGAGTACAGTTCTGAGCGCATGACCACGCCTTCATCGCCATAAGGACTCATGGCGGGAATCTCCACGAGGGTGAGTGTGTTGTAGTCGTGCAGGGTGGCCTTGCTGCTCTGGAGGGCCTGTCGTGCCAGGTCGGCAGCCTTCTCGTAGTCTTGGGTGAACAAGTAGAAACGGGCCAGCATGGCTTGTGCGGCCGGTTTGCTCACCCACCAGCGCATGTCGATGTCAGTTTTTGGTGAGTTCAAAGCCTCATTTAGGTCGGCCTCAATCAGGTCGTATGTCTCCTGCAAGGTGGCACGTACGACGCTCTCCTCATAGCTGGTCGACTGTTTCAGAGGCAGTCCCAGTCCGTCTTTCGTCTCGGTAGAGTAGGGCATGCAATACGATTGGGCCAGGTTCCAGTAGGCCAGTGCCCGCATGAAGTGTGCCTGAGCCAGATACTGAGCACGGTCGTTGTCGGCCAGTCCCTCCACATTGTCAATCTCATTGATAATCAGGTTGGCCGTGAAAATCTTGTTATATTCGCTTTCCCAGTGGGTGTCGCCATATTGGTAGTTGGCCAGATCGTCAATGCTGAAAGTCAGCCCGCTGATATAAGCGTCTGTAGCATATCCCATCTCGTTATACATTTCCATGGTCAGGTCGATGTCATCGCCACTGGCCCCCAGGAATCCAACTTTAGAGTTATAGATATCGCTGTTGTTAAACAAAGCCTCAATCTGCTCGCCGCTCTTGAGCACTTCATTGTCGCCACGACTGGGAACAGTGTCCAGATAGTCGTTGCACGATGCCATGGTGAGCAGTGTGACAGCACATAGATATATTGTCTTTTTCATATACATATTCTTTGTTGAGATTAGATTTTGATGTTTGCACCTAGTGTGAAAGAGAGAGTGGGTTTATACATGCCGGGCAGATACTCGGGATGATAGTGTTTCGAGTTAGCCGACCAGATGAGTCCCAGATTCTCTATTTTGCCAAAAATGCTCATTCCTTTGATCCATCCGCTGCCAAGCAGTGAGTGGGGAACCACATAGTCGATGTTGATTTCGTTGAAATAGATGTACGAGGCATCCTCCACACTGGTGTTGATCGACCGGGTGTACATGCTGTAGATGCCATAGCTCTGCACGTCTACAGGGTTGCCCTCGTCGTCGACAGTAGGCAGCGGCATGTCGCGCTCAGGATTGCTGATGGGTTTGCCCAGTGCATCCATCACGTCGGTCACCTGCTGTGTAATGCTGGTTTTACCATACCATACGTCATATACATTATAACCAAACTTAGGCATGAGCACCTTTCCGCCAAATCGCCCGTTGAAATAAGCAGACAGGGAGAGATTCTTCCATTGTACGCTCAGGTTGAGTCCTGCTGTATGTGGGGCCACCGTCGTACCCTGATAGTGGAGCATATCCTGCCAGTTCATGTAGTAGACACCGAAGTCGGTAATGCTATATTGATTGCCATTGACGTCGGAAAACGAGGGAATGCCGTTCATTAGACCGCTATAATTGAAAGTGAAGATGGGCGATATGGCATACCCCGGCACATAATAGGAATTCATCATCTCGCTCACGGTGTTGCCTTCGGTATAGAGTTTAGTCACCTTATTCTTATTATAAGCATAAGTGAGGTTGCCGCTCACCGTGAAATCGCCTGTAGTGCCCATGGCTCCCAGTGTCACCTCTACGCCATTGTTGGTCAGTTCGGCATTGTTGAAGGTGGCATACGATGTACCGTTGACCGATGCAATAGCCACATTGCCCAGTACGTCGGTACTCTTTTTGTTGTAATAGTCAATAGAACCATAGAGATGATTATTGAAGAGCGAGAAATCAATGCCAAAGTTGGTGATGGCTGTCTTTTCCCAGCGCAATGTGGGATTTCCGTAGTCGTGTATGCTACCAGGATACATACCCGTGGACTCGTCGACGCTAGAGGCACTGGTCGAGATTGTGGTACGTGCCGATGACGATGTGGCTGCGTTACCATTCTTTCCGTATGTGAGGCGGAGAGTGAGGCGATTGATGGCATTGCTGTCCTTCAGCCAGTGCTCATTAGCCATGTTCCACATTGCTCCTACCGACCAGAGTGGTGACCATCGGTATTTAGGCTCGCTGGTAATCAGGTTGGAGGCATCGCTACGTGCACTGGCCGAAATGCCATAACGGTCGTCGTACATATAGGAGACATTGCCATAGAATGACACGAAGCGGTTGTGATTCCACGATGTGTAGACATACTCTTTTCCGTTGGCTGGAACACCATTCATGGTACTTTCAGAGCCGTCCATGGTGGGGAAATACCCCGTTTTGCCAGGTGCGCCCGGGTTGTTGCCTTTTACGCCATAAAGATATGGGTTCGTCCACGACTGATAATAGTAGTTGCTGATTTCGTTTCCTGCTACGGCATTGACAGCATGTTTCTCTCCAAACACGCGGTCGAAAGTGAAGTCGTTACGGAACAGGGCACTGCGGTTTTTGCCTTTGCGGTTGATGACGATGTCGCCGGCAGGAATAGCTGATGGTCCCTGTGCGTTGCCGTCGTAATCGGCGGGTGTGTAGTAGTTCACATTGTAACGGGTATAGAAACTCTCTTCGCCGTTCACATCTTTTTGCTGGTAGTAACTGGTCTCGTACTGGAATTTACTGTTGAAGCGCAGTCCGTCGACAATATTCACCTGCAGTCCCAGTTGTGTGCGCATCTGCGTGTTGACTGTACGGCTGCGGCGTGTACGTGCGTCTTGCAGCAAATTGTAGTTCATGTCGTGGTAAGTAAAACCACTCCAGTCGAACAGGTTCTGCAAGATGTAGCTGTTGTATGAGTTGTGCGAGTTGGAAGCATACGATTCGTCGTCGTTCAATAGTATTTCATAGGGTGCCAATTCACTGATGGCGCTGACATTCACAAGTGAGGCATGGCGGTTGCTGTGTACCAGATTCACACCTGCTGTCACAGAGAGATACTTGTTCAGTTCGTACTCGTTTTTCCAGTCTATTTTCCAGCTGTTGTCGTTGCTGCCTACAAAACTGCCCGAGTCGTAATTATACTCCAGTGATACGCGTGTGCGCCATTTGCCGATACCCCCCGAAACGGCAGCATTGGTTTGGTTGCGCAAAACCGACTTCAGCAGGTAGTCTTTGATTTGCTGCCGGTTGTCCATTGATGCGAGTCTGCTCAACTGTGCGTTCATTTCGTCTTTTGAGAGGGTGCCCGTCAGGTAGCCTTGGTGCATCAGCAGGTCGGCCTGCGTGACAGGTCGGTAAAGATTGTCGATAGATGGTGTGAAGGGTGTGCTGATCATGTTGTTCTCATACATCCAGCGCATATAGTTAATGGTCTGCTCCGATGTGGCCAGGTTGGTCAGTTGCTGTACGTCAGGCTTTGTCTCCACCGTAAACTGTGTGCCGGCCTCTACCGTCCACTTGTTGTTGCGGTTGCCTTTTTTGGTGGTAATGACAATCACTCCATTTGCACTTCGTGCGCCCCAGATGCTGGCTGCAGCCGCATCTTTCAGCAGGGTAATACTCTCAATGTCTTCTGTGTTCAGTCGTTCGAGCGCATTCAGGTTAGGGTTGGTGTCGGCAGCGCTGCTGGGATTGTCGATAATAGGGAATCCGTCGACCACAATCAGCGGTGTTACGTCGGCCAGCAGTGTGCCGGTGCCGCGAATGGTGAATCGCTTACCGCCGCGTCCGTCGTTGTTGCCCTGCATTCCAGCCATCAGTCCGTCGAGTGCTTGCGAGAGGTTGGTGGCATGTCGCTTTTCCAATTCTTTGCTGGTCACAATCGAGTAGGCACCGGTGGCACGCTCTTTCGAGATGGTCTGATAACCAGTCACCACTACTTCGTTGAGGCGGTTGTCTGAGTCCATGCGCACATGGCGTTTCAGTGCGTCTCCTCCTTTGGCCAATGCAATGGTCTGGGTGTTCATTCCCAAGTAGGTAATCTCAAGCTCGCACTCGGATGTGGGTACCTCCAATTGATAATTGCCGTCAGCATCTGTATAGACTTGCAGCGTAGTGCCTTTCACGCGTATGAGCGCTCCAGGCAGCGTCTCGCCGTTCTCGTCTCTTACTGTTCCGCTCATCAAGCGTTTTTTGGCGATTTGGCGGTTGTCGGTGATGGTGACAATACTGCCGTTTACAGTATATTTGCAGCCTAGTTGGGCAATGACATTGTCGAGAACGCGCCCGGCATCGACCCCTTTCGCGTTGACGGTCACGGCAGGCAGTTTGTTTACGAGTTCCGAACTACAGATAAAGTCAAGTCCGGTTTGTTTCTTCATCTCGGCAAAAAAGTCTTTCACATTGGCCTTTTTCAGGCTCAGCGTCACAGTCTTATTGATGTTCTGTGCGGCCAAGGGTATGACTGCCGGGGCGGCCAACCACAGGGTGAAGAGCAGCAATAGGCTGATTCGTTTGGCTTGTTTCATATTTTTTTTGATTTGGTGATGTGTTGATAAATGATTATTTCACTTGAATGGTATTGTTGTCTACAGTGATCTCGGCATCGGCAACGGCGGCAATCGACTGCAGTGAGGTCTTCACGTCGGCATAGCGGCTGAGGATTCCTGTGAAAAGGATGTGACGCGATGCGTCGTTTTTGAACCTTACCTTCATGCCATACCATCGGGCCAGCACGTCGGTAAGTTGCTCCAAAGGACAGTTGTCAAACACGAATTTGCCAGTATTCCAGGCCTCATAGGGAGTTGTGTCAACGTCTTTCACTGAGAGTTGGGAGTTCATGACAGAAAGCTCCTGGCCGGGTTTTAACATCATTTCTTTACCCTCGACAGGTTTGAAACCGATGGAGCCGCGAATCAAAACCAGCTGAGAGTTGTCCAGTTGAGTGTTGGGCGTCGGGCGTTGAGAGGTATTTCCGTTCTCACCAACCTTGGTGTTTACCGCAAATTCAGTACCATATACCCGTATGTCGCCCTGCGGAGTGTGTACTACAAATTGTCGGCTTTTGTCCGTTGCTACCATGAAGTAGGCCTCGCCGTCGAAAATCACGTCACGGCGGTCGCCAAATTTCTCGGGATAGACCAGACGGCTATTATGATTTAGGTGTACCAGTGTTCCGTCGTCGAGAGTCACCCAGTATTCCTTATCCTGATAGGTGGTGATGCGCTTGGCTTCGGCCAGTTGCTCGGCAAAATGGTCGTCCACATGATAGAGTGCGCGTTCCTCGCGGGTGATGGGTGATGATTGTTGGGCATTGACGGTTTCCACCTCGGCAGCAGCGCGTCCGCTTTGGCGGCTCATGGTGATGACTAGCTGTACCTCCTCACTGATGGCAGGTGGAGTGACCTGTGTCTGCTCGCGATAATACCAGAAGGCACCGCCCACGATAAGCAACAACAGCACTGCTGCAACTCTATAGGATGCAGAGTTGAAATGTGAGGGGAGAAATGCACGGATGCCATGCATTTTTCTATTCTTTTGCTTTTCTTCGCTTTCTAAGATTAGCTGGCGGATTTTGTCCATTGTCTGTTGGTCATTGATAGGGGCTGTAGCTTCCACTCTGCGTTTCAGTTCGTCACCATCTATCTGGCCAATAACCATCAGCTTTTTCAGTTCATTGAAGTATTCTTGGTTTCCCATTGGATTGCCTTTTTCTCTTAATACGCAAAAAAGGCGGGTAGGGGGACATGAAAAGTTGTTTTTAATGCTTATTAGAAATCAATCCACGAGGGTGAGCAATAGCAGCAACGCATCTGGATGAAGATGCTTGCGCAGTTTCTTGAGGCCGCGTTGGCGTTGTTTCTTAACAGAATCAAGAGAAATACCTAACTCTGAGGCGATATCCTCACTTGTCTTCCCGGCGATGGACATAAGGAATAGCTGGCGCAATTTTTGTGGCAATGCTTCAATGCCTAACAACAACTGGCGGAAGAGTTCCTCTCGGTTGGTTTCTGAATCGGTCTCATTGTGCATCAATCGATACTCACGCTCAAACACTTCAATACGCTGTTGCTCTACCTTTTCATGGCGCAAGTAACTGATGCTTTTGTTTCTTACGGTATTGTATAGATATGCCCGTAACGTTCCCTCGCTCTTAAAAGTGTTTCGCTGCTGCCACAAACTCACAAAGGTGTCCTGAACAATTTCCTCTGCAACTTCAAGTTGGTCAACCATTTGCATGGAGAATGCTACCAATGCTTTATAGAAATGACTATAAAGCATGGTGAGCGATGTGTCATCCCAGCGATGTACAACATCAATGTCGATATTTCCCCATTCCATGTTGTGGTTGGTTGGCCAGATATAAAACAATTAGTCCGGCAAATTTACATAAAAATATCGAATTATTAGTCTATTGGCTGAAAAACTTCAACTTTTTTCTTTTGTGGAGGGGCACGACTAAGAGTCGGAATAAAGCGGCTGGCCATAGAAAAAGGACGCCCGATTCGCTGAAAGTCGATGATTTGTGTTACCTTTGCAGGAGAAATCAATAATTCGTTGAAATGAAAGAGCGTATAGTCTTTGTTGATTACATTCGTGTGGTGGCCTGCCTGATGGTGATGATGGTGCATGCAAGTGAGAACTTCTACATCATCGGCATGAACGAGCAGAGTGTCGGCCTGGCCATGTTGGCTAATGAGTCGAACCGTTTTTGGGTGTCTCTCTACGATGGATGGATGGGGCGTGTGTCAGTACCTCTGTTTATGATTATCTCGGCATTTTTGCTGGTTCCAATGAAACCGGGCATGGGGATGTGGGAGTTTTATCGGAAGCGTCTGAAGCGCATCTTGCCGCCGTTTATCTGTTTCCTGCTGCTTTACTCGCTGTTGCCTTTGGCATGGGGCGGCATGACGTGGGAGGAGTCTTTCAGTTGTTTGCGCATGCTGACGTTCAACTTCCCCCCACAGGCAGGACACCTATGGTTTATGTATCCGCTCATCAGTCTTTATCTTATTATCCCGGTGGTGTCGCCATGGCTGGAGAAGGCTACGGCGAAAGAAGAACTGACTTTTATTGGCATCTTTGCTTTCACCACGCTGACCCCTTGGTTGCATCGTTATGTGTCGCCAGAGGTCTGGGGCGAGTGTTTCTGGAATCAGTATTCGCTTTTTTGGTATTGTTCTGGTTATTTAGGCTATTTAGTGCTGGCTCACTACATCAGGGTGCATCTCAAGTGGACGCAACGGAAGCGGATTGTTATCGGCACGATATGCCTGTTAGTAGGTGCCACGTTTACCGCATGGAGTTTTTGGTGGAAAGGAGTTCCGGGCGTAGAGATGACCGCTCCCGAGATGGAGTGGGCGTGGGAGTTTTGCACGCCTAATGTGCTTTGTGCTACATTTGGTTCATTCCTTCTCTTCACCTGCATTCGCCAGCAGAAAGCTCCATCTCTTATCACCTCGACAGCGAAGCGCACGTATGGAATGTACTTGATGCACATTTTCTTCTTGGTTCCTATCTCTCAGCTGTTTATCCAAGGCAATGTGGCATCTCCCATCGTGCCTGTATGGCTGGCCATCCCGCTTATCGCCATCCTCACCTTCCTCTGTTGTGCGGTGACGACCAAGGTGCTGTCGTACCTGCCAGGAAGCAAGTATGTGATTGGATAAATCAATTTTGGACTATCAGGTGTTTAATAGGAAAAATCAATTCTAGGTTTTCATAAAAAAACGCTCCCGCCATATCGACGGGAGCGTTTTCTTGTATAGTGAGGGGTTGATTATTCCTCAACGGTCTTCTCGGCAAAATCAAGAACATTCTTCTTGTTGGCCTGCATGCGCTCGTATTCCTCACGCGAACCGACAATAATCTTTTCGAATTCACGCAGACCAGTACCGGCAGGAATGAGGTGACCGCAAATCACGTTCTCCTTCATACCCTCAAGCGTGTCGACCTTACCACGGATGGCAGCCTCGTTGAGCACCTTGGTTGTCTCCTGGAACGATGCGGCCGACATGAAGCTCTTGGTCTGCAGGGCAGCACGAGTGATACCCTGAAGAATCTGAGTAGATGTAGCGGGCACGGCATCGCGCACCTGTACCAGGCGCATATCGCGACGCTTCAGGCTAGAGTTCTCGTCGCGCAGTTTACGTGCTGTGACAATCTGACCCTTATGGAAGTTCTCCGAGTCGCCGGCGTCGACAACCACTTTCTTACCCCAGATGCGGTCGTTCTCTTCGGCAAAGTCGAGCTTGTCTACCACTTCCTGCTCGAGGAAGGTGGTGTCGCCCGGATCGTTGATCTGCACTTTGCGCATCATCTGACGAACGATAATCTCGAAGTGCTTGTCGTTGATCTTCACACCTTGCAGACGGTAAACGTCCTGTACCTCATTCACGATGTACTCCTGCACAGCCGTCGGGCCCTTGATGGCCAGAATGTCGTTAGGAGTGATGACACCGTCGGACAGTGGTGTACCGGCGCGCACGGCATCGTGCTCCTGCACCAGAATTTGTTTCGACAAGCTGACGAGATACTTCTTCTGGTCGCCAGTCTTTGAGGTGACGATAATCTCACGGTTACCACGCTTCACCTTACCCATGGTCACCTCACCGTCGATTTCAGAAACAACAGCAGGGTTACTTGGGTTACGGGCTTCGAAGAGCTCTGTGACACGGGGCAGACCACCGGTGATGTCACCAGCCTTACCAACGGCACGAGGAATCTTCACCAGGGTGGTACCAGTCTTGACCACCTGGCCGTCTTCCACGACAACGTGGCCTCCTACAGGGAAGTTGTATGTTCCAATCACGTTGCCCGAAGCATCGAGCACATCGCAGGTAGGAACGCGTGAGCGGTCTTTCGAGTCGATGATAATCTTCTCGGTCAAACCAGTGGTCTCGTCGGTCTCAGCACGGAAGGTGATACCCTCAATTACATCGTTGAACTTCAGCTTACCAGCATATTCGGTGACGATGACAGCATTGAACGGGTCCCAACGGGCAATGAGGTCGCCCTTCTTCACATTCACACCGTTCTTGAAATAGAGTGACGAACCATAGGGAACGTTCACCGTAGAGAGCACGATGTTGGTATGTGGATCGATGAAACGGGCCTCGGCCAGACGGCTGACAACCATCTCGCACTCGCGGTTTCCTTCATCGCCATCCTCAACGAATGGTACGGTACGGATTTCGTCGAACTCAACGCGTGAGTCGTTCTTGGCAACGATGCTTGCGTTGGCGGCGGCATTACCTGCCACACCACCGGCGTGGAACGTACGCAGTGTAAGCTGTGTACCAGGCTCACCAATAGCCTGTGCGGCAATAACGCCTACGGCCTCACCCTTCTGTACCATGCGGCGGGTTGCAAGGTTGCGGCCATAACACTTCATGCAGACGCCCTTCTTGCTCTCGCAAGTGAGCACCGAACGAATCTCGACGCTCTCGATAGGACTGTCCTCAATGGCCTGTGCCACCGACTCGGTGATCTCCTCACCAGCGGCAACAATCAGTTCGCCGGTTGACGGGTGGATGATGTCGTGAACCGACACACGTCCAAGGATGCGCTCGTAGAGGCTCGAGATGACCTCGTCGCCACTCTTCAGGGCCGAGCATACCAGTCCGCGCAGGGTTCCGCAGTCTTCCTCGGTGATAATCACGTCGTGGCTCACGTCCACCAGACGACGGGTCAGATAACCAGC
>DEJV01000050.1:35648-44018 GCA_002353525.1 Prevotella sp. UBA2739
TTACGGGCACCGTGGGTAGAGATGAAGTACTCAAGCACCGACATACCCTCTTTGAAGTTCGAGATAATCGGGTTCTCAATAATCTGCTGTCCCTCTGCACCGGCTTTCTGAGGCTTGGCCATCAGTCCACGCATACCAGAGAGCTGGCGGATCTGGTCTTTACTACCACGGGCACCCGAATCGAGCATCATGAACACGGCGTTGAAGCCTTGGTCGGCCTCCGTCATCTCTTTCATGAGCACGTTGCCCAGGTCGTTGTTCACGTGGGTCCATGTGTCGATCACCTGGTTGTAACGCTCGGTGTCGGTAATGAATCCCATGTTATAGTTTTCGGTAATCTGGCGGATTTCCTCGTTACCTTTCTCAATGAGTTCCTTCTTTGCCTCTGGGATGATGATGTCGTCGAGGTTGAACGAAAGTCCTGCCTCATAGGCCATGCGGTAACCCAGGTTCTTGATACCGTCGAGGAATTCGCAAGCCTCGGCAAAACCAACGTTCTTGATGACGTCGGCGATGATGTCGCGCAGGCTCTTCTTCGAGATGACCTTGTTCACATAGCCCACCTCTTCGGGAATAATGCCATTCACGATGACACGACCCACAGAAGTCTCTACGGTGTGGCGCACTTTCTGGCCGTCAACAACGTCGTCGACCACCACCTTTACTTGGGCGTGCAGGTCGCACTTGCCTTCGTTGTACGCGATGATGGCCTCCTCGGGTCCATAGAACGAGAGACCCTCACCCTTGGCACCTGGGCGGATCTTAGAGATATAGTAGAGTCCGAGCACCATATCCTGTGAAGGAACGGTGATAGGAGCACCATTGGCAGGATTCAGAATGTTGTGGCTCTGCAGCATGAGCAGCTGTGCCTCAAGCACGGCCTCGTTGCTCAGCGGGAGGTGCACAGCCATCTGGTCACCGTCGAAGTCGGCATTGAACGCCGTACATGCCAGCGGGTGCAGCTGAATAGCCTTACCCTCGATGAGCTTAGGCTGGAATGCCTGGATACCCAGACGGTGCAGTGTAGGTGCACGGTTGAGCAGCACGGGGTGACCCTTCATCACATTCTCGAGGATGTCCCAGATGACGGGCTCACGGCGGTCGACAATCTTCTTGGCCGACTTCACGGTCTTGACGATGCCGCGCTCGATGAGCTTACGAATGATGAATGGCTTGTAGAGCTCGGCAGCCATCAGCTTAGGCAGACCGCACTCACCCATCTTCAGCTCAGGGCCAACCACGATTACCGAACGTGCAGAGTAGTCAACACGCTTACCCAACAGGTTCTGACGGAAACGGCCCTGCTTGCCTTTCAGCGAGTCGGACAGTGACTTCAGCGGACGGTTAGAGTCGCTCTTCACGGCGCTGGCCTTACGCGAGTTGTCGAACAGTGAGTCGACAGCCTCTTGCAGCATGCGCTTTTCGTTACGGAGAATCACCTCAGGGGCCTTGATCTCCATCAGTCTCTTCAGACGGTTGTTACGAATGATGACACGACGATAGAGGTCGTTGAGGTCGGATGTGGCGAAACGGCCACCATCCAGTGGTACCAACGGGCGAAGCTCAGGAGGAGTAACCGGTATGATCTTCATAATCATCCACTCGGGACGGTTAATCTCACGGCTGCCACGGAAAGCCTCCACCACCTGCAGGCGCTTCAGGGCCTCGGTCTTGCGCTGCTGGGCCGAGTCGGTATTGGCGCGGTCGCGCAACTCGTACGACAGTGCGTCGAGGTCGAGTGTAGAGAGCAGGTCGTAGATGGCCTCGGCACCCATTTTGGCAATGAACTTATTGGGGTCGGTGTCCTCGAGATACTCGTTGTCCTTAGGCAGGTTCTCAATAATCTCGATGTACTCTTCCTCAGAGAGCAGGTCCATCTTATGCGAACCGTTCACCTCGTTGCCTTCCTGGTCTTTCTTTCCCTCCATCACACCTGGCTGGATGACGATGTAGCGCTCGTAGTAAATCACTGCGTCGAGCTTCTTTGTGGGAAGTCCCAGCAGATAACCCATCTTGTTGGGCAGGCTGCGGAAATACCAGATGTGAGCTACGGGTACAACCAGCTCGATATGGCCGGTGCGCTCACGACGAACTTTCTTCTCGGTCACCTCCACACCACAGCGGTCGCATACGATTCCCTTATAGCGGATGCGCTTATACTTACCGCAGGCGCACTCGTAGTCCTTGGTAGGACCGAAGATGCGCTCGCAGAACAGACCGTCGCGCTCAGGCTTGTAGGTTCGGTAGTTGATGGTTTCGGGCTTGGTCACCTCACCGAACGAACTCTCGAGGATTTCCTCGGGCGATGCAAGTCCGATGGTAATCTTCGTAAAATTATTCTTTATCTTTGATTCTTTCTTGAAAGCCATAATTTTCAATTTTCAATTTTCAAATTTTCAATTACCATTAGTCGAGCTTGACACTAAGACCAAGACCGCGAAGCTCGTGCAGCAGCACGTTGAGTGACTCGGGGATGCCCGGAGTTGGCATGGGCTCGCCCTTCACAATAGCCTCGTAAGCCTTCGAACGGCCTACCACATCGTCAGACTTGATGGTCAGAATCTCTTGCAGCACATGGCTGGCACCGAATGCCTCAAGAGCCCAGACCTCCATCTCTCCGAAACGCTGACCACCGAACTGTGCCTTACCTCCAAGAGGCTGCTGGGTGATGAGGCTGTACGGACCGATAGAACGGGCGTGCATCTTGTCCTCCACCATGTGACCGAGCTTGAGGAAGTAGGTGATACCTACTGTTGCAGGCTGGTCGAAGCGCTCGCCGGTCTCACCATCATACAGGTGGGTTGAGCAGAGACGTGGCAGTCCGGCCTTGTCGGTCCATTCTGAAAGATCGTCAAGCTTGGCTCCATCAAAGATAGGAGTGGCAAACTTTACGCCAAGACGCTTACCGGCAGCACCGAGGATGGCCTCGAATATCTGACCGAGGTTCATACGTGAAGGCACACCCAGCGGGTTGAGCACCAGGTCGACAGGACGTCCGTCCTCGAGGAACGGCATATCCTCCTGGCGTACCACCTTCGACACGATACCCTTGTTACCGTGACGACCGGCGAGTTTGTCACCCACGCCAATCTTACGCTTCTTGGCAACATATACTTTAGCCATCTGCAGAATGCCTGAGGGCAGCTCGTCGCCAATGGTGATGGCAAACTTGCGGCGCTTCAGTTCTGCGTCGAGCAGCTTATACTTCTTAATATAGTTCATGATGAGCTTCTGAATGAGTTCGTTGGTGTGCTCATCATTGGTCCAGTTGTTACTCTGGATGCCGTCATACTCCATGTTCGGATTCTTTAGGGCGGCGGCAGTGAACTTGCTGCCCTTGGTAATCACCTCGGCACCTGTATAGTCTTTCACGCCCTGGCAGGTCTTTCCCTTGGTCAAGACAAGCAGCTTGTCTACCAGAATATCCTTCAGGTCGTTGTTCTTTGCCTCGTACTCCTCGTCAATCTTGGCCAGGATAATCTTGTCCTGCTTCTTGCTCTCGCGGGTCTTCACGGCACGTGAGAAGAGTTTCTTGTCGATGACCACACCTGTGAGCGACGGATTAGCCTTCAGCGAAGAATCCTTCACATCGCCGGCCTTGTCGCCGAAGATGGCACGCAGTAGTTTCTCCTCGGGTGAGGGATCGCTCTCTCCCTTTGGCGAAATCTTACCAATCAGGATGTCGCCGGGCTCTACGCGGGCACCCACACGGATGACACCATTCTCGTCGAGGTCTTTAGTAGCCTCCTCGCTGACGTTAGGAATGTCGGCGGTGAACTCTTCCATGCCTCGCTTGGTCTCGCGCACGTCGAGCGAATACTCATCCACATGCACAGAGGTGAGCACATCCTCGCGTACGATACGCTCGTTCAGCACGATGGCATCCTCGTAGTTGTAACCCTTCCAAGGCATATAGGCAACCAGCAGGTTGCGGCCCAGTGCCAGCTCACCATTCTCAGTGGCATAACCCTCGGTCAGGATGTCACCTCTCTTCACACGCTGTCCTTTCTCGCAGATAGGACGCAGGTCGATGGTCATGTTCTGGTTGGTACGGCGGAACTTCGGAATGCGATACTCCTTCAGGGCGGGCTCGAAGCTTACGAACTCCTCATCCTCAGTACGGTCGTAGAGAATGCGGATGGTGGTAGCGTCCACATACTCGATGACACCGTCGCCCTCGGCGGTAATCATGGTGCGTGAGTCTACGCATACCTGGCGCTCAATGCCAGTACCCACGATAGGAGCCTCGTTGTGCAGCAGGGGCACGGCCTGGCGCATCATGTTCGATCCCATCAGTGCGCGGTGGGCATCGTCGTGCTCGAGGAAAGGAATCAGTCCTGCGGCAATCGACGCAATCTGCTGAGGTGCTACGTCCATGAGGTCTACCTCTGTGGGCGGAACAACGGGGAAGTCGGCATCCTGGCGGCATTTCACCACTTCGCGGATAAACGTACCGTCGTCGTTCAGCGGGGCATTACCCTGACCGATGATGTGGTTTTCCTCTTCTTCAGCTGTCAGATAAACCACGTCCTCGTTCTTCAGGTCTACAACGCCATCCTCCACCTTACGGTAAGGAGTCTCGATGAAGCCAAGCTCATTGATCTTAGCGTATACGCAGAGCGACGAAATCAGACCGATGTTCGGTCCTTCAGGGCTCTCGATAGGACACAGACGGCCGTAGTGGGTGTAGTGCACGTCACGCACCTCGAAACCGGCACGCTCACGCGACAGACCACCAGGACCCAGAGCCGACAGACGGCGCTTGTGAGTCACCTCGGCAAGCGGGTTGGTCTGGTCCATGAACTGGCTCAGCGGGTTGGTTCCGAAGAATGAGTTGATGACGCTCGAGATGGTCTTGGCATTGATCAGGTCGGTAGGAGTGAACACCTCGTTGTCGCGTACGTTCATACGCTCGCGGATGGTGCGGCTCATACGTGCCAGACCGATAGAGAACTGGTTCGACAGTTGCTCGCCTACGGTGCGTACGCGACGGTTCGACAGGTGGTCGATATCGTCGACAGTAGCATTCGAGTTCACCAGCTGGATGAGATATTTGATAATCTCGATGATGTCCTCCTTGGTCAGAATGCGGACATCCATATCTGTGTTCAGACCCAGTTTCTTGTTGATGCGGTAACGGCCCACATCACCCAGATCGTAACGCTTGTCAGAGAAGAACAGATTCTGAATCACCTCGCGTGCGCTGGCATCATCGGCAGGATCGGCATTGCGCAACTGGCGATAGATGTAGAGCACAGCCTCCTTCTCAGAGTTACTGGGGTCTTTTTGCAGTGTATTGAAAATAATGGCATACCTGTTGGCAGCCTCGGCATCTTTGTGCAGAAGAATGGTTGAGGCACCGCTGTCGAGGATGTCCTCCACATTGTCGGCGGTAATCTCTGTCTCGCGGTCCAGAATCACCTCATTACGCTCAATCGAAACAACCTCGCCGGTATCCTCGTCCACGAAGTCCTCGTTCCAGCTCTTCAGCACGCGGGCGGCCAGGCGCTTGCCGATGGCATCCTTCATGTTCTTCTTGTTCACCTTCACTTCCTCGCAAAGGTCGAAGATCTGCAGGATGTCCTTATCGCTCTCGAAACCGATGGCGCGCAGCAGGGTGGTTACA
Source organism: Prevotella sp. UBA2739 (assembly GCA_002353525.1). Classification (GTDB taxonomy): domain Bacteria; phylum Bacteroidota; class Bacteroidia; order Bacteroidales; family Bacteroidaceae; genus Prevotella. Next base: position 41,275 of record DEJV01000050.1, read on the forward strand.
GGAAGTTTCTTCTTGCGGTCGATGTAAGCATACATCACGTTGTTGATGTCGGTGGCAAACTCAATCCACGAACCCTTGAACGGGATGATACGTGCAGAATAGAGCACAGTTCCGTTGGCATGTACGCCCTGGCCGAAGAATACGCCAGGCGAACGGTGCAACTGCGACACCACCACGCGCTCGGCACCGTTGATAACAAACGTGCCATTCTGCGTCATATAAGGAATGGTGCCCAGGAATACATCCTGTATGAACGTACCGAAGTCCTCGTGGTCAGGGTCAGTACAATACAGTTTCATCTTGGCCTTCAAAGGTACACTATAGGTCAGTCCGCGCTCGAGACACTCGTCAATGGTGTAGCGTGGCGGATCGATAAAGTAATCCAAGAACTCAAGAACGAAATTATTACGTGTGTCGGTGATAGGGAAGTTCTCTGAGAACACCTTATACAGACCGTCATTCTTGCGTTCTTCAGGCGGAGTGTCCAACTGTAAGAAGTCTCTGAACGACTTTAACTGCACATCGAGGAAATCCGGATAGGGCATCGGATTCTTCACGCTGGCAAAGTTTACTCTGTTATCAACAATTTTTGATGCCATTCTTCTATTATTTGTATATTAAAAAAGGTCCTTATAAGTCCTATATGTCCTCATAGGACCTATAGGTTTTTGCGCCATAAGACACAAAAAGGCTAGGACTCCCCTACTTGGAAAATCCTAACCTTGTGTGATATTCAAATCAGAAATTATTTGAGCTCGATCTCAGCACCAGCAGCCTCGATAGCCTTCTTCAGGTTCTCAGCCTCGTCCTTAGACAGACCTTCCTTGATAGTAGCAGGAGCACCGTCTACGAGATCCTTAGCCTCTTTCAGACCAAGACCGCAAGCCTCTTTCACTGCCTTCACAACCTGCAGCTTAGCAGCACCTACAGACTTCAGGACAACATCAAACGATGTCTTCTCCTCAGCTGCAGCGGCCTCACCACCAGCAGGAGCAGCAGCAACAGCAACAGCTGCAGCAGCAGGCTCAATTCCATACTCGTCCTTCAGGACTGTTGCCAACTCATTTACTTCTTTCACTGTAAGGTTTACCAACTCTTCAGCAATAGNNATAGCTTTAATATCTGCCATTTTATTCTAATTTTTTAATTGTTTTTAATGTTAATGTATTACTTTTTTCGCTTAATTGTTACGCTCAGCGATAGCGTCAAGCAGACCATGAATCTTGCCGCCGGCGTTCAAGCCAGAAACAACATTCTTGATTGGAGACTGCAGCAATGCAACAACATCTGCGATAAGCTCGTTCTTGCTCTTGATAGCAACAAGCTCATCAAGACGGTCGGCACCCACGAAAATGCTCTCTTCGGCATAAGCTGCCTTCAGGGCGGGGACACCTTCCTTCTTATACTCCTTGAGCAACTTGGCAGGTACGTTGGCGGTGTTGCAGAACATCACGGCCGTGTTACCCTTCAAGCAATCGTACATGGGCTCGTAGTCAACGTCAGAAGCCTCGAAAGCCTTGTGCAGAAGCTTGTTCTTCACCACAACCATCTGAATCTCGTTCTTAAAGCACTTGCGGCGGAGATTCGAGGTTGCCTCAGCGTTCAGGCCAGTCACATCAACCAGATAGAAATGAGGGAACTCCTTCAGCTTCTTACCCAGTTCAACGATGATTGTATCTTTTACTTCTTTTCTCATTGTTTACACGTCTTTTTAGAGTTAGTCAACTGTCTTTGGATCAACTTTGATACCCTGACTCATAGTGCTAGAAATAAAGATACTCTTCACGTATGTACCCTTAGCAGCAGCAGGCTTCAACTTGATAACAGTTGCAATGAATTCCTTTGCATTTCCGAGGAGCTGCTCCGGAGTCATGCTGACCTTACCGATTGAGGTGTGGATGATACCCGCCTTGTCAACCTTAAAGTCAATCTTACCCTGTTTCACTTCCTTCACTGCCTTAGCAACGTCCATAGTTACAGTACCGCTCTTGGGGTTAGGCATCAAGCCACGAGGACCGAGCACGCGGCCCAGAGGTCCAATCTTACCCATGCAAGAGGGCATGGTGATGATGACATCAATGTCAGTCCATCCACCCTTGATTTTCTCGATATACTCATCGAGACCTACATAGTCAGCACCTGCTTCCTTAGCAGCGGCTTCCTGATCAGGTGTACAGAGCGCAAGCACACGTGTAACCTTACCAGTACCGTTCGGCAGCGACACAACGCCACGAACCATCTGGTTGGCCTTACGCGGGTCTACGCCCAAGCGTACATCGATATCTACAGAAGCCTCGAACTTGGTCGTGGTGATTTCCTTGACCAATGCGGCGGCTTCCTTCAAAGAGTATGCTTTCCCTGCTTCAACCTTATCAGCGACAGATTTCTGATTTTTTGTCAGTTTACTCATGTTCTTAATTGAAGTTTATGATTTATTTACCAGGGAAGTCCCCTTTCACAGTGATACCCATACTTCTTGCTGTACCGGCAATCAACTTCATTGCAGACTCAACAGTAAAGCAGTTCAGGTCGGCCATCTTGTCCTCGGCAATAGCGCGGACTTGATCCCATGTCACAGAGGCCACCTTCTTACGGTTAGGCTCTGCAGAACCACTCTTCACCTTAGCAGCCTCTAACAGCTGTACGGCAGCGGGAGGAGTCTTAATAACAAAGCTGAATGACTTGTCAGTATAGTAAGTGATAACGACAGGAAGAATCTTGCCTGCCTTATCCTGGGTTCTGGC
>DEJV01000050.1:44061-45229 GCA_002353525.1 Prevotella sp. UBA2739
CCACCTTTAATCTGTAATTTGATTAATCCAGCAACTTCTTTAGCCATTTTTCTGTTTATTATTAATGATTGATTATAAAAGAATCAGCATGTCCGTAACAACACACTATTCTTTTGCTACTTGCATAAAACTAAGCTCTAGCGGAGTTTTACGTCCGAAGATCTTCACCATCACTTTCAGCTTGTGCTTCTCGGCGTTCACCTCTTCGATGACACCACTGAAGCCGCTGAATGGACCGTCCGTAACCTTTACCGTCTCGTCCACAACAAATGGAATCTGAATATCTTCCACCAGTTCGGTCTCTTCGGTAGTACCAAGAATACGGTTCACATCAGACTGTTTCACGGGACTAGGATTATCCAATCCGCCAAGGAAGCCCAAAACATTAGGCATAAAACGCAACGTGTGTGCCACATCGCCCACAAGCTCTGCCTCAACGAGCACATAGCCAGGAAGAGCAATCTTCTCTTTCACCACGCGCTTGCCATTACGCAGAGTGGCATGCTTCTCCATCGGTATAAGAACCTGAGAAACATACTGCTGAAGCAACGGGTTGTGTTTGATCTCAGCCTCGATGTATTCTTTCACCTTAGCCTCTTTACCACTCACAGCACGAAGCACATACCATTTCTTACCTGTTTCAGCCATTTTACCTTGAACAAATTAACCTGGATAAACCATCGTCATGATCCATCTGAAAAACGAATCCATCACAAACACCACTGCTGCAATGATAAGGGAAGCAGATAATACAACCATTGCAGTGTGAGTGAGTTGTTGACGTGTCGGCCAAGTAGTTTTATGCGCAAGTTCGTCGTAACAAGACTTGCAATAATTAACTATTTTCTTGTACATATTATCTTCTTGTTTTGCACGGGAAGGAGGACTCGAACCCACGACCCTCGGTTTTGGAGACCGATGCTCTACCAACTGAGCTATTCCCGTAAGAAACTCCCGCCCGGTGGACGGGAGTTGTTGGATTATCTTTTCTAGACGTCTTAGGCTTTCCTAGGTTTTCCTAGATATTCCTAGACTTTCCTAGCGATTAGTCCTCGTAAACCTCTGTGATCTGACCAGAACCTACTGTGCGACCACCCTCACGGATAGCGAAACGCAGACCTGGGTTCAGAGCTACAGCGTAAATCAGCTCAACGGTGATCTCTACGTT
>DEJV01000016.1:0-692 GCA_002353525.1 Prevotella sp. UBA2739
ACATACTAAAAAACGGGGCTCAGTTGTCACTGAGTCCCGTCCTTTTATAGCAAAGGAATATTTTACAGCAAATTCATGGTATCGGTGGCAATCATCAGCTCCTCATCGGTAGGAATAACAACGACCTTCACCTTGGAATCGTCGGCAGAAATGATGGCTTCCTCACCACGGACATTGTTCTTCGAAGCGTCGAACTTGATGCCGAGGAACTCCATGTCCTTGCAGACTTCTTCGCGCATGCTGACCTGGTTCTCGCCAACACCGGCAGTGAACACGACTACATCAAGGCCTCCCATAGCGGCAGCATAGGCACCGATGTACTTCTTGATGCGATAGAAATACATATCCTGAGCCAGTTTGGCACGCTCGTCACCATTCTTGGCGGCATTCTCAACATCACGCATATCGCTGCTGCCACCAGTGATACCGGCTACACCGCTCTTCTTATTGAGGAGGTTAGACATACCATCGGCATCGAGACCGAGTTTCTTCTCAATGAAGGTAACTGCACCACCGTCAATATCACCAGAGCGGGTACCCATCACCAGACCTTCCAGTGGGGTGAGACCCATCGAGGTGTCGATGCACTTGCCGTCAACAACAGCAGCAATAGAACCGCCGTTACCAATGTGGCAGGTTACCATCTTGGTGCCCTCAGCAGGAATTCCGAGGAATTCGCAGGCACGAGCCGA
>DEJV01000016.1:701-836 GCA_002353525.1 Prevotella sp. UBA2739
ATAGCGGCGAATGCCATACTTCTTGTAGAGCTCGAAAGGAATAGCATACATATATGCCTTGGGAGGCATGGTCTGATGGAAGGCTGTATCGAACACACCGACCTGAGGCAGGCCAGGCATCAGTTCCTTGACGGC
>DEJV01000016.1:854-4166 GCA_002353525.1 Prevotella sp. UBA2739
CCCTTCAGGTTGGCTGGGTTGTGCAGGGGTGCCAGATCAGAACACTCCTCGAAGGCTTTCAATACTTCGTCGGTAAGGATTACAGACTTGTTGAACTTCTCACCACCATGCACCATACGGTGACCTACGGCATCAATCTCATCGAGCGATTTGATAACACCAATCTCAGGGTCGGTCAGCAGCGAGAAAATGAACTTCACGCCCTCGGTATGCTCGGGAATGTCGTGCATAATCTGCTTCTTCTCGCCATTGGCAAGTTTCACCTTTACAAAGGCACCGTCCAAGCCTACGCGCTCAGCACCGCCCGATGTCATCACACTCTTGTCGTCCATATTGTACAGTGCGTACTTGATAGAGGACGAACCACAATTCAAAACAAGTATTTTCATAATTATAAACGTTAATCTCTAAACTCTCAACTAAGCCTTTGCGTCCATTGCCTGACAAGCGGTGATGGCTACCATGTAGTAGATATCTTCCACTGAACAACCACGGGAGAGGTCGTTAACAGGACGGGCAATACCCTGGAGGATAGGACCGATGGCAATAGCATCGCCTAAGCGCTGCACGAGTTTATAGCCGATGTTACCTACTTCGAGGTTGGGGAATACCAGTACGTTGGCCTTACCGGCAATCTCCGAACCAGGAGCCTTCTTGGCACCCACACTGGGAACGAGGGCGGCATCAGCCTGCAACTCACCGTCAATCTTCAGAGCTGGGTCGAGTTCCTTGGCAAGACGAGTAGCCTCAACAACCTTATCCACTACCTCGTGCTTAGCACTGCCCTTGGTAGAGAAGCTCAACATAGCCACACGGGGATCAGCGAAACCGGCAACCGACTTGGCTGTCTGGGCGGTGCAAACGGCAATCTGTGAGAGCTGGGCTGCATCTGGCATAGGAGTAACGGCAACGTCACCCACTACCAACACGCCATTCTCACCATACTGCTGTTGCTTGGAAATAAGCAGCATACCACCGCTGACACAGGTAATGCCAGGAGCACACTTGATAATCTGCAGAGCAGGACGCAGGGTGTCACCTGTCGTAGAGAGAGCACCGGAAATCTGTCCGTCGGCACCCTCAGTCTTGATAATCATACAACCCAGATAGAGAGGATTCTTTACCAACTTACGAGCTTCCTCGATGGTCATACCCTTAGATTTGCGAATCTCTGCCAGTTTCTCAGCCAACTCCTCACTACGCTCGTAGTTCTCGGGGTCGATAAGGGTAGCCTTGTCGATATGCTGCAAGCCCTTCTCCTTGGCGAGAGCATGCACCTTATCGGGATTACCAATCAGGATGATGTTAGCAATGTCATCAGCCAATACCTTATCGGCTGCACACAATGTACGTTCCTCCTCTGCTTCGGGGAGCACGATGCGCTGCTTGTTAGCTTTAGCACGAGCAACGATTTGACTTAATAAATCCATAGTTTGTTTCTTATAATTTGTTTTAAGATGTTTACTGAACTGCAAAGATACAACTTTTGGTTGAGAGTTGAGAGTTGAGCGTTGAGAATTTGCTACCGCCTTAATCTTTTTTATGATTTCAGCCCACTACTCATCACTCATTTTAAGAGTAAGGATGCTCTCCAACTTCTCTGCCGACAGACGGATTTGTAATTCGCCCCTGAAGGCAACAGTAATACCGCCGGTCTCTTCGCTGACAACCACAGCCACACTGTCGGACTCCTGTGAAATACCGAGGGCAGCACGGTGGCGCAAGCCCAGGTCCTTAGGTATATCGAGATCATGACTCACAGGAAGAATACAACCAGCTGCTTTGATGCGATGATTGGAAATAATCATGGCACCATCATGCAGGGGAGAATTCTTGAAGAAGATATTTTCAATAAGCTGTTGGTTGATACTGGCATCAATACGCTCGCCCGTGGCTACCACATCGTCCAACGGCATATTGCGTTCAACAACAATCAGCGCACCGACTTTCCGTTTACTCATACTGAGACAGGCCATCACGATAGGCATGACTATTTTCTTGAGTTCGTCACCGTCGGGCGTCTTCTCTCTGCCAAAGAAACGGGAAAGCGTCTTCATGCGCTCGTGCGCACCCAGATTAAACAGGAATTTGCGGATGTCATCCTGGAACAACACAATCAAGGCTATCACGCCCACACTGACCAGCTTGTCCATGATAGAACCCAACAAGCGCATTTCCAACACCTGCGACACCAACAGCCACAGTACCACAAACATCATGATACCGATGAACACATTCAGGGAACGCGACTCCTTCATCAGCCGATAGATGTAATACAGCATCAGCGCCACGAGGACGATATCAATGATGTCTTTTATACCAAATTCAAAAAACATATCTTTCAATTCTCAACTCTCCAACTCTCCAACTATCCGAACGCATTCAACAGCCTCACGGACATCATGAACCCGCAGGATGGAGGCTCCTTTCTGCAAGGCAACGGTGTTGAGCACCGTAGTGCCATTGAGAGCCTGGGCAGGCTGAATGTCCAATAACCGATGAATCATTGATTTCCGCGAAAAACCAGCCAATACAGGCAGTTCCAACATTTGCAGCTGTTCCATACGATGAGCGACAGCATAGTTCTGTTCCAACGTCTTCCCAAAGCCGAAGCCTGGGTCAAGGATGATATCTTTCTGTCCGAAAGAGCGTAACGTATCGACCTCCCGGGCAAAACGGAGCAGCATCTCACGCATGGTGGGTTCTACCGACATTAACACATAAGGCACGTGCAAACGGGCTACCATACGGAACATACGTTCATCGGCTCCCTCAGACACATCATTGATAATGGACGCCCCATATTCCTCCACCACCATACGGGCCACTTCTGAACGGAAAGTATCGACACTGATAATGGCATCAGGCACTTCACGGCAGATAACGGTAAGAGCGAAACGCAGTCGCTCCATCTCTTCTTGTTGGGAGGCTGGTTCGGACTCAGGACGGGTAGAACACCCTCCCACGTCAATAATAGTTCCACCTTCCTCCAGAATCTGATGAGCGCGCGCTATGACAGCACGTTCCGACTGCACACGGCTATCGGCATAGAAAGAGTCAGGGGTCACATTCAAAATACCCATCACCTGCGGGGTGCTGAGGTCCAATAAATGTCCGTTACAATTGAGCGTATATTCCATATCAGGCACAAAGATACAAAAAAACATCAATTATTAATTGCCAATTCCCAATTATTTTGTAATTTTGCCCGAAAATAATCAGCAGAAGTATGGATATTAAGGAATTATATAAACTTTACCAACAGCATCCGTGTATTACAACTGACTCAAGAAACTGCCCCGAAGGTAGTAT
>DEJV01000044.1:0-28947 GCA_002353525.1 Prevotella sp. UBA2739
GGCAATGCCGACAACGCCATCAACCCCGACGGCACTCCCAACACGGCCCACTCGCTCAATCCCGTGCCGTTTATCTACGTCACCAACAACAACTCGGCAACCGTAAAAGACGGTCGTCTGGCCGACGTGGCTCCCTCCATCCTCCACATCATGGGTCTGGAGCAGCCTGCCGACATGACGGGCGAATGCCTCATCTGCGACAACAACTAAGTGAAAAGTGACAAGTGAGAAGTGAAAAGTGTGATTAGTTTCTCTGGCTTGAGTTGCAGTCTTAAGAGTAATCACACTTGTCACTTCTCACTTTTCACTTCTCACTTGTACGATGCCTAAATACGCCTTTTGCGAGGGCTAAATATATCTTTTAGAAACGTAGAGTTGCCTTCTACGATCGCAATTCGAATAGGATTCCACCCCAACTGTCATTCGTGAATATCCTCAAGTAGGGACTTACTTCATGTATGTCCCACTGGTTTAATGCATTGACTGTCGTTCGGTGCCCACCGTCTCCCTTCTTTATTTGAAATTGCACTAGAGTAGTGCAAAATTTTAAGAAAATTGCACTAGAGTAGTGCAATTTTATGGGATATATCACAAATCACCGAATAAATTCGCCACAAACCACCGAACAAAACCGTCACAAACCACCGAAAAGATGGAGTATATGTCATCCCCATCGGATGCCTGAAGGATTAATAATAATGCATCATTCATAATGCATAATGCATAATAGTACGATAACGATAACGATAACGTTAACTGTCTTACGACTTTGAGTTTTGTTTCCGCCAGGCAATTATCGTTATCGTTCTCAATCCATTGAGATTGAGTTCAGGAAACCACAAAAAGACGGTCTGAAAGGCCTTTTAATGCATAATGCATAATAATTCAAGGTTCGGAAACCACAAAGAGACGCCCCGAAGGGGCAGCGAGCACATAGCCCAGGGCATCACCCTGGGTTAATGGTACGTGCCCCTCTCGCCCTGTAAGGGCAAAAGCATGGTCATAAAAAAAGGCTTTTGCCCTTACAGGGCGCTTTTCCCCTCCAACCTAACACCCAGGGTGTTGCCCTGGGCTATGTGCTTGTTGCCCCGTCGGGGCGCTTCTGAGCAGAGATCCCAATCCATCCGACAGGCTATTCAATTATCAATTGTCAATTATCAATTGTCAATTGTCGAAGGGGGGGGCCAATTCTCAATCCTCAATTCTCAATTCTCTACAGTCCGTTAGGCTTAATTATCAATTGTCAATTATCAATTATCAATTCTCTACGGTCCGCTAGGCTAATTATCCATTCTCAATTATCAATTATCAATTAAAAAAAAGAGTACCCTAACTTCACAGCCAGGGTACCTTCCAGTTTTTACGAAAAAAAACTAATGTAGTATAATTGAACTATTAAAATGTAATTTTATGGACATCTCAGCAACCTCTTTAATTGCTGGATGAAAAGAGAAGGCGCCCGGCTTCACAGCAGGAAGCCCCCTCTTGAGAGTTATATGAATTTAATCTTCATAATCGTCGTCCCAGAAACCTTTCTTGGCATCGGGATCATCTGATGCACTACCCTCGCCACCGTCGCTAATTCCTGTACCATCAGGCAGTCCACCATCAGCACGTACACTTTGCTGAACCAATCCGTCCATTATATCATCACCCAATGCAATGAGTGACATCTCAGGTCTTTTATATATCTTTTTCATAATTATTTTCTCCTTTTTTTATTTAACCATAACTTTTTTACCATCGATAATAAACAATCCCTTCGGCAGATCCTCTTTCTTGACATCCAGCTTACGACCGTTCAGATCGTAGATGTTGCCAATCTCAATAGAGATGTTTGATTCGGGCTGCTCAATAGCTGTTGTCTCATCGTCAACGAATGTGAAGAAACCACTCTTTGCTGAACCTGTAGCATCCTGTGCCTCACCCTCAAGCCATATTCTCCAGTAGCAACGGAAAGCCTTGATGGCAGGTGCATTAGCTACGTCAGTGATACGCTTGAACTGGCAGTTCGTATTCCATTGGCCATTTACAAGTGGGTTCTTGAAGTAGAACTCCCACAGCTTCATCTTATTAATTTTCTTGAACCAACCGTACATAACCACTTCGGTATTATCTGATGCCGTGATGGCGAGAGCATGGTCTTTGGTCAATTCAGCACGATAATCCTCGTTCATCTCGTTGGCGGCAATCATCGTTACATCGTAAGGATTGGTACCATTCTTCTGACCGGGCTTAATCATATAAGGAACATTGGCTTCGGCATTCGTCTGCGCAGTAAAGTTAAGATGGTATGTAAGTTTACCATTCACCCACGACGACTCAGGGCTTTGGAATCCAGTCATCTTGGCAAGCACAACTTCAGTACCAAATGTCTCCTGTAACTGAGCCTGCGAATATGCCTTCGGGAAGATCACTGTCACCCACTTACCTGGTGTGAAAGTAACCTTTTGGTCTGGCAGATATGTCAAAGCATTACCCCAACCGTTACCACAAGCCGTTGGTTTGATTTCTGTACCATTAGGATATTTAAGATATACTGGTTGTCCATTTTCATCTGTTTCATAAACAAGTTCACCTGCGGCATTTCTCACGACTTCTCCATCTTCATCTACTTTAACGGCTCTCAGACTCGATCGACAATTCGTTCTGTTATCAGCGATCAACTGCCAAACTTCATTCGTGTCCTTTGCATAACCCTCAATGTTGTCCTGTGTGGTGATGAAAACACAATTGCTAACGTTGTCCTTACACAAAGTTGGGTTAGCATCAAAAGTATCTGAACCATCATATACACCCTGCAGGGCTGATGCAGGACCTAAAAGAAATACTTTCTGTAATGACTCGCATCCATGGAAACAAGCACCATCAATATATTTCACGGAAGCTGGTATTGACACCTCAGTAAGACTACTTGCGTCGCACAGGAAGTGAGGACCGATAGCTACCAAAGTATTGGGCAGACGTAGATGGCTAAGATTTACCATATACTGCATAGAGGATCCACTCTGCTGTCCTTCAATAACTATGATATTGTCAGGCAACTCCAGACTTGTCATATTCTGACACATCCAGAAAGTATAGTTCCTGATCACCTTGATTCCTGTTGTGAAAGAAGCACCACTTGTTCTCTCAAATGTCAGACCGTCTCTAAGTCCAACACACATAGAAAAACAGGCCTCACCCAAATACTCAACCGACTGAGGAATCTCAATTGTTGTAAGGGTTTTACAGCTACAGAAAGCATAATCTCCAATAGAACGTACGTTAGATGCCTTTTCAAAAGTTACCGTCTGTAAAGAACTGTTTGACCAATCGTTATAACATTGATACGTATTTCCAGAATTACAACTAGGGTTAATATAGATGGAATGTCTTACATTCTCATCCATTCCATGAGTTTGAATAGCCACTACATCAAATTTTTTTGTCGGATCCTTTTTGAGAATAGTTACTTCACGATCGGTATAAATATTCAAACGTACAGCGCATTGATTAGCAGGTAACTTAATTACGTTCTTTATTCTTCTAGTATCAGTCTTTTGATATAGGTCGGAGTATGTGAAATGACCACTTGTCCATTCATGTTGTGTTAATACGGTATTGTTTAAGTTTATAGTACCATCATTAGACACAGAACTGTATGCTTCACTCCAAATATAGCAGATATAAATAGTGTTATCATTACCTACTACTCTAGTTGTATATCCAGTTACAGCTTTTGCAGTAATGTATTGTGCAACTTGTGCTGCAGTAGGTGCGCTCCAAGAATAATCACTATACGTTACACGAATCATTCTGTCACCCACTGCTTCCAAACCAGAAATATTAGAGAATTTCTGAATGGTATAGGTACCAATATTGTTATTGATAGAGTAGCCACCACCAATAAACTCCCTTTCGTAGTTTACATAGAAGTCCTTTGTGGCTGCCCACACGTTACTTACGCCCACAACTAAGAGGGCAAGCATCATAAAGAGTTTAATTTTTTTCATAATCGATTTATTTTATTAATTTAATATTTGCGTAAAAACGAAGTAAAGATTGTTTTGTTTTTTAAGTTTCGTGAGAGTAAAGTGACAGGGCGCTGTGCCCGAAATCACACAAATAGCTCTAGCGCAAGCACGCACGGCACCTTGCCGGACACGCCAACGCACAATAGACTAGGGGTTGTAACTCCATTTCCATTCCATCATAACAGTACATTTTTAATAATTCTTAGTTCATCTTCTACCGACAGCATGCCTAAGTCTAGGATAGAGGTGGGCAAAAGTCTGTCTATAATCTCATGCAAAAATAGTGATATTTTTCGAATTTGACAACGGTTTGTAAAAAGAAACATCCATTTCTCAACATTATTTAACGAGAAAAATCTTACAAATTTTCACCTCTTTCGTTGTAACGTACTGAAATATAGTTCGTTGGAAAAACAGCCAAATCTCTATCCTAGAGCATCGAGCGAAAGGTAATTTAACAATTCATGGTTCGTTTTTCTTAGTAAATGGTCGTTCTGCGTCTTGATGTAGGTGCGGGTGGTACGACTGTTGGTGTGTCCCAGCGCCTGCGAGATGGTTTCCAGACTTACATCGCGCTGAAAGGCAAGGCTCGCCCACGTGCGACGCGGGGTGTACGAAGACAGGTGTTGCGTGAGGCCGGCCTTCCTGCCAAGCTGCGACAGCTGGGCGTTGTAGGCTGCCAGCCGCGACTCGTACTCGGCATAGGCAGCGGCGGGATCGGTGCTGCTCAGCAGCGGAAAGACATAGTCACCCTCCGACGGGCGGTACTTGCGGATGATCTGCTGCATGCAGGGCTCGAGGTAGACGCTGACGCGCTGGCCCGTCTTATGGCGGTAGTAAACCAGCGTGTTGCCCTCAATCTGCGACTTGCGCATGAACGCCACGTCGATGAACGGCATGCCCATGGCCAAGAGACTGAACAGGAACAGGTCGCGCGCCTTCTCCATGGGTGTGCCGGGAGCAATCTCTAAATCACGCAGGCGGCGGATGTCCTTGCGCTGGAGCACGGGCAGATGGGTACTGTCCACGCCGGTATAGACATGGGCGAAGGGCCGGTGGTCGCGAAGGTGCATGCGGTCTACCACCTTATTATATAACGCGCGTAAGGAGCGCATGTAGCACGACGACGTGTTGCGGCACACGCCACGGGCATGCAGCCAGCGGTCGTAGCGGATGATGAACGGCTCGCGCAGCTGGCCGAGCGTCACGTCCTTGCCGTCGTTGAAGGCGGCAATGGAGCGAAGGGCGGTGAGGTAGTTGCGCCGTGTGCTGGGCGAGGCCGCAAGGATGTAGCTCTCGGCAGCGACGCGAAGGGGGAGCTCCGCACTCTTCTGCCGCTTTTTAGGAGCGGCAGAAGAGCGCGGAGACGTTAACGTTAACGATAACGATAACTGGCCTGACGGACTCGAACTCGGGGACGATAACGTTAACGGGAACGGGAACTGGCCTGACGGACTCGGACTCGGGGACGGAGTCGTTTGTGGGGTTTGTGACGTGGATGGGGTTGCTGCCTTTGCTGGTGTGCCGGCAGGGGCACCGTTCTTGACTATCTTATAGCCAAAGAAGGATAGTACAGAATTTAAGTTCATCATGATGATACCTAATAAAATGAAATTATGATTAAAAAAAACACACAGTTCAATTATATGTCGCAAGCGTAACGCCGCTATCATAATAACTACGGAAAACAAGGATTATTGCATAAGTTAGAAAGAAATTTATTAAGATGGAGAACGATCGGTAATTGATAATTGATAATTGACAATTGATAATTAGTCTCACGGACAGTAGAGAATTGAGAATTGAGGATTGAGAACGATCGGTAATTGATAATTGATAATTGACAATTGATAATTGAATAGCCTGTCGGATGGATTGGGATCTCAGCTCAGAAGCGCCCCGATAGGGCAATGAGCATCTAGCCCAGGGCAACACCCTGGGTGTTTGCCAGAAAAGAAAACGCCTTGTAAAGGCAAAAGCCCAACAGCAGAAGAGAGCTTTTGCCCTTGCAGGGCGAGAGGGGGGCGTCTAGTTTACCCAGGGTGTTGCCCTGGGCTATGAGCTCATTGGCCTTTCAGGCCGTTTCTTTGCGACTCCCGAAACATAAATTACTTGTTATAAAAATTTGTGGATGAAATTATTCACATTTTTCGCTACGCTCAAGGCGATCTGGTAATTGGCTTCATGAAATCTCTTTCCTTTTTAATCTCTTTCCTTTCCTTAAAAATAGGGTTGAGAGCGATTTGTTAACAAATTAAGGTGCGATTTCTTAAGAAATTAAGATGCGATTTGTTAACAAATTGATGTGCGATTTCTTAAGAAATTGAAGTGTAATTTCATAACAAATTGAAGTGTAATTTCATAACAAATTGGAAATGGATGCTTTTTTGGAAAGAAATGGGGTTTAGAAAGAAATGTGAAGAGCGCCTTGAGCGTTAACGCTCAAGGCGCTCTAGGAATTGGTTTCCTGATAATATTTTCTCTTATTTCTTTCCGTTTTACTTGGCGTGCTCGCGCATGTAGTCGCGGGGAGAGACGCCGTAGAACTTCTTGAAAATGGTGGAGAAGGATGCGGAGTTGTTGAAGCCGCAGGCATACATCACCTCGGTGATGTTCATGCTGTGGTTGGCCAACAGCTGGGCGGCCTGCTTCAGACGGATGTTGCGGATGAAGTCGTGGGGCGTCTGACCCGTCAGCTCTTTCATCTTGCGGTGGAGGTGCACACGGCTGATGCCCACCTCGTCGGCAATATAGTCGACGCTGAGGTCGGAGTTGCTGATGTTCTTGTTGATGACGTTCATCACACGCTCGAGCAGTTTGTCATTGGGCGACTTCATCTGCACATCATCGACCTGCTCTTCAAGCATATCGTTGCGGCCATACTTCAGCCGGAGCATCTCCTGGCGGCTGATGAGGTTGATGATGGTGCGGCGCAGGATGTCCATATTGAACGGCTTCACAATGTAGGCGTCGGCACCCGTCTCGAGTCCCTCGAGCTGATCCTCGTCGCGCGTCTTGGCAGTGAGCAGGATGACGGGGATGTGGCTGGTCTGTGGGTTGGACTTGATTTTCGAGCAGAGGGTGTTGCCGTCCATCTCGGGCATCATGATGTCGGAGATGACCAGGTCGGGCACGCTCTTGAGTGTCTCTCTCATGCCCTCCAGTCCGTTGGCGGCCTCCACCACGTCGTAGTTGCCCTGCAACTCGGCACTGAGGAAGGTGCGTATCTCGTCGTCGTCCTCGACGATGACGATGGTGCGGCGGCGCTTGCTGTTCTCCAGGGGCACCGGCTCGGCAGGCTCGTCGGATTCATCGGTTGTCTCAACGATAAGGGCAGTCTCCTTGGCCGGTTCCTGTATGTCGGCAGCCAGCATCTCGTCGGGCTGCAGGTGTGCATGGCCCAGCGGGATGGTGACCACAAACTCGCATCCGTCGCCATCGGCGACATTGTGCGCCTCGATGGTGCCGTGGTGCATCTCTACGAGCGAGTGTGTGAGGTCGAGGCCGATGCCCGTGCCGGTGTTGCGGTCGGTGGCGGCGGACGGCAGCTGGTAGAAACGGTCGAAGATGCGCTTGAGTTTATCGTCGGGAATCTTCTCGCCATTGTCGTAGACGGTGATGACGGCATGGCTGTCGTCGTGGGTCACCTTGATGTTGACGATTCCGCCGGGCTTGGTGAACTTAAAGGCGTTGGAGAGGATGTTGACCACCACCTTGTCGAAGTTGCTGCGGTCAATCCATACGGGCAGCACGTCGGCGTCGTGGTCGTAGCCAAACTGTATGTTCTTGGCCTTGGCCTGCTGGGCGAAGAGGGTGTGGATGTCGTCGACGAAGCCGATGAGGTCGGTCTCGCGCATCTGCATCTGCATCTGTCCCTTATCGATTTTCCGCAGGTCCATCATCTGGTTGATGAGTCCGAGAATGCGCTCGGCATTGCGGCGCATGGTCTCGTAGAGGCTCTGGCGCTGCGGTTCCTTGTCTTGCTTGATGAGCGTCTGCAGGGGTGTGACGATGAGCGTCATAGGGGTGCGTATCTCATGACTGATGTTCATGAAGAAGCGAAGCTTGGCGTCGGCCATCTGCTCGGCATGGATATGCTCTTGCAGGCGCAGCTGGTCTTTCAGCTTGCGCTGGCGGCTGCGGGCATAGAGCCATGCGCCGAGGGCTGCCAGCAGCAGATAGGCTATCCATGCCCAGGTGGACGCATACCAGGGGGCATGCACCTTGACGGTGAACGTGCGGATGCTGGTTTCCTGCTGGTTGCTCATGGCTTTGACGCGGAAGTGGTAGGTGCCTGGGGCCATACGACTGAAGGTAATCTCGTTGACACCCGTCTGCAGGGGTATCCACTTCTCGTCGTTGATGCTATAGAGATAGGTGATGTGCTCGGGATTGTCATAGGTGAAGGTGGAGAACTGCAGGGTGAACGAGTTGTCGTCGTAGCTGAGGTCGAAGCGGGTGGAGTTGATGACGAGGCTGTCGGTGACGGTATAGACGCCCGACTTCACGCCGGTGGTGACGGGCGTGTTGCCCATGATGAGACTGGTGAGATAGACATGGGCCTTCCATGCCTGCGGCTTGACATCGGCAGGATTGAACCAGCTGATGCCACCGGTGCCGCCGAAGAGCAGCATGCCCTGGGCGTCGATGCTGACGGCTCCGTCGCTGAACTCGCTGCCTTGCAAACCGTTGTCGACATAATAACTGGTGCAGGTGAGCTGCTGGGGCTCGAAGCAACACAGGCCGTGGTTGGTGCCCATCCAGAGGTTGCCCTTCCGGTCGCTGACGATGGAGGCAATGCCATTGTCAGAGAGTCCGTCGTTGGTGGTGTAGTAGCGGTCGGTACGGGTGCGCAGGTCGTAGCAATAGAGTCCGTCGTTGGTGCCAGCCCACACCTTGTCGCTGGCATCGGCATAGACGGTGCGCATGAAGGTGTTGTGGTTGGGACAGTTGACGCCGAAGGTGGTCAGCCAGCTGTCGCGGGCAATGTCGTAGCAGCAGAGGCCGATGGAGGAGGCCACGAAGAGGCGCTTCTCGTCGTGCGACAGGCACACCTTGCTGAGGAAGTTGTTAGGAATGCTGTTCACCTTGCGGTTGTTGTCGGCGCCATCGTGCATGGAGTAGACGCGCAGCGGTCCGCCATGGATGTTGAGCCGCACCAGTCCGGAGCCCATGGTGGCTATCCACACGTCGCCGTTGGTGGCCGCGGCCAGCGAGAAGACGCTCACATTGTTGCTGCCCAGCTGCAGGTCGACGGGATGCCACTGGCTGGTAACGGGGTCAATCCATCCGCAGCCCTCATTGTAAGAGCCCAGCCAGATGCGGCCGCGGGCATCCTCGGCCATGGCGAGGATGGTGCTGGGACCGTGGGTGATGTGCCGGGCAGATGAGAGGCTGGCATCCATAAGGTAGAGTCCGTCTTTGTCGGTGCCCACCCAGATGCGCCCGTGGCTGTCGATGAGGGTGCTGGTGACGCCGTTCGACCCGATAATGTTGCGGTCGCCCAGCCGGTAGCCCATATATCCGAAGTCCATCTTGGCCTTGGGCTGCATGAAAAGTCCTTTGTGGAGCAGGCATATCCAGATGTTGCCGTTGCGGTCTTCGAGGATGGACATGGGTTTGCTCTTGGTCATGTCGAGCTCGTTACTATAGAAGGGGTTGCTCACCAGCTGGTCGGTCTCGGGATTGTAGACCATGATGCCGCGGCCGTCGCAACCGAGGATGAGCCGGCCGTCGCGTGCCGTGCAGAAGGTGTTGACGGGCAGTCCGGCCGTTTTGTCGATGAAGAGGAACTGCCGCTTCTGGTCGTCGAAGCGATAGACGCCCGTGCCATTGATGGCGGCATAGATATTGCCCTTATAGTCTTGCCGTATTTCGCAGAGCATCGACTTATGCGGGTCGTTGTGGAAGAAGCGTGTGTGGTGGTTACCCTCTACGAGCACGATGCCTTTGGTCTCGGTGACAATCCAGAAGCGTCCGCGAGCGTCTTCCATGGCAAAGCGCACATACCTCTCGCCGCCGCTGAGCTGCGGGTCAGTCTGTCCGGTGGCCTTCTGCTCATTGAGCCGCAGGATGCCAAAGCCCGATGTGCAGGCCAGCATCTCGCCCTTGCTGTTTTGCATGATGTGGTGGATATAGGTGCTGACGGGCTTGCCGTTGCTGTCTTTCATCTGGAAGTCGTGAAAGCGGGCGCCGTCGTAGGTCTGCACGGTATAGTTGTTGCCGATGAAGAGTGTGCCCTTGCTGCTCTGCGCAATGCAGTTGATGTAGTTGCCATTGAGTCCCGACCGCTCGTCTTCCTTCTTGAAGATGCGGAACTGGTAGCCGTCGTATCGGTTGAGTCCGTTGCGTGTGGCCACCCAGATGAATCCGTCGTGGTCTTGGAACACCTGTGAGACGAAATTGCTGGACAGCTGGTTGTCTGCATTAAACAATTTTCCCGTTTGCGCCATGGCATTCGAGACGAGCAGCAAAGTAATGATATGCAATAGAACTTTACGCATGATGTTTTTATGGTATGTTACAAACTATTTGCAAAGATAGCATATTTAGACGACACCTCCAAAGGATTGTTACAAAAAATAAAATGCATGTAACACAAATATTTGTACGTGTGCGCATATAAGGCTACATTTGCAAAAGTTTTTTAGGTTAGTTATGGTTAGTAATTCAATTTTAGGCAGGAGGCTGATGTGATTCACCCTCCTGCAAACTTTTTCAAGTGAGAAGTGAAAAGTGAAAAGTGAGAAGTATGATTAGCTATCGTAATGGAGGATGATTTCTCGAAGCCTCGAATCATCGAAACATCGACATATCGAGATATCGACACATCGGGATATCGAAATCCCGAACTCTCGCAACCCTAAGCAATAAACAAAACAATATATATAAATGAAAAGATTACGCATTTCGCTGTTGCTGCTCATCATTGCTGCGTTGTCACATGCAACCATCAGCGCACAAAATGAGACGCTGTCGCCCCTGCATGTGGAGGGGCCTTTCCTGGTCGATGCCAACGGCAAACGACACAACCTGCACGGATTTGCACAGACATTCAGCCCGTGGTTCAACGAACAAGGGTCGAAATGGACTAACTACGACGTGGACGGATGCCTGAACTATAACAAGGGCATCATCGACGGCATTATGAAGGCGGGATGGAAGATGACCTTCGTGCGCCAGCACATGGATCCCTACTGGTCGAACACACCCGGAAAGCAGACCACAGGCGAGAATGACATCTCGGCTTTCGACTTCAACCGCTTCCGCACGTATCTCGACAAGGTGTTCATCCCCATGGCCGAATATGCCATCAGCAAAGGACTCTATGTGGTGATGCGCCCGCCCGGCGTCTGTCCCGAGGGCATCCGTGTGGGTGATGACTATCAGAAATACCTGCTGAAGGTGTGGCGCTATGTGGCCCAGCGCCCGAAGCTCAGGAACAACGGAGCGGTGATGTTCGAGCTGGCCAACGAGCCTATACATATATATAATAGTGACGGCACGCAGGCCGGCGATGAGCAGATGACGGCCTATTTCCAGGAAATAGTGGACACCATGCGCCATTATTGCAACAACATACTGCTCGTGCCCGGACTGGGATATCAGTCGAGCTATGCCGGATTTGCCAAATACCCCATCAAAGGCGACAACATCGGCTATGCCGTACACTGCTATCCTGGTTGGTATAATAGCGGACACGAAGGTGAGGTGAATGTCACTTATCGTGATTTCAAACGCGGATGGGATGCACAGATCCTGCCAATAGCTGTGCAGGCTCCTGTTGTGATTACTGAGATGGACTGGGGACCGAAGAAATATAGTCCGTCGCATAAGGATGCTCAGGGGAATGAGGTGTTCGACACGCGCTGCTCCTTTGCTTTCGCCAGTACGGGTACGGCAGGCGGTACAGGGTTTGGAGCCAATTTCCATCGAATTGTCGAAGAGACATGTAATGTGAGCTGGCTGCTCTTCACCGGAGGTGAGCTGTTGGCAAAGTATAATGACTCGGCAGCCGATGGTGAGACGTTCCTTACCGATCCGGAAGCTTGTCCTCGTCCATGCTACCGTTGGTATCAGGAATATGCCACACAGGAGTATTCCGATAAGATTAATGATCCGGAATATGGACCGGTCATGCATGAGCAGCCGTTGTTCTCGTTGTCGGCAGAATGGTTCAATCCCAACATTTGGGAAAAGGGAAGCTATGATGAGTCCACAGGTTATTTGAAGACAGGCCAGTGGGGATTTGGCGGCTGGGAATACCCTGAGGGCGCTGACCTCTCAAAATGGAAATATCTGGTCGTTGAGTTGAAGCAGACTCAGAATTGCGGTGCTTCGTTCCGTTTGTTCGATATCAACAATTATTGGACATCTCCTTATAGAGCAAGTTTCGGAAGTGCTACCAAGTTGGTGATAGACCTGCACCAGATGAAAGCCTACAAGGATGATGACTGCACACAGTTCGACCACGACGTGGACCCATCGCATATCTACATTGCAGGATTCTGGACCTACGGCGGCAACCCTATATATATAAAAGAGGTGTACCTGAGCGACGACGGACAGACGCCCTCGGCCATCGTCAACGTGGAAAACGGCGAGGTGGTGCTGACCGAATACTACACGCTGGGCGGACAGCGCATGGCACGGCCCGCAAAAGGTGTTAATATAGTAAAACAAGTGTTTAGCAACGGTAAAACAACGATTTTAAAAAAGTGTTACAAATAATAAAAACCGTGTTACAACCGGCAAACGCCAAGACAAAATAACCCACTATCTTTGCATCGGAAAATAACAAAATCCTAAAATAACATGTAAATATCTATGAATCAAAATCTGACAAAATGAAAAAAACAAAGCAATTGATCAGACAGACCTTTCTTGCGATCTTGATGCTCATGGCCTATAGCTCGACGCTGTATGCCCAGAATATCACGGTCAAAGGAACGGTCAAAGATGCAAATGCGGAACCGCTCATCGGTGCCACGGTTGTAGTGAAGGGTAACACCTCACTAGGTACCGTGACCGACTTCGACGGTAATTTCACGTTGAAGGTTCCGTCTGAAGCTGCTACACTGGTCTTCACGTATGTGGGCATGACCTCGCGTGAGATTGTGGTGGGAAAGCAGCGTGTGATTAATGTAGTACTGAACGACAACACCCAGCTCAACGAGGTGGTGGTTGTGGGTTACGGTCAGCAGAAGAAAGCATCCGTGGTGGGTGCCATCACCCAGACAACGGGTGAGACGCTGCAACGCGCAGCAGGTATCACCGACATCGGAGCAGCCCTGACCGGTAACTTGCCAGGTGTGATTACGACAGCCTCATCGGGTATCCCTGGTGAGGAAGAGCCGCAGATTGTGATCCGCGGTGCCTCGTCGTGGAACAACTCGGCACCACTGGTGCTCGTCGACGGTATCGAGCGCCCCATGTCGAGTGTCGACATCCAGTCGGTAGCAACCATCTCAGTGCTGAAAGACGCCTCGGCCACTGCCGTGTATGGTGTGAAGGGTGCTAACGGTGTTATCCTGATTACCACCAAGCGTGGTGCTGAGGGCAAGGCTCAGATTGGTGTCTCGGCCAACGCCGTGATGAAGATTCCATCGAAGCTGCCCGATAAGTACGACTCTTACGACGCTATGGTGGCCCGTAACATGGCTGTAGAGCACGAGCTGAACCTCAATCCCGAGAGCTTTGCCTACATGAAGCCCATGAGTTTCATCCAGAACTATCGCAACCAGACCACCGTGGAGCAGCGCGAGCGCTATCCGAATGTGGACTGGCAGGACGTGATGTTCAAGGACTATGCCATGTCGTACAATGCTAACCTGAACGTCAGCGGTGGTACGAAGTTTGTGAAATACTTCGCCAGCGTAGACTTCATGACAGAGAGCGACCTCTTCAAGAGCTTCCCCACCGGTCGTCACTACGACCGTAGCATCTCGTTCAACCGTGTGAACGTACGCTCAAACCTCGACTTCAACATCACCAAGACCACTGTGTTCAAGGTGAACATAGCCGGATCGAACGGTAAGCAGAAGTCACCATGGGAGCGTGGTTACGAGTGGGACGGCGGTTCATCGCTGGGATGGCAGATGTCGCAGATGTGGGCTGGTGTGTACAACATTTCGCCCGACGCCTTCCTGCCACAGTATAGCGATGGCTCATGGGGTTACCTGCCCGGTTCAACCAACGTGAGCAACTCTGCACAGACTTCTAGCATCGGTGGTGTGCAGGAAATCACTACCACACGCATCAACACTGACTTCGTGCTCGAGCAGCAACTCGACTTCATCACCAAGGGACTGAGTTTCCGTGGCATGATTTCGTGGGACAACGTGTTCCGTGAGGACCGCCGCGGTATTGCCGACCTGTATAATGATCCGCAGTTGAAGTGGATTGACCCCGAGACCGGTGCCGTGAACTACAAGCAGCCTTACGAGGGTTACGACCGCTTCGACTATACCATGGGTAACAAGTGGAGCACACAGGGCGGTAATGTGAACAACTGGGCCACACAGCGCAACCTGAACTACCAGCTGCAGCTCAACTGGGCGCGCGAGTTCGGCAAACACGACGTGACTGCTATGGGACTCTTCAGCCGCCAGCAATATGGTAGAGGTAGTGAGATTCCTCACTATCGCCAGGACTGGGTATTCCGTACCACTTATGCTTATGCCGGCAGATACTTCCTCGAGTACAACGGTGCCTACAACGGTTCAGAGCAGTTCTCGAAAGACAACCGTCTGGCCTTCTTCAGCTCAGGAGCTATCGGCTGGATGATCAGCGAGGAGCCTTTTATGCGCCACCTGCGCGAGAAGCATATTGTAGACATGCTGAAACTGCGTGCCTCTTACGGTGAGATTGGTGACGATAACATCGGTGCACGCTTCCTCTATATGACACAGTGGGCTTATGGTGGCCGCACATCGCTCGACGTTTATCCCACACAGGGATTCAATGCTGCCGACCTCTCAACCAGCGGCTCGCCCTACGTATTCTATCGTGAGGCTACCGTGGGTAACCCCAACGTGAAGTGGGAGACTGTGAAGAAGACCAACATCGGTCTTGACTACGGACTGTTTGGCGGTCTGTTCACCGGTGCACTGGAGCTCTTCCGCGACAAGCGTGTCGACATTCTGGTGGCAGGCTCGCACGTTGTGCCTACTTACTTCGGCCAGAGCCCGTCGGTAGTGAACCTGGGTGAGGTAACCACCAAGGGTTATGAGTTTGAGATCCGCTTCAACAAGGTCATCAACAACGGCATGCGCTTCTGGGCCAATGCCAGCATGACCCATGCAGAGAACACCATCAAGAAGCGCGACGACCAGCCGCTGCTGCCCAGCTACATGAAGCAGGCAGGATTCTCTATCGGACAGACGCACTCTTACCTCGACAAAGGTATGATGCAGACCTACGACGACATCTATGGTTCGCCCGCACACGACAGCAGCGACAACCAGAAGCTGCCCGGCGACTACTATATCGTTGACTTCGACGGCGACGGTGTCATCACCAGCAACGATAATGTGCCTTACGGCTATACTGGCACTCCGCAGAACACCTATAACGCCACCATCGGTTTTGAGTGGAAGGGCTTCAGCTGCTTCGCTCAGTTCTATGGCGTGACTAACGTGACCCGCGATGTGACCATGATCAGCCTCTCCGACCCCATGCTGGCCAACGTCTACGACCAGGGCACATGGTGGAGCGAAGACCACATGAACGCCGACGTGCTGACCCCGCGCTTCAACTCTAAGCCTACCTATTATTATGGTACGCAATATCTGTGCGACGGTAGTTACATCCGTCTGAAGAACGTAGAGATTGCCTACACCTTCACTCAGCCCTGGATTCACAAGCTGGGCGTGAAAGACCTGAAGGTGTTCGTCAGCGGTAACAACCTCTGGTTGTGGACCCGCATGCCCGACGACCGCGAGTCGAACTTCTCAAGTAACGGCGGTGCAACAGGTGCTTATCCTACCGTGAAGCGTATCAACTTTGGTGTAAAGTTCAATCTGTAAAAAATGAGAAGAGCAATGAAAAAGTTATTCAATCAATATATTTTCATGGGGATGGCAGCCTTGTCGCTTGCACTCGGATCGGTGTCTTGCGCCGACTACCTGGACAAGGAGCCCGACTCTGACGTGAATCCGGAGATGGCGTTCATGAACTTCACCAACTTCCAGGGTTTCGTAGAGGAGGCATACAACTGCATTCCCAATAAAGAGTCCAACTTCTGGTGCTGCACATTCAACTGGGGTGAGGACGAAATCATGAACACCGGTGGTGGTGACTCGCACGTCACTGCACACTTCGACCTGGGCGACTACCGCAACTGGTATAGCAACGACCAGAGTTTCCTGCACCGTGGCAGTGGTAGCTTGAACTCGACCTCTAACGACAAGTTCGCTCACTCGCTCGAGCATGCCTGGTATGTGATCCGTAAGATGAACCTCGGACTGGAGAACATTGACAAACTGACCAATGCCACACAGGAAGAGAAGAACCTCATCAAGGGCCAGCTGCTGTTCATGCGCGCCTGGTGGCACGAGGAGATGATTGTATGGTTTGGCGGTATGCCTTATGTTGACCATGTGATTCCCGCCGACGGCCCGTTCGACCTGCCGCGCCTGTCGTTCCAGGAGTGCGCCCTGCGCTGCGCCGAGGACTTCCGCGCTGCTGCCGACCTGCTGCCCGACAACTGGGATAACACCACCGTGGGTAAGAAGACGCTGGGCAAGAACGACCTGCGCATCACCAAGGTGTGTGCACTGGGCTATCTGGGCAAGGTGCTGCTGTGGGCCGCTTCACCACTGAACGAGAAGGGTGCACAGACGGGTGCTGCCAAGAGCGGTGTAACCTATCAGTATAACACCGAGCTCGCCGGACGTGCTGCCGACGCACTGGCCGAGGCCATTGCCGAAATTGAGAGCGGCAGAACTCCTTACTCGCTGGCTGAGTTCAAGTATAGCGACATTTACAACCACGAGGCCGACAAGAGTGCCAACTCTTGTTTCTCGGATATTTTCTACACCACTGGCCAGAGCTGGAAGATGCCAGGATCGGTAGAAGCCATCATGCGTGGTCCGATGCCCGACATCAACGGTTCGAACTGGAACTTCACTAAGCTGTGGGGTCCGAAGGTGAACAACCTGGTAGAGCACGACGCTATCATCCACATGCCGACTGCCAACTACATCAATTATGCCTACGGCATGGCCAACGGTCTGCCTCTCGACGATCCCGAGTCGGGCTTCGATCCCACTCACCCGTTCAAGGACCGTGACCCCCGTTTCTACCACGACATTATGTTCGACGGATTTAAGTTCCTCAACACCACACCGGGTAACGACGACAAGCCCTTCCAGTATCTGGAGATGTTCACTGGCGGTAACATGGTTCCCACAGGCGACCCCGCCCGTTCGGCCAACGGTAGCCGTACCGGCTATTTCTGCCAGAAGCTGGTGCCCCACCAGTGCAACCGCTACGACGGTATGTACAACTGGGGTGGTGCGCTGCAGACCTATCTGCCTTACATGCGCGTGGCCGATATCTACCTGATGTATGCCGAGGCCGGTGCCGCCATTCAAGGTCCTGCCTATAAGAACAACAAGTGCCAGCGTGCTGCTGTCGATGCCATCAATCTGCTCCGCGACCGCGTAGGTGCCGGTCATGTGGCTGAGAAGTACCTGATGGACAAGAACAAGTTCATGGACGAGGTTCGCCGCGAGCGTGCCTGCGAGCTGGCTTTCGAGGGATTCCGTTGGAACGACCTGCAGCGCTGGCTGCTGCTCACGGAGTATCCGTACAATGTGAAGACCCGTCAGGAGTTCAAGCGCGTGGGTAACTTCGACTACACCAAGAACGATCCCCGCGACGCTGAAGTGACAGGCTGGAGCGAGACCGTCATCGTGGAGCGCGACTATGCCCTGAAGCACTATCTGCTGCCTCTGAAGAACGACGATATCTATCTCTACTCAGAATTCCCGCAGAACCCTGGATGGTAAACCTTTATAAAATATAAAAGTAAAAAGGTAGAAAAAAGTAAAAACAAGAGTTATGAAACAGAAAATAAAATATGTCTCTTTGTCGCTCTGTCTGGCGCTCTCTCTTCCTGCTGCCGCACAGATTGACGTAGCAGACTCGGCTCAGGTGAATGTAGCTTTCCGCAAGGTGGCTAAGGAAGACCTGCTGGGTGGAGTCTCTACGCTCAACTACAGAGAACTGATGAAGAAGAACTATAATACTTATAGTCTTGACAACATGCAGGGCTATGTGGCTGGTTTCAACGGTAACGGCATGTGGGGCTTTGAGGGTTCTTCAGACTATACTGCTGACAACACGCCCAACGGCCTGCTGGTGCTCATCGACGGTGTGCCCCGTGCAGCCAACAATGTACGTCCCGACGAGATTGAGGACATCACCTTCCTGAAAGGCGCACAGGCCGTAGTGCTCTATGGCAGCCGCGCCGCCAAGGGCGTAGTGCTCATCACCACCAAGCGTGGTCATGTGACCGACGGACTGAGCGTGAACGTACGTGCCAACACAGGATGGAATGTAGCCAAGTCGTTCCCCGAGTTCTTGGGTTCGGCTGAATATATGACGCTCTACAACGAGGCCCGTTCCAACGACGGACTCGAGGCGCTCTATACACCCGAGGAAATCTACAATACGGCAAGCGGACTGAACCCCTATCGCTATCCTAGCGTAGACTTCTATTCGAAGGACTATGTGAAGAAGGTGTACAACCGTTCGGAGGCTTCTGCCGAAATCGAGGGAGGTAACGATCGTGCCCGCTTCTATGCCAACGTGAGTTACTATCGTCAGGGCGACCTGCTGAACTTCGGTGAGGCCAAGAAGAACTATACCGACCGCTTCAACGTGCGTGGTAACGTGGATATGCGCATCAATAACTATATCAACGCGTATGTGAATGCCAATGCCACCTACTACAACTCGAAGTCGGCCAACGGCGCCAACTTCTGGTCGCAGGCCATGACGTTGCGCCCCAACCGTATCAGTCCGCTGATTCCGGTCAGCTATCTCGACGAGAACGCCGTGGCTGCCAGAACCATTCTCGACAACACCACGAACATTATCAATGGCTGTTTCCTCGGTGGTTCGCAGACTGAGCAGACCAACGTGTTCGCTGATACTTACGCTGCAGGTACCAACACATGGACCAGCCGTCAGTTCCAGTTCGACGCCGGTGTGAACGCCGACCTCAGATCGCTGCTGAAAGGACTGAGTTTCCATGCCATGGTGGGTGTCGACTATGCCACCAGCTACACCTCGGCATTCAACTTCACCTATGCCATCTTCGAGCCTACATGGAGCTCTTACAATGGCAAGGACGTCATCGTGGCCCTGAACAGCCATGGCACGGTTGACAAGAAGTCGGGCTCGCAGAACATCAGCGGCTCTACCGACAACCAGACCATCGCCTTCAATGCCCACTTCGACTATGTGAACACCTTCAACGATGTGCACAACGTGAGCGCCCTGCTCGTGGCCAATGGCTATCAGCAGTCGGTATCGGGCGTATACCACAAGCTGAGCAACGCCAACCTGGGCTTGCAGCTGAGCTACAACTTTGCACATAAATACTTCGCAGAGCTGGCTCTGGCCACACCGTGGTCGGCCCGTCTGCCAGAAGGCCATCGCGCCGGTGTCTCTCCCTCGCTCACGCTGGGCTGGAATATCGCCAAGGAGAGCTTCATGGAAGGCAGCATCTTCGACGACCTGAAGGTCAGCGCAAGCTATAGCGACCTGAAGACCGACCTCGGTATCAGCAATTTCTATATGTACCAGGGTACCTATCAGGATGGTGGCTGGTGGGACTGGAATGGTGAGTCAGGACACTCGGCCGTTCAGTCGAAACGAGGCGGCAACAACGACTTCTCGTTCCTCCACCGCAAAGAACTGTCTGCATCTGTTCATGCCGAGCTGCTCGAGCGTGCCCTGTCGGTAGACGCATCGTTCTTCACAAGCTCGCTCACAGGTGGTGTCATCACCGCCGGCAACCAGATGCCAAGCTACTTCCGCGTGTACTATCCCGAGTCGTCGTTCCTGCCTTACATCAACTTCAATGAGGACCGCCGCACGGGCTTCGACCTGGCAGTCAACTACAAGAAGGATCTGGGCGACTTCGGTTTCAACATCGGAGCCAACCTGACACACTATACCACCAAGGCTACCAAGCGCGACGATACCAACTATGCCGACAGCTACCAATATCGTCAGAACAAGCCGCTGGACACCATCTGGGGTTACGAGTGCCTGGGATTCTTCAAGGATCAGGCCGACATCGACAACTCACCCTCGCAGGTACTGGGCGGAACCATCTGCCCGGGTGACCTGAAATACAAGGACCAGAACGGCGACAATGTCATCGACTCGAAAGACCAGGTGGACCTGGGCAAGGGTGGATGGTACGGATCGCCCACCACACTGGGTGTGAACGTCACACTGAAATATAAGAACTTCACGCTGTTCGTGCTGGGTGTTGGCGGCTTTGGCGGCCACGGCATCAAAGGACAGAAGAACGGCAGCGAGGACAACTACTGGTGGATTTCGGGCAACGACAAGTATTCGTCGGTGGTTCGCGACCGTTGGACTCCCGCCACAGCAGCCACAGCCAAGTATCCGCGCCTGACCACTCAGAGCGGTGCCAACAACTTTGCAGTGTCTGACTTCTGGATGTACTCTACTTCTCGTTTCGACCTGGCTAAGGTTCAGCTGACCTACGACTTCCCGAAGTCGATGTTCAACAACTGCTTCGTAAAGGGTCTCTCCGTGTATGCCAGCGGCAACAGCCTGCTCACCCTTGCCAAGGAGCGTGAGCTGCTCGAGCTGAACACAGGCAGCGCGCCTCAGACACGGTTCTACAACCTGGGTGTGAAAGTAGCCTTTTAAATAGTAAAAAAGAAAAAGAGTTATGAATACCAAAAATATCAAATATATCTCACTGTCCCTCTGCCTGGCAGCCTCACTCGTGGCCTGCGACGACCTGTTCGATCCGGCATTGGAGAACAATAAGGATATTACGGAATTTTCCGACCCGTTGTTTGCGCGTGGTCTGATCGACAATGCGTTCCTCGTATTGCCCTACGACGGCTCGTCGGTGAGCGACGTGGCTACCGATGACGCTGTGTCGAACGACAACAGCAACAACTACAAGCGAATGGCTACTGGCAGCTGGACATCCGAGATGAACCCTGTCAACCAGTGGGACACCCGCTATCATGCCATTCAGTATTGTAACCTGTTCCTCGAGCATGTTGACGAGGTGAAGTGGTCGTACTCCAGCGAGTCACTCAACCAGATGTTCAAGGACCTCTATAGCGGCAATGCCTATGCGCTGCGCGGACTGCACATGTTCTACCTGCTGCGTGCCCACTGTGGCATGGTCGACGGTCAGCTGATGGGTGTGCCCATCCACCTCACCTCTGAGGACAACACGACCGACTTCAACCAGCCCCGAAACACCTTCAAGGAGTGCATCGACCAGATTATGAGCGACTTCGACGAGGCGCTGAAATACCTGCCTGCTGAGTATGGAGACGTTTCTGCCGGTGCGGTTCCCGCAAAATATGCACAGATTGGTGCCGACGATGCCGAGTACAACCGTGCTTTCGGTAACAACCAGCGTGGTAAGATTGATGCCAACATCATCAAGGCCTTCAAGGCGCAGGTGGCTATCTTCGCCGCATCGCCTGCCTATGCTGAGGCTGGTGCTATGACCTACGAGCAGGCTGCTCAGTATGCTGCCGACTATCTGAAGATCCGTGGCGGTATCAATGGTGTAGACCCAACGGGTTGGAAGTGGTTTGCCAACAAAGACTTCATCAAGAACTATAAGTTCACCGACGACGACCCGCTGGAGATTGTATGGCGTGGCGTGGTAGGCGACGACAACGCAATGGAGTCTAACAACTATCCTCCCTCACTCTACGGACAGGGACGCATCAATCCCACGCAGAACCTGGTGGATGCCTTCCCCATGGCCAATGGCTATCCTATCACCGCCAGTGCCTCGGGCTACGATGCTGCCAATCCATACGACAACCGCGACCCGCGTCTGCGCACCTATATTCTGGTCAATGGCGACCTGATGGGTGTGAACAATACGCCCATCAACACCGCTGCCGACGCCACCACGCTCGATGGTCTGAACCGCGAGAACGGATCGTCGACAGTGACAGGTTACTATCTGCGTAAGCTGTTGCGCGACGACGTGAACCTCAATCCGTCGAGCACCACTAAGCAGCGTCACTTTGGTGCACGCATCCGCAGCACCGAGATTTTCCTCGACTATGCCGAGGCAGCCAATGAGGCCCAGGGTCCGAAGGCCAGCGTGGGTGGTGCAGGTTTCTCTGCCTACGATGTGATCAAGGCTATCCGCCAGCGTGCTGGTGTGGGTGGCGACAACGACCCCTATCTCGAGGAGTGTGCCGCCTCTAAGGAGAAGATGCGCGAGCTCATCCGCAACGAGCGCCGTCTGGAACTGTGCTTCGAGAACCACCGTTTCTGGGATCTGCGTCGTTGGAAGGCCAACCTCAACGAGGGTGCTCGTGGCATGAGCATCACCACATCGGCCAGCGGAGACTACGACTATCGTGGCATCAACGTAGAAAGCCGTGACTATAAAGACTATATGTACTACGGCCCCATCCCTTACAGTGAGATTCTGAAGTGGAGCAATCTGCGCCAGAACCAGGGTTGGTAATCAATGCAACAATGTAAAATTCTAAAACACTATGAACAAGAAAGTAATATATGCGTTCACGCTCCTGCTGTCGGCCATGGCCTTCACAGCATGTGAGAATGGTGACCAAGAGTTTGACGATTTCGAGGGAGGCACCACGGTCTACTTCGCCTATCAGACACCGGTACGTACCATCGTACTGGGTGACGACGAGTACGACACTACGCTCGACAAGCAGCACAAGTGCCAGATACAGGCCACCTTCGGCGGATCGTATAATGGCAGCGACGGCTCGGTGCAGATAGCAGTAGACAAAACGCTGGTCAACAACCTGACCTTTGCTGACGGTTCTCCTGTCAAGGCGATGCCCGAGAGCTACTACACCCTGTCGACCACCAACCTGGCCTTCAACGGCACATTCAACGGAAAGACCGACGTGCAGCTCACCGACGCCTTCTTCAACGACCCCGATGCCGTGAAGAATACCTATGTCATTCCTGTGGTGATGACCAGTCAGAGCGGTTTTGACCATATCTTCACCGGAACACTGAAGGATGGCGCCACAGCCGTTCGCACCGATGCCTCTGTATGGGATGTCACACCGAAAGACTATGTGCTCTATTGCGTGAAGTTCCAGAACAAGTACTCTGGCTTCTGGCTGACCCACGGCAACACCAGCACCGACAATATCGAAAAGGCTGGCACCGTGGAAATCAAGACCCGCGGACTGAATCAGTCGGTCTACACCGTTTCGATGGTAGGTAAGGGCGCCGACGGCAAGGACAAGACCTTCACCGCCGACATGCTGCTCACCTTCGACGGCAGCGACAAGTGCACCATCACCTCGCTCACCGACGGTGTAACCGTCACAGGTAACGGCTCTTGGGGCGACGATGCTGAGAAGAAATCGTGGGGTAACAAAGACCGCGACGCCATGGAGCTCAACTACACTGTCGACTTTGGCGGCGGCAACAAGCTGACCAAGCACGAGAAACTGGTATGGCAGCGCAGCGGTGTGAAGTTCGAGGAGTTCTCAGCCACCTACGTGAAATGAAGTGATAATTGACAATTAAGAAATTGATAATTATGATTACAAAGAAAATAAAAGTCTCTGTGTCTCTCTGCATGGCATTGGCCATGGCAGCACTCATCAGCTCGTGTGCCGACCGGTTCGACCAGAGCTATGAGATGGGACGTCCTGATAAGCAGGAGCAATATAGCTATCTGGACAACTATGAGCCTCTGAAGAACTATGTAGACCGCAGCAAGTATCCTAACTTCAAGCTGGGCGTGGGTACCACCGTCAGCGACTACCTGAAGCAGGAACTGGTGTATGGCCTGACCAATTCAAACTTCGACGAGACCGTGGCCGGCAATGCCATGAAGATGGCCTCGTGCGTCAACGAAAAGGGTGAGATGAACTTCTCGTCGGTCACCGACTATGTGAGCATGGCCACCGAGGCCGGACTCTCGGTCTATGGTCACACACTGGCCTGGCACGCCCAGCAGCCCGTGAAGTGGCTCAACAGCCTGTTGAAAGACAAGGAACTCGACATCGACCCAGATGCCCTCATCGAGACCCTCATCTCTTCTTATTCTTACGAGGACAAGCCCGACGGTCCCTTCCCCCACTATCCCATGGGTTGTGAACCGCCCATCGTCAACGGTGCCCTCCACTTCGTGCCCACAGGCAACTGGAGCCAGTTCTTCATCCTGCCCGGTGGCAACAATGCGCTCACTGAGGGTAACTACCTCATCCGCCTCTATATGACTTCCAACAAGGAGGCTGCCGGTGTTCAGCTGACCATCCAGAACGGATGGGGTGGCGATGCTCAGAACATCACCCTGGCTGTGCCCGTCGAGGCTGGCGACAAGGTCTACGAACTGCAGTTGCCCGGTATCACCGCCGCGCCCAGTGCCAACTACGATGTAATCCTGAAGCCTCAGACGGCCGATGCAACCCTCGACGTGAAGAAGATAGAGTTCTACAAGCTCGAGTCTCCCGCTGTTGAGGTGGAGCAGGAAGTCAACTTCTACACTTACGAGACTAAACC
This sequence comes from Prevotella sp. UBA2739, assembly GCA_002353525.1. Lineage (GTDB taxonomy): Bacteria > Bacteroidota > Bacteroidia > Bacteroidales > Bacteroidaceae > Prevotella. The sequence continues at coordinate 24,783 of DEJV01000044.1, forward strand.
CGACGGAGCGTTCCCCCACTACCCCATGGGTGCCACACCTCCCATCCAGAACGGTGCCTTGCACTTTGTGCCCACAGGCGACTGGAGCCAGTTCTTCGTAGTGCCTGGCGGCAACAACCAGCTCGACGAGGGTGACTATGTATTCTATGTTGACATGGCTTCGGACAAGGCTGCCTCTGGCATTCAGCTCACCGTGCAGAACGGATGGGGCGGCGATGCGCAGAACTTTACTGCTGCTATCCCCGTGGAGGCAGGCCGCAAGACCTATAAGCTCCCCTTCCCGGGACTCACCGGCAGCCCCAGCAAGAACTACGACGTGATTCTGAAGCCACAGACTGCCGATGCTACCCTTGATTTCTACTCGCTGAGAGTGTGCAAGGTGGTGAAACTCAACTCTATCCCCCTCACCGACGAGGAGAAGAAAGACACCCTTACATGGGCTATGGAGAAGTGGATCAGCGGTATGATGAACGCTTGCGACGGAAAGGTGAAGGCCTGGGATGTGGTCAACGAGGCCATCTCGGGCGGCAATCCCGACAGCGAGGGTGTCTATGCCCTGCAGCACAACACAGGCTCTGAGGATGACAGCAACAACTTCTACTGGCAAGACTATCTGGGCGACCTCGACTACGTGCGTACGGCTGTACGGCTGGCCCGTCAGTATGGTCCGGAGGATATCAAGCTGTTCATCAACGACTACAACCTCGAGAGCGACTGGGATCAGAACCGCAAACTGAAGAGCCTCATCAAGTGGATTGAGCGCTGGGAGGCCGACGGCGTGACCAAGATCGACGGTATCGGCACGCAGATGCACATCTCATGCTATATGAACCCGCAGACACAAGAGAGCAAGAAGAATGCCATTGTCGAGATGTTCAAGCTGATGGCTGCCACTGGCAAGCTGGTACGTGTCAGCGAGCTCGACATGGGTCTCGTCGATGCCAACGGCAACAATGTCAACACGCCCGACGTGACCGAGGAACAGCACCACGCCATGGCCGACCTCTACCAGTTTGTCGTGTCGAAATATCTCGAGATTATCCCCGCCAACCAGCAGTGGGGTATCTGCCAGTGGGCTCCCACCGACAGCCCTGCCAACAGCGGATGGCGCGCCAACTGTCCTATTGGTCTTTGGGATTTGAACTACTACCGCAAGCATACCTATGCCGGCTTTGCCGACGGTCTGAGCGGTAAATAACCGATATTGCCCCGAGAGGGTAATTTTTAGAACTTTACATGTGCAGGAGCCTGAGTCTGTGAAGATTCGGGCTCTTTTTACAAGTGAGAAGTGACAAGTGATAAGTGAGAAGTAACAAAAACCTACCCATATGAAAAAGAACCATCATCTACGCAACGTGGTGAGAAGTGGCCTTATGCTGCTCCTTTTCGCCATTTTCCCGACGAATGCCCGTGCCGAGGTAGATCCCAACTTCTACATCTTCCTCTGCTTCGGACAGTCGAACATGGAGGGTGCCGCACGCCCGGAGGCACAAGACATAGCCAGCCCCGGACCGCGATTCCTGCTCATGCCTGCTGTCGACGACCCTCAGCGCGGCCGTAAGATGGGCGAGTGGTGCGAGGCATCGGCTCCGCTCTGCCGGCCTAACACGGGTCTGACACCAGCCGACTGGTTTGGCCGCACGCTGGTGGCCTCTCTGCCTGAGCATATTAAGATAGGTGTCATCCATGTGGCCATCGGCGGCATCAAGATTGAGGGCTTCATGAAAGACAAGATTGCCGACTACGTGAAGACCGAGGCCCCTGGCTGGATGAAAGGCATGCTCGAGGCCTACAACAACAATCCCTACGAGCGGCTGGTGACGCTGGCCAAGAAAGCGCAGAAAGACGGTGTCATCAAAGGCATACTGATGCATCAGGGAGAGTCGAACACGGGCGACCCCCAGTGGGCCGCCAAGGTGCAGCAAGTGTACGACAACCTCTGCAGCGACCTGCGCCTGAAACCTGAGGAGGTGAATCTCTATGCCGGCCAGATTGTGCAGGCCGACGGCAAGGGCGTGTGCATCGGCTGCAAGAAACAAATCGACGAGCTGCCGCAGACCCTGCACACCTCGCAGGTCATCTCTTCCGACGGCTGTACCAACGGCCCCGACCGACTGCACTTCGATGCTGCCGGCTATCGTGAACTCGGTTGCCGCTATGGCGAGGCTGTGGCCCGTTTCCTGGGTTACGAGCCCCGTCGCCCGCACATCGACATGCCAAACAAGATTGAGGTGCCAGCCGATGCCGTTCTCGCCGAGACCACCATCCCCGGCAACGAGTTCCCCAAGGTCGACAAAGAGGGGCGCGCCTATTTCCGTATCGCAGCCCCCGATGCCCGTAAAGTGGTTGTCGACATCTGCGGCAAGAAATACGAGATGCAACCCGACGGCAAAGGCAACTACATGGCCGTTACCGATCCGCTGGTGCGCGGATTCCACTATTACTTCATGAACATCGGCGGTGTGAACTTCATCGACCCTGCCACCGAGACTTTCTTCGGCTGCAACCGACAGGCCGGAGGCATCGAGATTCCCGAGGGAACCGAAGGCGACTACTATCGTCCGCAGCAAGGCATTGACCATGGACAGGTGCATAGCATCTACTATTATGCGCAGTCAACTGGCGAGTGGCGCCATGCCATGGTGTATACTCCTGCAGGCTACGAGCTGAAGAAGAACATCAAGAAGCGCTATCCCGTGCTCTACCTGCAGCATGGCATGGGTGAGGACGAGACAGGATGGAGCCGGCAAGGCCGCATGCAGCACATCATGGACAACCTCATCGCCTCAGGCGAGGCCGTGCCCATGTTGGTGGTAATGGAGAGCGGCGACGTGAAAGCGCCCTTCCGTGGAGGCGACAACCGCCAGGGACTGAGCAAGTACGGCGCATCGTTCTATCAAGTCATGACAAACGACCTCATTCCCTACATCGACCAGCACTTCCGCACACAGGCAGACCGCGAGCACAGGGCAATGGCCGGACTGTCGTGGGGTGGCCATCAGACCTTCGACCTCGTGCTCAACCATCCCGACCTGTTTGCCTGGATGGGTGCGTTCAGCGGTGCCATCTTCGGCCTTGACGTGAAGACGGCCTACAACGGCATCTTCAGCCGTCCCGACGAGTTCAACCGCAAGATTCACTATCTCTTCCTCAGCTGTGGCAGCGAGGAGAACTTCGGCACCGAGGCGCTGGTGAAGAGCTTGCGCGACGCAGGCATCAAGGCCGACTATTACGTCTCGCAGGGCACCCACCACGAGTGGCTCACGTGGCGTCGCAGCCTCCGCCAGTTTGTTCCCAAACTGTTCCGTTGAAGATTGAGAATGGAGAATGGGGGATGGAGGATAGAAGCCCCCTCCAACTCCCCCGAAGGGGGGAGAGAAGTGGCGCCATCCGGGAGCCGTCAGGCCATGACCAAGGGGCATGATTTCCGCTAATTTACAGGAAGCAAGATAGCATTATTCTTATTATGCTAATTTCTTTCCTAAAATAGCAAGCCGCCAGGCCAATTATCAATTGTCAATTATCAATTATCAATTAGATACGACCTCTCACCTCTAAAAAAATTGCGCAGATGTAATGATTTACACCTGCGCAATTGCTTTTATCTAGCGATGCTGTTTTAGTCGATGTCGCTCATGTGGTCGAGAGCGTCGCTGAAGTCTTTCGGCTCGTGCTCGGCCATGGGGTCATGGTAGTCGTTGCGATGCTCGAAGCGGTTGCCGTTACGCTCTCCGCGCTCGGGACGATTGCGGCGCTCTCCGCGATCTCCACGCTCACCACGCTCGGGACGGTTGCGACGCTCGCCACGCTCGGGGCGCTGACGACGCTCGCGCTCTACATATCCCTCGGGTTTCGGAATGAGCACACGGTGAGAGAGCTTATACTTGCCCGTCTTCTGGTCGATCTCCATCAGCTTCACGGTGATCTTGTCGCCTTCCTTCAGACCAGCCTCCTCGACGGTCTCCAGGCGCTTCCAGTCAATCTCGCTGATGTGCAGCAGACCATCCTTGCCCGGCATAATCTCTACGAAGCATCCGTAAGGCATGATAGAGCGTACCGTACCCTCGTACACCTCGCCCACTTCGGGAATGGCCACAATAGCCTTGATCTTGCCAATGGCAGCGTCGATGCTCTCCTTGTTAGGAGCCGACACCTGCACCTTGCC
>DEJV01000044.1:28967-34292 GCA_002353525.1 Prevotella sp. UBA2739
CCAGTGTCTTCCTGCATCTGCTGGATAATCTTACCGCCAGGACCAATCACGGCACCGATAAACTCCTTCGGAATCTCGAAGGCCTCGATGCGTGGCACCTGTGGCTTCATCTCGGCACGAGGCTCGCTGATGGTGTCGGTGAGGCACTTCAGGATGTGCTCACGGCCAGCCTTAGCCTGCATAAGAGCCTTCTCGAGGATATCGAACGACAGACCGTCGCACTTGATATCCATCTGTGTGGCAGTCAGACCGTCGCGTGTACCAGTAGTCTTGAAGTCCATGTCGCCCAGGTGGTCCTCGTCGCCAAGGATGTCAGAGAGCACGGCATACTTGTCCTCGCCGGGGTTCTTAATCAGACCCATGGCAATACCGCTTACGGGCTTCTTCATCGGAACACCAGCATCCATCAGCGCCAGTGTGCCGGCACATACGGTAGCCATCGACGACGAGCCGTTCGACTCGAGAATCTGACTTACCAGGCGCACTGTGTAGGGGAAGTCCTCAGGAATCTGACCCTTCAGTCCGCGCCATGCCAAGTGGCCGTGGCCAATCTCACGACGTCCCACGCCGCGCTGGGCCTTAGCCTCGCCGGTGCAGAACGGGGGGAAGTTATAGTGCAGGAGGAATCGCTGGTAGCTCTTCTCCAGTACGTCGTCAACCAGTTTCTCGTCGAGCTTCGTTCCCAGTGTGCAGGTAGAGAGGCTCTGTGTCTCACCGCGGGTGAAGATGCTGCTTCCATGAGGCATGGGCAGGGGGCTCACCTCGCACCAGATGGGACGAATCTCGTCGGTCTTACGTCCGTCGAGACGGATGCCCTCGTCGAGGATGCAACGGCGCATGGCGTCGCGCTCCACGTCGTGATAGTAGCGGTCCATCATGGCATATTTCTCTTCCAGCTCGTCCTCGCTGAGGTCGGCATGAGCGGCGGCATAAGCCTCCTTGAAGTCGGTGAGAATCTTCTCGAAAGCCTCAGCGCGCTGCTGCTTCTCGAGAGCCTGCTTGGTCACGTCGTAGGCAGGCTGATAGAGCTCCTTGTTCATCTGCTCGCGCAGCTCCTCGTCGTTCACCTCGTGGTCGTACTCGCGCTTCACGTCCTTGCCCAGCTCTTTGCTCAGCTCGCTCTGCAGCTCACACATAGGCTTGATGGCCACCATGGCAGCCTTCAGGGCACCCAGCAGATCCTGCTCGCTCACCTCTTTCATCTCGCCTTCCACCATCATGATGTTCTCGGCCGAAGCACCCACCATGATGTCCATGTCGGCTTCCTTCATCTGCTCGAAGGTAGGATCGATGACATACTCGCCGTTGATGCGAGCCACGCGCACCTCACTGATGGGGCACTCGAAAGGAATATCTGAGCAAGCCAAAGCGGCAGAAGCGGCAAATCCGGCCAATGCGTCAGGCTGATCCACTCCGTCGGCAGAGAGCAGCATCACATTCACAAACACCTCAGCGTGGTAGTTAGAGGGGAAGAGCGGACGCAGCACGCGGTCAACCAGACGGCTGGTCAGAATCTCATTGTCACTCGCTTTGCCTTCACGCTTGGTGAATCCGCCCGGGAACCGGCCGGCAGCACTGTACTGTTCTCTGTAGTCAACCTGCAAAGGCATAAAATCTGTTCCGGGAACGGCATCTTTTGCGGCACAAACAGTGGCCAGAAGCACGGTGTTGCCCATACGCAGAACAACACTTCCGTCGGTCTGTTTTGCCACTTTCCCGGTTTCAATGGTGATGGTTCTTCCATCAGCCAGTTGAAGGGTTTTCGTAATTACGTTCATCTAAAATCTTAATATAAAAAACATCTAAAAACTGTTTTGACAAGCCATTCTTGCCAAAATCGGGTGCAAAGTTACCTATTTTATCATGAATAAACGAATAAACCGCTGTTTATTTTCACTTTACAAACGTTTATTTTCATTTTATCACAGGTTTTAGTGGGGAGGAAGGCTTTTTGATAATGGAGAATGGAGAATGGAAAATCGATAATGTACAATGGATAATTTGCCTGCTTTAACCATTTAATGTTTAACACTAATTTCCGAAAATTACGCACAAATTATCAAAAAAAATGATTTATGAAGGATTTGTGAATAATATATGCCAATTTGTGTTTAATAGTTCACACAGATTGCACAGATGAATATGAACCCGGAATGGCCGACGAGGCTGTTCCGGGTTTTTTATGTGGGGAGGTTAGGAGGGGTCTTTGCTCTCCCCCCTCGGGGGAGTTGGTGGGGGCTCACCCCACACTCCTAATACTGGCGACGAAGTAACACTATTCCCAATTTGTGTTAATTCTTGCTTTAAACTCGTCCGTTTTCTCATCATTTACTTTTTTTTTATTACTTTTGTATCGATTTTGCATTAGAAACCATCTTATCAAGATATCGCTTGGCAGAGAAAGAGTTAGACATAGTGCGGATTAATGAGAGAGACGAGGGAGCATGGAAGGTACTCTTCCAGTGTTTCTATCCCGCTTTGTGTTGTTATGCCGAGAACTATGTCGACAACAGCTGCGAGGCCGAGGATATCGTGCAAGAGACGTTTGTGAAGATATGGCACAAACAAGTCGTGTTCAACGACACCCACCACCTCACTTACTACCTGTACCGGGCTGTCTACAAAAACTGTCTTTCCGCTCACCGCTCGAAAAAGAACATCGTCAATATAGACGTCTCTGACACCGACCATCACAGCATCGACAAACAGGGATGGACGGATGATGACTTTGCCGTTTCCATACGCGAGGAGATGTATCGCCGCCTGTGGGTGGGCATACAACAACTGAGCGAACGGCGCAGGGCCATCATCGAGAAAACCATCGAGGGAAAATCGATCAAGCAGATTGCCGAGGAGCTGAACATTGCCATCAGCACGGTGAAGAATGCCAAGGCCAAGGCGATTGACGAACTGCGAAACTACGCCAATTCCTCACCCATCTGGATGCTGTTGTAACTGTGTTGCCCCACGGTTTTTTCTGTACTTCCACCTTTTTTTCTTTTTTTCGATAGTACTTTTTCTTTTATTTGCATTACAAAGGATGTAAATACCTAATGAAAAAGTACAATATGGCTATAGAACAAGATAGATTCGAAGAAATCATTGACGATATTGTCTCTGAGCGCGTGGAAGGACTTGCCGACAAGCACGTCCGGGAGCTCGACGAGGAATATCGGCACGGTGATGCCGCGAAGCATCTGAAAGGTTACGAGAAGTACGACGCCGACCAGGCGTACGATACGTTCATCGACAGTATCAGGACGAGACTGCGGGCGAGAAGGCAGCGCAGGCGGGTCGTCACCTATTCGCTGCTGGCAGCGGCGGCGGTGGCTGCCCTCTTCGTCTTTGTGCATATCTCGCGCCACGACATGGAGGAGAAGGGCGTCATTGCCACCCATCAGAAAGGACAGACCGAGGAGCGTTCCCTTGCCGAAGCATCACAGCCGAAGTCCATCCCGTTCTACTCTTCGTCAAAGCCCCAACTGCAGCTGCCCAATGGCGATGTGGTGGTGCTGTCGGAGGGCGGAAAGACCTTCGGCGATGCCAACATCACTACGAAGGGCAACACCATCTCGGTGAAGGGCGGCAACAACGAGGACCTTGTCAAACTGAGCATTCCCCGCGGCCGTCAGTACGACCTGATACTGAGCGACGGCACCCACGTATGGCTTAACTCGGAGACCACGCTGTCGTTCCCGCTCTCGCTGAAGGGCGACCGGGAGGTGAGTGTCAGCGGGCAGGCTTTCTTCGATGTGGCTCATACGGGCGACGCCTTCATGGTGCGCTGTTCGAAGGGTGTTGTAAAGGTAATGGGCACCACCTTCGACGTGCGCGACTATGCCGGCGAGGCAACGAGCGTGACGCTTGTATCGGGAAGTGTCGCCTATACGACCGCGAATGAGACGACGGCGCTGCACCCCGGCGAGCAGGTGGTGCAAGAGCCCTACACCTCGTCCCTGACGGTGCAGCAGGTGGACACCCACCGCTACACGGCCTGGAAAGACGGCATCATCTACTTTACGGACGAGCGCCTGGAGGACGTCATGAACGATATCGAGCGTATGTATGACGTTCGCGTGGTCTATACGGACGGCTATCTGCGCGACATGCTGTTCACGGGTGAATGCTCGCGGTTCAAGAATGTGGACGAGTTCATGAAACTGCTGCAGCTGACGGGCCTGATAGAGTATAAAATAGACGGAAAGACAATCACACTATCCTATTAACACATAATTAATATCTTATGAAAAGAAAACTATGCCTCTTGTTACTTATGCTATTGCCGCTGCTGGCCATAGCACAGCAACAACGATTCAGCGAGACATTCACTAATGAGAAATTAGAGAGTGTGCTGCAAACCATCAAGAAGAAAACGGGAGTGAAATTCGTTTACAACACTGCCGTTGTGAAAAACGCAGAGCGCATCTCGGCAAAGGCCGAGAATGAGACCGTGAAAGGGTTTCTCGACCGCATCTTACCCAAGCTGAAGCTGGAAGGGTCGTGGCAGAACGACGTCTGCGTGATCAGGTCGCCACAAAAGGGCAAGCTCATTCATGTCTATGGTGTAGTGACCGACTACAACAACGACCCGCTGCCCGGTGTCTCGATTCGCGGACGCGACAGCAACATCCACGCGGTGACAGATGCCAACGGCAACTACCATATCACGGCAACCGAGCAGGAAGTGCTCTCGTACAAATATATCGGTATGAAAGAGAAAATTGTCGTGTGTGACCGTGCCAATATCGACGTGAAGATGATGGAGGACACAGAGTATCTCAACGACGTGGTGGTGATTGGCTATCAGGATGTAGACCGCTCGAAACTCACCTCGTCGGTGACCTCGCTCAAGATGGAGGACATCAAGAATCCCGGTCTGACAACCATCGACAAGATGCTGGAAGGCCATGTGCCGGGCATGATCTATATGCAGAACTCAGGCCAGGTGGGCTCGACCCCGAAAATCAGAATACGCGGTACGTCGACGCTCGTGGGAAACCGTGAGCCGGTGTGGGTGCTCGACGGTATCGTGCTTAACGACCCTGTACCTGTTGATCCCAACAACCTCAACGACCCCGACTTCGTGAACCTGCTTGGTAATGCGATCTCTGGTCTTAACCCTAATGATATCGACGAGATCAACGTCCTGAAAGACGCATCGGCCACGGCACTCTACGGTGCGAAGGCCGGTAACGGCGTGATTGTCATCACCACCAAGAAAGGTAAGGTGGGCGCTCCGTCGGTGACCTACAACGGCACCATGACCTACACCCGCCGTCCGCGCTATTCCGACCGTGACGTGTATATGATGACATCTGCCGAGCG
>DEJV01000044.1:34381-45443 GCA_002353525.1 Prevotella sp. UBA2739
ACCAACTACTACAGCGAACTGAATACCGACTGGTTCAAGCTGCTCACGAGAGACGTGGTGTCGCACAACCACACGGCATCCATCTCTGGCGGCTCGCCCACCATGCGCTATTATGCCTCACTGGGTTACGGCGATGAGGGTGGCGTCATCAAAGGCGAGAGTAACAAACGATATAACGCTACCGTCAACCTGAATGCCAACTACAAGAAGGTATCCATCAATTTCCAGTTGTTGGGTAACTACCAGAAGCACGACTTTCTGGCATCGGGAATCAATGTGATGGACTATGCTTATAATATGGCCCGTACCATGCCGGCATACGGTACCGATGGCGAACTGTTCTATTATCCCATCAACAACTCTTTCGGCAATATCTACAACTACAATATCCTGCACGAGTTGGACAACTCAGGCAACCAGCAGCTCACGAATAATCTCAATCTACGTACACAGTTGCGTTACAACCTGTTGCAGTGCCTGAATCTCGACGGTATCTTCTCATACGGTATCTCCAATACCACACAGGAAGAGTATTATACAGGCGACACGAAGTATGTCTTCGACCTGCGTGCTGACCGTTCATTACGTTCAGATATGTGTCCGCTCGGTGGTCAGTTGAAACGTGAGGAGACACGTAACAACAACTGGATGGCCCGTTTGCAGGCTAACTTCATGAAGAATTTCGGTGCTAACAACCAGCATCTTCTCACCGCCAGTGCCGGTGTGGAGGCAACATCAACTGAGTATAAGGGATTCGCGATCACCCGTCGAGGCTACTTCCGCGAATATGGTGGTTATTTCGACTACGTACCGACAGACTACGCCATGTATTACCAGCAATTTATGGCATCTGATGAAGGTAAGGGTAAGCGCACCCGCAACCTGCAGAATGAGTTGGCATATTACGGTACTGTCGGTTACGGTTTCCGTGACACCTATATCTTCAATGTACATATGCGTGCTGAGCGAAGCAACCTCTTCGGTACACGTGCCAATGATGAGTTCTCTCCGATCTGGTCTGTCTCCGGTCGTTGGAACATGAAGAAAGACATCCTCCGTAAGGTTGACTGGGTGACGGATGTAGCACTGCGTGCTTCTTGGGGTTATCAGGGAAATATGATTCCTGGTCAGACATCCCAGATGATCATCCGACAGAGCACCCTGACGGATTATATCTTCAACCAGCCCTACGCTACGATTACCAACTATCCTAACCCGAACCTGAAGTGGGAAAAGACCTCGTCATCAAACGTAGGACTCGACTTCGCCCTCTTTAATAATAAGGTTCGCGGTACCATCTCTTACTTCTACAAACACACCAGCGACGCCTTCCTGACGAAGAAGATTTCAGAGATCAACGGTATCACACAGTATGTGGTGAATGCCGGAACACTGAACAACCAGGGTGTAGAACTCTCGTTCTCGTTCACGCCCATCGACCAGGCTAACATCAGTGGCGGCAAGCGAGGCTTCGTATGGCGTATCGACCCGCAGATTGGTGAGGTGATCAACAAGGTGGTCAACCGTGCCATCAACAACAAGACGAACGTGCTGCGTGATGAGTTGACGTATAACGACTTCCTGAACGGTAACCTGGACGTGGCTGGCAAGCCTGTCGGCACCTTCTACAGCTATAAGTTCAAGGGACTGGACCATGAGACGGGTGCCCCCGTGTTCTACGGATGTGAGGATGAGAAACAGGAAGAGTACAAAGCCGAGTATGCTAACCTCACCCGTGAGGAAGTCTTCCTGAAGGTGATGGAAGAGTCGGGCTGTCGTGAGCCTTATATCCAGGGTGGTATCTCCAACTATTTCGGTTATGGCAACTGGGGTCTCTCGTTCAACCTGACCTACTCGCTGGGCAACAAGATACGTCTCTCGAAAATCTGTTCAGGCTATGCCACCAACGTGGCCTATCCGCAGCAGAACCTGCGCAAGGAGTTTGTCAACCGCTGGCGCCGCCCCGGTGACGAGGCCTATACCAACATCCCGGGACTCTCGACCGAGGCCACCACGAACTACGCCATGTGGTGGAACAACTATCCCGCTACGGCCTATTCGTTTGCCGGTACGGTATACGACATGTACGACAACTCCGACCTCCGTGTGGTATCAGGCAACTACCTGAAACTGCAGACCCTCTCGCTGAGATATAATGTGGACGACAAGCTGACCAAACTGCTGGGCATCCAGGCTGCTTATATCAACCTCGTCGGAACGAACCTGTTTACACTCTGTAGCTCAAAGCTCAAGGGACAAGATCCTTCACAGAGCGGTTCTGCTCCTGCACTGAATCTTTCCGTACGTCCGTCGTATAGCCTGAATATCAGTCTCACTTTCTAATTCAGATGACATCAACTTCAGAGGAGCAAACAATTATTTAAAGCATAAAAGACAATGAATACAATATATCAATCTATCAGATATCTGCTGTTTTCCGCACTTTCTGTGATGGGAGCCGTGCTCTTCTCCGCTTGTGGAGATTTTCTTGAGGAGTACTCTACCGACCAGCGCTATTGTGAGGACGCACAAGACTTGGAAGACCTCATGATCGGCGAGGCTTTCCTGCCGACCAACAACCTGAGCACCTACTCGCCCGGCTCACTCTCGCCGGAGAACATGGTTTCGTACAATATGGCCTATATCCACGTGCTGGATGATGATGCCGACGTGCTCATGCTCAACAACTATGTGCAGTCGTCGAGCACTTGTTCCCCGCTGCATGTGCTCGGTGCCATGTACCGCTGGGCTGCCGACCCGAACATGGACGACCTGAATAAGAAATGGACAGATGGCTCATGGGCAAATATCTATAAGCGCATCGGTGCAATCAATGCCATTATCTTCCAGTCAGAAAAGATTCAACCCAAGAATGATGCTGATGAGAAACTGATGGCACATGTTGCCGGAGAGGCTCATTTCCTGCGTGCCTTCTATTACCTGCAATTGGCGAATGTGTATGGTCTGCCATACGCCAAGGCCACGGCCAGCAGCGACTTCTGCGTGCCGTTGAAGATCAGTGAGACGATAGAAGACCGTTATTTCTCCCGTAATACCAATGCTGAGGTGTGGGGACAGATCGCTCAGGATCTCGATATCGCCGCCGAACAGTTGAAGGGATATAACCCCGAGACAAAACTGCGTGCCGGATACTATGCCGTGAAGGCTCTGCAGACTCGTGTAGCCCTCTATATGGAAGATTATGAGAAGGTACTTGAGTGTGCATCTGTCTTCGATACTCCCGTTTCTCCTTATGCACTCACCGACCTGAACAGTCATGTCATGGGAGAGAATATTCTTTGCAAGTCATCCAAGGATGTGATCTTCACCATGAGTCAGAACGAGATACCTTGTATCTTTGCTAATGAGGGTACTGCCTACGACAGCAACTGGATGCCTTATCCTGTAGCATCTTGTTTCAAGGCATCGGACGACCTTCTTGAGAAATTCGAGAACAGCGACCTGCGATTGACTCATTATTTCCGTCATACCGAAACAACCAATTCCGTGATGCCCGACAAGTACAAGACTTGGGCTACCTATAATGACAAAGAATGTGTTTCTGCCATGTTCCTGCTCAGACTGGCAGAGGTGGTGCTGAACAAGGCTGAGGCACAGGTGATGCTCGGAAAGAACAGTGAGGCAGCACAAACCATCAACGCCCTGAGAGCCAAGCGCTTTGCCTCAGCCAGTCCGGCACCCGCCGATGGAAACCAACTTGTGAACTTCATCCGTGATGAGCGCCGTCGTGAGTTGTGCTTCGAGGGACACCGTTGGTTTGATCTCCGTCGCTATGCGGTCAATTCGAAGTATCCGCTTTCTTCTGACTACACCATCACTCACCCTGCCTACGCCTACAACGAGTCGAAGGGTACTGCCGAGCAGGTGGGATACTACGTGCTGGAGTCCTATCAGAAAGATCAGGCAGCATGGGTAATACCCGTTCCTGATGAGACGATCAATTTCAACAGAGGTGAGATAACGAACCTTTTGCGTAAGACAAGAGACATGAAACACTAATCACACTATAAGCAATGAAAAAGACAAATTATATATCCAGAACAGTATATCATGTACTGATGGTGCTTCCGCTGTTAGCCCTGACACTGCTGACCGCCTGCAGCGAAGACGAGACAACCTTCCCGGACTATGAGAAAGACTGGTTCCAACTGGAAGACAGTTCTGATCCCGCACAGCATGCTGCCTATGAGTTCTTCAAGCAGTATGGCATTCCTATATTCTTCAATGATACCATCGGCACACAACAGCGTGTGGATGTCTTCGGAAATGAATACACCTTCTACAAGACGCTGACACTCAATGCTGCCATCGGTGGCGGACAGTCATCCTACGGTGATGCTTTCTACAATACATTCACCTATGCTGACCGTTCGGTCATCCCTGATGCTATCCAGTATCTTCGTACACAACTGATGCCTACCATCCCTACATTCCTCCATATCCACAGTATCTTGTTGGTGGAAGCCATCAACGGCTCTTCTGATGATGTGTATGTGGGTCTTAACACCTTGGTGATCACCAAGGCATCGCTCTTGGCAAGCTATCAGGCGGATCAGACCAAGAAACTGCGCGCCGTAGTCTTGCGCTCCTTCATAGGAAAGAAGTTGACCGGCGATATCAACTACGAGGAAGGACTGAAGCGCTTCTATAGTGTGTCACGCGCCATCTATGAGGCTCACGATGTGTATAACTACTCCACATGGTATTTCAACGCTAACAATATGCCTGGTTGTCCTTTTGATCCATACGATTGGTCGGTGCAGGCAAAGGATAAGATGTTGTGGGCAGGATTCCTCGATGCAGCACCTCCATATTTCAACTCTTCTCCAACAGAGCAGGCCGACGTGAATATGTTTACCGAGGCATACTTCACCTATACCGATGAGGAGTTCCAGACCATGTATGGCGCTTATCCTCGTGTGATGGAGAAATGGTCGATTATCAAGCCGATGCTTGATGACGTGATGAAACAGTAATATAATTATAATAATTAAAAAAATGAAACGATTAAAATTCTTATCCCTGTCACTGTTGCTGATGACGGCAACAGTGGCAGTTGCCCAGAACACCATTATCAAGGGCTCATTCAAGAAAGCGGGTATTCAGAATACGATGGCCAAAGAGATCTATGTCGGAACGGCAGAGAACGGCAATCTCAAACAAGTGTTGGCAAACATCCTCAAACCGGAAAACTACGCTTTCCAGTTTGGTGTTGACAAGACGACAGGTATCTTCGACAAGATCGTATTCATCGGTTCACAGGGAGAGTATTATCCGCTCTATGTGGGAAAGAATGAGACGATTGAGATTAACGTGGAAAAGGGATGTGGTGTGCTGAGTGGCAAGATCGGCAAGGAGAATAAGCTTTTGGCCAAATGGATATCCATCGTGACTCCACTCCGTCAACTCGTCTATACCAGTGAAGGTCGTGGAAAACCCGTAGAGCAGTTCCATCAGACTGTCACGAAAGTCACAGAGGATGTACAGGCACTCCTGGGAAAGGTCGATACAGGTAATCGTCGGTTTGACCATGATGTCAAACAGGTGCTCCATTATTTGACCATGCTCGATGTGCTCCACATCTTTGATCAGGGTATCTGTTTCAATACACAAGCAGATTATCCCCAATACATTCAGGAGCTTTTCAGCAATGATATGTTTAAGGATATGAGCGTGATGCAATACTCACCAGTAGCCTTCGACCTGCTGATGCTCTATGGATTCGGAAAACATATCATCTATAACAATCAGGCAGGTGGTTCTGCAGAATTTGTCAGCGAGGATATCTCTTGTAGGGAGTTGCGCTCTAAGTTTATCATCAATGCGGTAGAGCGCGGCATGATCTGGGATCTGAAAGCCTTCGACGAGAAACACGGATCGGATGTGCTGCCGGCACAACGTAAGCAGTACGAACAACTGCTGCGCCGTATCAGTGTCAATAAAGAAGGTGAGGACTGGATAGACTTTACCTATCCCGACGTGACGGGAAAGATGCACTCTTTATCCGATTATAAAGGGAAGGTCGTCGTCGTTGATGTATGGGCTACCTGGTGTATGCCCTGTAAGGCAGAACTCCCACATCTCGAGGCGCTGGAGAAGGAGATGAAAGGCAAGGATGTCGTCTTTATCAGTCTGTCCATAGATACCGAGAAAGAGAAATGGGCACAGTTCATCAAGGAGAAGGCACTTGGTGGCGTACAACTGATTACCTATAATAAAGGTACGATCGTAGACGACTATGCCGTGGATGCAGTACCACGCTTCATGGTTTTCTCCAAGCACGGCAAGACCGTCTCAACAAATGCTCCTCGTCCTTCCGAACCGGCATTGAAGGAGATGATTGAGAAGGCAATGGAGAATTGATCATGGATAATGTAAAATTGGTAATTGTTAAGATGAAAAATATTTGTATTTCATTACTTCTTCTTTTCATGTTGCCACTCCAGGGTATGGCGGCTGATGGCGTGGTGTTCCGCAACCTGAAATTTGCCGATGCCCTGAAAGCCGCCAAGGCAGAGAAGAAAAAGGTGTTCCTGGATTGCTATACGTCATGGTGCGTGCCTTGTGCCATGATGGCTAAGGAGATATTCCCCCAGAAGGAATGTGGCGATATGATGAACGACAAGTTCGTGAATATCAAGATCGACATGGAGAAGGGGGAGGGTGTAGAACTCGCCAAGAAGTTGGACATCAGATCTTATCCCACATTCATCATCTTCAATGCCGACGGCACGGAGGTCAACCGTATAGTGGGTGGATCAGCAACAGCCAGTGAATTCGTTACGAAGTTGGAGGAGGCGTTGGATCCGGTCAACTCTCTGACCGCCTTACAGAAAACCTATGCAGAGACTCATGATTTCCGGACAGGTATGAAACTGGTGGAGACCATGATGGCGAATAGCATGGATATACGTGCTACCCTGCGTGAGGTGTTCGATAACGGTCATGAGTATGAGCGCTATCAGGACCGGGTGCTGATGTATGCCCTCTCTGCTGCCGACTATCGTGACCCCCTCTTTGATCATCTCATGGAGTATAAGCCCTATTTTGACCGTGCCAATGGCAGTGAACGGATCAACAGGATGATATTCGATAATTTCCGTAGTGGCATGTATCTTGTCTGCGATGGTCGTAAACATGATTACACCGTGGAGGATGTCCGCAAGGCCGTGATGCTGACCAGTATGCTGCATATGCCTACCGATGATCCTCAGGTGCATCTCGTACATATCGCCTTGTATGTCATTCAGGAAGACTGGGATGGTATGCTGGATTACTACACTCGTTTTGTGGCTCCGCTTCCAGGTAATAATTCGTTCAAAGGAATCGTCGATGGATTACTCTCTAGTAATGCCAAGAAGATGAACCCCGAACAGCGTGCCAAGGCCAGGAAATATTTTGAGGACAATGCCAAAAGACTCAAATATGAGGGTTCGATGGCAGAAAACGCTATGAATGTAATCGATAACATCAAATGATAAGAACACTATTATCTTTTCTATTTGCTATCAGCTGTTTGGATGTCTGTGCACAGGATAGTGACGTGCTGCTTCAGACGCTTAAGGCTGAGCTGAACCGTGAGTACCAGCAGTTGAGACAGCAGCCGGTGAAACCTTATTTCATGTCGCTGCGAGTGAACGACTTCCGACGGGTGAACATCCAGAGCAACATGGGTGTGACAGTGACCGAGGACACGCAGGAGGGCCGGACGCTGACGCCGCAGATCAGAGTGGGAAACCCACGGCTCGACAATTTCAAACTGACCACCCAGGGTGCTGCCAACAGCCAGGGACGCGACGTCGCTCCATGGGTGCTGCCCATGAACGACAGCGACGTCGATGGCCTGCGGGCCGGCATCTGGAGTGAGGTGCGCCGCCGTTACGATTTTGCCGTGAACGTCTATCGCGAGACGCAGGCGAAAGTATCTACCAATGTGGCCGATGAGGACACCGCAGCTTGTTTCTCCAAGGCTCCCGTCGAGCAGTATTACGAGCAGCCGCTGACAGCTGAACAGAAGAAGATCGACATCGAGGCCTGGCGCACCCGCTTGAACAAGATCAGCGCCGTGATGGCGGCATGCCCGGAGCTGCAGGGCGGAACGGCCTCGCTGAACTTCGATGTCACCCGCCAGTATATCGTCAACACCGAGGGTACCTGCGTGGTGGAGAACAGAGTCGCTGCCCGTGTGATGCTCACCGCCCAGGGCATGGCCCCCGACGGCATGGTGCTGCCGGTGTCGTTCGACTACTATGCCACCAGCCTTGACCGTCTGCCCGACACCGACGTGATGATGGCCAAGGCCCAAGAACTCGTACAGCGTGTCACAGCGCTGATGAAGGCACCCGTCGCCAATCCCTATACCGGCCCCGCCATTCTCTCAGGCCCCGCCAGCGGTGTGTTCTTCCATGAGATTTTCGGTCACCGCCTGGAGGCCCACCGCCTCAAGTCGGGCGGTGAGACCTTCCGCAACATGGTCGGTAAGAATGTGCTGCCAGCCGATTTCAGCGTATTCTGCGACCCCAGTCTTGCCGAATACCAGGGCAAGCAGCTCAACGGCCATTACCACTACGACTCTGAGGGCGTTCGCTCGCGCCGGGTAGACAATATCAAGAATGGCGTGCTCAACGAGTTCCTGCTGAGCCGCGTGCCTATGGACGGCTTCCCACAGAGCAATGGTCACGGACGGGCATCCGACGGCCATGATGCCGTTTCGCGCCAGTCGAACCTCATCGTCGAGACTTCTGCCCCGCAGACCGAGGAGACCTTGCGCAAGATGCTGCGCGCAGAGGCTAAGAAACAAGGCAAGGAATATGGTTATTATTTCCTGACGGTGACGGGTGGCTTCACTACGACCGGACAGGGAAACACCATGAACTCATTCAATGTGTCGCCGGTGGAGGTGTTCCGTGTGTATGTGGACGGCCGTCCCGACGAACTGGTGCGTGGCGTGGACCTGATAGGCACCCCGCTGTCTATGTTCTCACATATCGCTGCCGCAGGAAATGAACCGACGCTCTTTACCGGTTCTTGCGGGGCAGAGTCGGGATGGGTGCCCGTGGCCTGCGTGTCACCGCAGATTTATGTCACCCAGATTGAGACCCAGCGCCGGAAGAAGGCACAGCAGACACCACAGCTGCTCCCCGCCCCACAGACCGACAACAGCCAGCCGAATAGCGACCAGCTGAAGGAGGCCATGAGGAAAGAGGTGAAGCGGGCTGCCGACGAGCTGAACATCCGCGGAGCCATGCAGCCCCTGTTGGTGTCATCGATTGCCAACACATCACGTACGGCACGCATCGTAGGCGAGCTGGGCGGCATCTCCCTGAGCTATCTGTCGCCGTGGACAACAACCATCGGATCGGAAGTCACAGTGGGCGATATCAAGCAGTCGAGCAAGGTGGAAACCGACCGCTACTTCAGCCAGGTGGCCTTTGTCGGCAAGGAGGGGAATGCCAATGCTGTGAGACGCGCCGTATGGAACACAACCGACAATTCCTATAAGGATGCGCTCAATATCTATGCCCAGAAACAGAATTATCTCTCCCAGCACCCGCTGCCCCTGGAGTATGCCAACACCAACGACCTGATTCTGCCTTCAGCATCTGCTGCTCAGGGGAATGGCAACGCCGATTTCCAGGACATCGACATGAAACTGCTGGGTAGTCTTGTCGTTGAACTGTCATCGGTATTTAAGAACTATCCCCATCTCTATGATACATCCGTATCTTTCGATGTCGCACAGATGAACACGTTGCGCATCACCAATACCGGTCTTGAGGTGAATGATAGCCAACAGGTGTTGACCATGACCGTCGATGCAACGACGCAAAATGAAGATGGTACACCCTGGAATGACAAAATGGTATTGTCGTACCCGTTGCCTGACTTCTTGAAGAATAAGGGCAGTCTGGTAGATCGTATCAATACGTTTGCCAGTAATCTGATGGCTCTTCGTGACGCCCCAGTGCTGGATGAGGAATACAATGGTCCGGTAATGTTCGAGGAGATGGCATCTGTCTACTCGTTGAGCGACCCTGTCATTGCCGCCGTGTATGCCAGCCATTCGCTCCAGCCTGCCGACGATGACTTTGGCAAGAAGATAGGTCAGGACATCATCGACAAGCGAATCAGCGTTGTCAACTACAGCGACCGTAAGGATTACAATGGCACACCGCTGATGGGTGCCTACAGCGTCGACGCTGACGGTATCGTTCCGGAGAAAGAACTGCTGCTGGTTGAGAATGGTGTACTCCGTGCGCAACTCAACAATCTGCGTCCCACACCGTTTACCAAGAACAGCACGGGCAGTTATCGCTTTACCATCAATTCCAGTGTGCCGACACCTGAAATCTCTATCGGGTCGTTGCACATCAAAGCTGCCAATGCCACGGCCGATGAGAAGATGGAGAAGACATTGCTGAAGAGTGCCAAGAAAGCAGGCCTAAAGAATGCCTATGTCGTCTCGCTGCCTGAGGGCTGCTCGCTGCTCCGCCTCTACCGTATAGACACGAAAACAGGACAACGCACCCTGCTGCGCACAGACAATATGGTTCAGTCAAAGCAGTCTCAGCTGAAGGACCTCGTAGCCGTATCTGCTGCGGAAAAGGTCATCAATTCGGCTAATGGAACACAGAACAGCATCATTGCTCCTCGTGCTTTCATCGTTGCAGAGAGCAAGATCGCACGACCTGTTCTGCGTGCTGCCACCATGCCTGCCGTGTCGTATCCGCTGAAGAAATAACACTGGATTTCAGAAAGAAAAGGTTTTAGTATTACTAACTTCACTAAAAAGTCTTAGCATTTACTAAACTTACAAACATCAAAAGAGGGCATGCCACCAATTGACATGCCCTCTTTTTTTGTGCCCGTCAGAGGAATTTTGCCTCCTCAAACTCGTCATTTTTCAATTAGATAATGAATTAGACTCTAATTGATGCCTAATTAGCCTCTAATTAATGCCTAATTACCATGTAATTAATGCCTAATTAGAGTGTAATTGGTTAACTAATTACAACCCAATGCCTTTTTCTGATTTCACTTG
>DEJV01000049.1 GCA_002353525.1 Prevotella sp. UBA2739
CTCAACTTTTCGTAACTTTGCCAAAAATCTAAGGAGCAGGAGAGAAATATGATAGATCTGAAAAAAGCATATAAACGGTTCAGGGCATGGCAGGAGAATCCCTTCAGCTACGCCATGGATGAGACTCAGACGCACCATTGCCACAACTGTGGCTATGAGTATGTGGGCAATTTCTGTCCTCGCTGTTCGCAGAAAGCTAATATGGGTGAGGTATCATGGACGAGCGTCAGAGAGGGCGTCATGGAGATATGGGGTATGGGCTCTCGCTCAATGACCTATACCATCTGGCAGTTGCTCTGGCGTCCGGGTTATTTTGTGCGCGACTATATCACGGGCAAGCGCCAGGTGAGTTTCCCTCCCGTGAAGATGCTGCTCATCGTAGCCATTTTGGTCACGCTGATAGAGCAGTTGTTTTTTCCCGTAGAGCCAAAACCTCTGAGTGATTATGAAGGCATGGATGCCATTAATGTGTTTTTAGAATGGTCGAAAAAGAATCAGGGCTGGGGCAATCTTGCTATCTATTCGATGATGATTCTTCCCACGTGGCTTTTGTTCCGCTATTCCCCCCGGTGCACAGCTCACACCTTGCCTCAAGGCTTCTTCTTGCAGGTGTTTATGTGCGTCCTCGTTCTTATTATCACGCTATTGACGAGGATTTTCACACCGCTTGGTGCATTGCTGCCCATCTATTATTTCCTCACCTATTACCAGTTGTTCGGCTATGGAGTGTGGGGCACATTATGGCGACTGACATTGTGCAGTTTCATATCTATCCTTATGGTTGTTCTCATCGTCCTCACCGCCATCGACTACGGTGCTATGGAGTCGTTCAGTGAGACGGAGGTTCCTGCATGGTCCATGAAGATTTTCATCGCCTTATTGGGCATTGGCATTTCGGGCTTCGTCGTTCTCGCCAGTTTTCTCACCAACCGCTGGGTGGAGAAGAGGCGCACAAAGAAACAGAAAAAGGAGTAAAAGCGCAAGCCGTTGGATTTGATGAATCCCACATAATAAACAGATTGAAGTTTATGGAGCCACAAAGAGGCGGCCTGAAAGGCCAATAAGCGCTTAGCCCAGGGCAGCAACACCCTGGGTAAAGTGTTCGTGTGGATGTCGCCCTACAGGGGCAAAAGCCCAACATGCAAAACATTAGTGATTATCCCTCCTACTCATCCTATCCTTCCATCCTTTTCATCCTTCCCATCCATCGCATCCATCACATCCTTCTTATCCTTTCCATCCATCGCATCCCTCTTTTAAACTACTCGGCGGTCTCTGCCTTAAAATCGGACAGCGTGTAGGTGCCATCGTCGTTGAAGGTGATGGCAGCCGAGAGAGTGGGCATGTCGTCGTAGATGAGTACAAGCCCGGTGGTAAACTTCACGCCCGGCACAAAAGTGACACGAGGCTGACCGTTGTTCAGGTCGTAACTGATCTGATCGCCTATCCAAATAGGTTGCTCAGCATCCAGACCACCCATGTCGGTCACCGTGTTTTTGGCAGAAGCCACCTCTACCCCATTGGCATAGAATGTAATTAGGTCGCCCTCAACGGTGTAGCCGAGGTGTTCGATAAGCTTTTGTTGCATCTGGTAAGGCTCGACAGTCATCACGATGCGGGCACTATCATCTGCAGTACCGAACTGCATCTTGTAGAGCTGTTCCACATTCGAACCCGTGCCGGATATGACACACGATGTGAGCCAGAGACTATTGGTGGCTGCATCGAAGAAAGCCTGTGGCTGCCGGCTGTTGCGAATGCCATGAAACGATGTGGAGGTGGCGTTCTTTGTGATCATCACACCATAGCCCTCAGTGGAGATGCCATTGTCGAGCTCTGCAATGCCATCCACGCTGATATGGTTGGCAGTGTCGCTCATCAGCTCAAAGGGGTGGACTTTCGCCGCATGAGCATACGCATTTTCCACATTCTCGGGTACTACGTCGACCACGGGTTCCTCGAGCACACCACTCATTTTTACCAATGCTTTTCCACCTTTGCATGAAAAGCACAATCCCATGCCGCAAATAAGAAGGATGGCGGCATACATCCATCGGTTTGTTCTATTCATATTCTTAAAAAACATAACTGCAGCAACCATATTTAGTTGACTACAACGTGCAGTCAACTCATTTGCTATCTAACTACAAAAATACGAAAAATAATTCATATACATTCACTTTTCACGGTTTTTCTCTTTTTTCTCGTCCGAAATCAGTAATTTTGCAGTATCTTTTAGTTTAGTTCCAATTATATCAAGTTTGTGATGGCAAAACAACAGAAACAAAAACCAATGAGCAGAAAAATATGGTATATCATCATGATCGTTATGGCCATGATTACACTGAACAGTTGCGAAGACGAGGAATTAGAGAAAGTCTATGATGAAGAAACATCACTCGACTCTCCGTTTCTTTTCTCAGAAGGATATCAGGACACCATCGTTGTTGCCTATGACCTGCCCACCCCTATCACCGACTGGCTGGGCATGGTAAAGGACGAGACAAAGGTTTGCAAGTTGAGCATCCCCGGCACCCATGACACCATGACGGGTATGGGATTCTATCAGCCCGTGCTGAAATATGTATTCAACATGACGGCCATCAGCCAGGTATCAACGCTAGAAGAACAGATGGCCTGCGGCATTAGGTTCTTTGACATACGTCCCGTGGTGAGCATCGACACTTTGGCCACAGACCCGAAAGAGAAGCAAATTCTGCGTCTGTCGCACGGCATCAGCGAGCTCGACGTGACGTTTGAGGAGACCATCGACCAGCTGCAACGCTACTTGAAAGCCCACCCGACGGAGTTCTTCATTGCCAAATTGCAAGCTGACAATGGCTGGGAGAACCAAAACAACTGGACGGTGCTGCTCAATAAGGTTCTGAGCAAGCCGAAATACCAAGGACTCTTCGTTGACAACTGGCACCCGGACATCACTGTGGGTGAGATGCGCGGTAAGATTCTGTGGCTGAGCCGCTACGACCTACGTCCGCTCAACGCCCTCTTCCACTACCCCATCGTGTACTGCGACTGGCCCGACGAAGATCCCGACATCGAGGAGAATCTCAATCCACAGGCCCAGCGCAACTGTGCCATGTACAACATGAACGACACGACAGTGAAGGCAACGCTCTATAAGCAGGACTACTACAAAACCACCACCGAGCTGCGAATGAAGAACAAACAACAGACGGTTATCGACATGATGCACACGGCACGTGAGGCTACCGCAACAGACGAACCCATTTGGATTGTGAACCACTGCTCGGCCTATACCGAGGTGTCGCCACGCGGATACATCACCAATGCCACCAACCTGCACCCATTGGTCGTAGCCGACCTGCAGAACAACGAGGGCACTGTGGGCATCATGCCGATGGACATGGCCTGTCACGACTACGTTCACTGTATCGTCAACGGCGGCACTCCCTACACTAGCGACTACCTATACGGTTTCCATCCGATGAGCCAGTCGCTTACCCACCTGCTTATCAAGTCAAACAAACCCTACTTCAAATAAAACACTTACGACAAAAGAAATGAAACGCAATATCTACACACTCTTCATTCTCTTCACGATGATGCTGATGCCAACAGGGGTCAAGGCCCAAAATGCCAACAAGCTGTATGCCGAGGACGGTCTGCTGAACCATCTTTCTATTGGTTTGTCTACAGGTCTCACTGGCGCAGGCATCGATGTGGTCATGCCAGTACACAAGATAGTTACTCTGAGAGCTGGATTTTCCGGATGGGAGGCTGGCGACATCAAGTTCAAGGCTATCAACACCGCCACGGAAATCACACAGACACAGCTGGTGGAAGCAGATGCCGTGAAACGCTCACAGATGGTAGATAAGGTGGAACTGGCTGCAGAGCCCAACTTCTGGAACGTCTTTCTTCTGGGCGAGGTACATCCCTTCAAGAACCAGCCATTCTACTTCTCTGCAGGACTGTTCGTAGGCAGCCAAAATTTCTTTCACTTCCGCAACACCAACGAAGGTGCCCTGGATTTCCTCTACGATGCCAATCAGAAAGTGGAAGACTACAACCGCGTTTTCCGTACAAACTATCCGCCCATCGGACTGAAGTTTGGCGACTACGTGTTCACAGCCGATGAGCATGGTAACATCGACGTGCGCATGAAAACCCATGCCGTAAAACCTTATCTAGGTGTCGGCTTTGGCCAACACATCGCCAAGAAACATCGTATCAGTCTGGCCGTTGATGCAGGCCTCCTGTTCTGGGGAACCCCGAGATTCGTGCTGAACAACGATACGGAGATTAAGTCATCGGGCAAAAATTCCGGCATCACCAATGTGCTGTCATGGCTGAATGCCTGGCCCAACCTGCAGATACGAGTAGCCTACAAAGTCTTTTAACTGCTTCGTCTACAATAACGTTAAACAACATCTCCCAATCCTCAAAATGGGGATTGGGAGGTGCTGTTTATTCATTTTCCCTTTAGTCCTTACATTAGTACCAATCGTGCTTCTCGTTGCGGTTCAGCGCAGCTATATCTGCCATTTCATCATCCGTCAGCACGAAGTTGAAGATGTCAATGTTCTCGGCTATATGGGCAGGATTGCTGCTGCCGGGGATGGCCACTACACGACGCTGATAGTGCCAGCGCAGGATGACCTGTACCACCGATTTGCCGTGTGCCTCGGCAATACGCACAAGAACAGGGTCTTTCAGCAATTCCGACTGATGGCCACGACCTCCTAATGGATACCATGCCTGAACGACGATGCCCTGAGAGTGGATGTAGTCCACAACCTCTGTGTCCTGATAATAGGGATGTATCTCGTTCTGCACCAAGACGGGCTTGATGCTCACTTGTGGGAGAAACCGTTTCAACTCGTCAATATAGAAGCAGGAGATGCCCAAAGAGTGGATTTTCCCTATCTCGACCTGCTTCTCCATGGCTTTGTATGCTTTCACGTCGTTGTCGCCTGGATGGTGGAGCAACATGATGTCCACATAGTCGATGTTGAGTTTGTCGATACGATCCTGAATAGCTTGCTCAGGGTTGGCAAACTGTGAGCCTGGATAGATTTTGGTGATGACGGTCAAATCCTCGCGCTTGCAGATGCCGTCGGCTATAGCCTGTCGAACGGCACGTCCCACTTCATCCTCATTGCCATACATGTAGGCTGTGTCTATGAGGCGGTAACCGTTTTTCAAGGCTGTATAAACAGAATTGAAACAGGTCTCGTTGTGAAGTGAATAGGTACCGATGCCGAAGGCCGACATTCTGAGTCCGTTGTTAAGCATAATCGTAGGTGCTAAATGTTGTTCGTTATTGGCGAAGGTGATGCTGTCCACCGTCGTTA
>DEJV01000077.1:0-1705 GCA_002353525.1 Prevotella sp. UBA2739
TTCCGTCGGGATTCGAACCCGAGACCCACAGCTTAGAAGGCTGTTGCTCTATCCAGCTGAGCTACGGAACCATCATTTTCAGCGTGCAAAGGTACACATTTTTTTCAATACTGCCAAATTTCAGACGTCAAAACTGATATATGTCCTGTCGTCGAACGATGTTTGGCCACGCATAAAGGCTTTGCTGGCTTGGAATGTGTGAATGTTGAGAGGGTCGTGCTCGTGCTGTTCTGCCAGCTTGCGCTCACTCTCTGCCAGCGTGTCGCACAGGAAGGGGTAGCCGTCGCTGGCAAAGACCAGACGGTGGGGCTGGAAATCGAGGGTATAGACGGGTACCAGCTGTTCGGGAATAGGGAAACCGTCGATGACGGGGTACTGGATATTCTGTTGTTTCATACTGGCAATGATGTCGGGCAGAATATAGTCGCGTGCGGCATCGTGGTCGAGCAGGCTGTCGATGGTGGCAGCGCCTGTAGCCAACAGCTGTTGGGCATATTCGGCACGTTTGGCAGCATAAACGGCTTCGGCAGGTTTGGGATTGTCTATCAGTTGACCGTCGAGCAGGCACTGGCAGTCGCCCACCATCCATATCTGGCGCTGCAAACGGCTGTAGATGATGGCAGAGCAGGTGAGACGGTCTTCGGGGTGTTCGGCAAACTGCTGAAGGCGCGACTTGGAATAGTGCTTGCGGATGTAGGCTGTGACACCACGCAGAAACTCATGACACGTCATCTGTTTTGGGGCGTGACTCAGGTAGCGGCTGACAAGTCGCATAGCCTGTCGGCCATTGCTGCGGAAAAGACTATGGCGATAGGTGGATTTCGACGTAGAGCCGTCGATGACGGCAATGAAGTCAGGGGTGACGACGAGGCCGTCTTCGCTTTTCTTTTCCGGGTTCTTCGCGACGAGGCTTTGTTCGATGATCTGCATGTGGTGGGGTATTGGGTTCTTTGTACCAGAAGAAATACTGGCGCTGGGCAAGTTTCTCTTTGGGACTGTGGGCACTATATACTTTCTCGAGGGTGTAGGGGTCGTAGCCTGTGTACCAGGTCTCGGTAGAGACGGTCATAGGCGTAGGCGTGAAGTCCTGCACTTGTTCGAGATGGAAATTCAGTTTCTTGGTGATTTCAGCCAATTGCTGCATGTCGGCTTCGGTGCATCCGGGATGGCTGGAGATGAAGTAGGGGATGAGCTGCTGGTTGAGGTGCTCCTCCTGATTGATGCGGTCGAAGATGCGCTTGAAGTCGTAGAACTGCTGGAACGAGGGCTTGCGCATACGCAACAGCACACGGTCGCTGGTGTGTTCGGGGGCTACCTTCAGTCGGCCACTGACATGATGCGTGATGAGTTCGCGGGCATACTCCATGGCTGCGTGATTGGTGGCTTCGTCCTTGCTGTGATGCAGGATGAGGTCGTAGCGCACACCACTGCCGATAAAGCTTTTCTTGATACCAGGCAGCGCATCGACGGCGCGATAGATGTCGAGCAGCGCACTGTGGTTGGTGTCAAGGTTAGGACATATCTGCGGATGGATGCAACTGGGTCGCTTGCACTTCTCGCAAGCCTTGATGTTGCGCCCTTTCATGCCGTACATGTTGGCAGAGGGTCCACCGAGGTCGGAGAGATAGCCACGGAAATCGGGCATCTGGGTGACTTGCTGCACCTCTTTTAATATACTCTCCTTCGAACGGCAGGTGATGAACTT
>DEJV01000077.1:1830-3184 GCA_002353525.1 Prevotella sp. UBA2739
GGATAAGGAGGATTAACGACGGCATAACAGCCGTTCACACTTTGGAGCAACCGCTGGGCATGCATCATGTTCGACTGTTCCTCGATGAGGCGGAAGTTTTCGGCTTGCTTACGCTTGTCGCGCAGACACTCCTCATGACTATGCAGTACGATATCGCGGTCGGTTGGGGTAATGTCGTCGGCAAGATATACCGTCTGGGGAACATCGTGCCAAGCACTGGGCGGTAGTCCGTCGGCTGCACGGCGTGCCAATTCAACAATGGGTTTCTCGCCCATACCATATATAATAATGTCGGCAGGGGCATCGCAGAGGATGCTGGGTCGTAGCCGTTCCTGCCAGTAATCGTAGTGGGTGAGTCGTCGCAGTGATGCCTCGATGCCACCCAGTACGATAGGCACGTCGGGATAGAGCTGACGCAGAATCTGACTATAGACGATGGTGGGATATTCGGGTCGCATGTCGTGACGTCCGTCAGGGCTGTAGGCATCCTCGGAGCGCAGACGGCGATTGGCCGTGTATTTATTCACCATAGAGTCCATACAACCAGGAGCGATGCCGAAGAAGAGACGCGGTCGCCCCAACTTCTTGAAATCGCGGAAGTCGCCGTGCCAGTCGGGTTGTGGCACGATAGCCACCCGATAGCCGGCATTTTCCAGTACGCGTCCGATGACGGCAGCCCCGAACGACGGATGGTCAACGTAGGCATCGCCCGAGAATAGGATTACATCCACGTAATCCCACCCTCGTAGTTCCAACTCCTTCTTTGTCGTAGGAAGAAAATCCGTCAGTCTATAACTCTCAACTTTCAACTTTCAACTTTTAATTAAACGGAGTTCCTTGGAAAGCACGTGTCGTCATGCCGAGATTGGCATTGCCGCGGTTCTTCCAATTGATGAAGAGCAGCACGAGCTGTTGCAGACCGTAGGCCTTCATGTTCTGATGATAGATGACATCGAGACAGAGGTCGAGCAGATTCTTGTCCTTGCCGGCATCAGACTCCAGCATGGAACGGATGTTGAGTTTCAGTTTGTCGAGAACCTGTTCATCTACATAACCGTTGGAATCGATGAGATCACGGAAGAGTTGATACTTTTCAATAGTCTCCAGATGGGTTTCGCTGATTTCAATGTTTCGCGTACCGCTTGAATTGGTTTGAATCTTGTACATAGTTAATTGATTTTTAGTTTGTTATTTTAATAGGAAATTTAATATTCCACGCATGATAGAACCCTGCTGCTGACGGCTCTTGATGCACTCAAAAGGAAAGCCCATCGTGAACGAACGATAGTGGTTGTCCTTATAAGCGACAGCAGCATCGTGGCCGTCGGCATAGCGCATGACGGCATAGGCAGAT
>DEJV01000077.1:3251-5317 GCA_002353525.1 Prevotella sp. UBA2739
TGTCCGCCATAGCTGCATTTGAGGGTCTGGTTGACGAACTGCTCTTCCTCACTGCCCATGATGTCGGTGCCGACGTAGGCTCCGCTGACCAGCAGGGCACCGCCACCACGACGGGCGTAGTCGTGCAACGCCTTACGCATGGGAGCCGTGAACGTCTTGTAGAACGTAAGACTATAGCCGTCGTTGCGCTCCAATCCCAACACGAGGTCGATGAGTGCATATCCCTTCAATTTGAGTTTGCCGCTGTCGATGGCTTTGCTCGACGCACTCACAATATTGTATTCTTGGGCAGAGGCGATGGCTTTGGCATGCGTGGCGACGTAGTTGAAGTCGTTGCCCGCAATAAACTGTCCTGCCAGTTCGTCACTGCTCCATCCGAAGTCGAAGGAACTCTCGCCGCCAGCCTGCTCCGTGCTGAAGGTGCGCTGTCTGCCTACCCATCCAGCAGTAGTTCCGTAGGTGATACCTGGGTCGAGGTCGATGTCAAAGCCCTTGGCATCATCGCTATTGACAACGGCTGGTGCCGACAGGCGATGGAAACCATTGATAATCATGACGGTCTTCTTGGCCTTAGGGTGATAATAGGCAGAGAGTACCTCGGTGGGGAAACTGATGCCACCCTTGTTGGCAGCCACCACCTTGAAGTGGTAGAGCATATCGGGCATGAGTTCCACCTCATGTTGATGTCCCTTGACATAGACACCATTATCGAAATCGGCACCACCCTGTGACGTATAGACAATATAGCCAGTGGGGTTAGCCGACGACTCCTGCGGATCGCTAACACCGTCCCATTCGAGCTGAGCCTTGCCCTTGGAAAGACTGATGCGGAAGTTGGTGGGAGCCAGTGGGGTAACTACACAGTCTTGACCGTGCTGTTCGCCGACGTAGCGCAGAATGGTCTTATAGATGATGCGTGCCAAGGTGAATCGGAAGGTGGGGTCCAAACCATAACGCATATCAGGGAAACTCTGATGGGAGAGGGTTTCGAGGATGGCACTCGGTACTGCCGGCACACGCGACTCGGAATAATTACGGTCGTAGAGCTCGCGTCGGTTCCAACGTCCGTACTTGTTTTGCAACTCCTGTGTGACATTGGTGAGCAGGGCATCAGAGAAGTCGCGTGAGGCCAGTCGGGAGAGACCGCTGTGCAACTTTCCCTCGTTGCTCTTGGTGGTGACGATGGACAGGGTGCCTATCAGTGAATGGAAGTCCTTAGCATAGCCAGCATCGCTATGAACGGCAAGCGACAGTTCGATGGGCACACGCAGTCCTGTGGTGTCAGGAACAAAGGGAGAACCGCCAGCCAGATAGTTGGTCATATTGGAACGCACGTTGATGTCGTCGGCATAATCGTCAGTACCCTCGCGACTACTATAGACGGAGTAGGGCATACCAGCCCACTGGGCATAGTAACGGGCTCCCTCAACAGCACGAGGCATACCGCTGACTGAAAGACCGCGACGGATGTTGCCCATACCGCCTCCGAAGCGTACGGCATCGGTGGTCACCACACCACTATGGTCGCTCTGATTGGTGATAGTGACACGGTTGAACTCGCTGTATCCCTGATCAAAATCGAAGGTGCCCAGATAGACCCATGTACCACCGCCCATCTGTTGGTTGACATGGAAAACGGTGCGCTCGCCCTTGTGCCATACGGTATATTCGGCATTGTCGATGCTGCCGTCCACGGTCTGGTAACTCACATAGACGGCATAACGTCCCTCGGTTGGGAAATAGGGCTGATAGCTGGCGAGCGAATAGCGACTGGTGCTGGTGGTGGTCTTCACCATACGGGCGGTACCTGACTCAAAAGGATTCTCGTTGTCAACGTAAGCCGAATCATGGTAGGCAAAGCCTGGCTGCGGACAGTCACGCCATTTACCGTGAGCTGTGGCTTCAATATAATGGCGCTTGTTGCCGTCGTTATCGACAATGATTTCCTGACGTTGCCAAGCCCGTTCACGTGGTGTGAAGACAATGGCTCCTGCATTTTCGAGCATCGGGATGAGGTAGGGCACCACGATGGTTTGGGTAAAGAGGTCTTCGGTAGTGCCGAAGAG
>DEJV01000077.1:5341-6134 GCA_002353525.1 Prevotella sp. UBA2739
CTGGCCCAAACGGAAAGGTGTCGTCCTTGCAGTCCCTCAGTGATGTAATGCGGTTTGGAAATGTTTTCCACCCATGGTCGCCCATGATAGTCAATGCGGCCCCACATTCGCGAGTTGTCTTTATGCTTGAGCAATCGGTTGGGCACCAGTTGCTTCAACTCATAATTGTGCGTCTGAACCTCCAGATAATAGTCGTCATAGGGTGAGGGCAGCAGTTCCTTGATATCGTTGTAAATACTCTCGACCACCTGCGTTGTAAAACTCTGTTCGGCAAAGGCATCGTTGGTCTTGACAATGAGCTTTTCGGCTTCATCGTCGATGAGTAATTCGTCAAGATGGGCAGCCCGCGAGAACTGAGCACCCTGCGGTTTGTATGTCTTGAAATAATTTTCCAGTTTGTCCTCGATGGTCTTTGTGTTGACTTGTGCCAATGCTTCGTTACCGAAGAGGAAGGCCGTCAGGAGCAGTACAATAGTAATTTTTCTCATTAGATGTCACCTATGGTAAAGTTTTCGGGCTTCTTGCCCTTGAACTTGCTAAAATATGTCTTGATTTCGCGCATCTGTTGGTCGATGTCGCCGTTTGGAATGATTGTTTTTGTGCATTCGATGAGCCGTCGCTCGTAATCTACACCATACAGAAGAATAGGCAGTTCGGCTTTCTGGGCAATATAATAAAACCCCTTCTTCCATTCTGGGTTGGCAGAACGGGTGCCCTCGGGGGTGATGCAGAGACGGAACGATGGAACACGCTTGGCAGTCTCAGCCAGATTGTCGGTCATGCTGGTGTGCTT
>DEJV01000077.1:6254-7159 GCA_002353525.1 Prevotella sp. UBA2739
CCGTTGTATAGCTGACCAATGATGAAGTCCCAGTTGCTGGTGTGAGGGGCTAAACAGATAATATACTTGTCGGGGTGAGCCTCCGTAATCACCGAGGTCCACCCCATACGTTTGTAAAGTAGCCAATTACAAAATGCTTTCCACATATTTTTATAGATTTATAATATGATCCAGGATTTCGTGTGTATCCTTAGAAAAATTAATTCTCAGATCTTTGAAATACTTCTTAGCAGGCATGCCAGGTTCTGGATGACAAATGCGGCTGGTGTAGTTCTTTTGTAAGTGTGCCAATGAGCGCAATATGGCTTCAGCCTTTTCTTCAGTAGGGTCTTTGCCATACAAGGTAGCTGCTACGAAGTCTACGAAGAGTTCGTTGCAGACAAGGTTGATTTGCTTTTTCAATTGTCGTTTGTTACTCATAAATTATCTCCTCCATTTTATATGTATATGATTGTTTGAACTCCAAAGATACGGAAAATTTTCCAACTAACAAGGTTTTTCGTCACAAAAAAACTAAAAAAGCAGAAAATAGACCTCATTCTTTCTTATTTCTTGCAGAAAATGATTAATTTTGTCAGCCAAAAAGCAATATTCATTAATTAATAATAACTAAGTTTTATGGAAAAGAGTGCATTGCAGAAAGCAAGAGCTGCTTATCAGCCCAAGTTGCCAAAGGCTCTTCAGGGCGCAGTAAAAATCAAGGAAGGTAAACCAACTCAGAGTGTTGGCAATCAGGAGGAGATTAAACAACTCTTCCCCAACACCTATGGCATGCCTATCGTAGAGTTTGAACCTGCAACAGAGGCTAACACCAAGAAGATGAACGTGGGTATTATCCTGTCAGGCGGTCAGGCTCCTGGTGGACACAACGTGATTACAGGTCTGTTTGACCAGATTAAGAAGTT
>DEJV01000031.1:0-461 GCA_002353525.1 Prevotella sp. UBA2739
ACAGCAGCCTTGGCTTCCTCTATGCTGCCGTTGGCTATAACGCCAAGACGCTCCAGTCCGCCAAAGATAGGACGGCCAAAACGTTTTTGGGCTTCTTTGAGATTAAGGGAGGTTCCATCTGAGAAGTTCAGGGGTACATTGATAATGCTGGCAGGATAATCGGCAAAGGCATAGAGCGCCTCAGCGTTCTTGAACGGAGTGCCATAGTCGCAGATATGAAGGATATTGATTTCGCCAATCTCATTGGCCACCTCAGAGACGTGCTTATCCCACTGGCGCACCTGCTCTTTCCAGATTTTCTCTGGCAAAGAATTGCCGTCGCCGCCTTGAGAAGATACATAGAAGCCGTCGGCACCGCGCTTACGGGCAGCACGCAGGTAGTTCTCGATAGAGAGCGAAAGGTTCTTGATGGCCTGTCCGAAAGCCTTGGGGTTCTCGCTGGCCAGCTTCTTCAGGTCCTT
>DEJV01000031.1:512-5478 GCA_002353525.1 Prevotella sp. UBA2739
TCAAAGAAATCCTCGCCATATACGGGCACTTTCTCCCAGTCCTTTCCCGTCTGGATATCAATCTTGGGAACGGAAATTTCATAGAATACTTTTACAAAGTCCATGTTTGTGGCGCGGTAGAAATCCTTATGATCCTGAACTGCCTTGCGTCCGAGTTTGTTCTCGAAATGCAGGAAGAAAGCAGCCGGCACATACTCGTTGGGACGACTCTGATCGAGCACCTGAAGGATGCGTTCACGCTTATTGATTTCCGACTGGGCGCTGACGGTGGTATGTGCGCCGATAAGGGAGGCCACAGCTATGGCGACTACTGATTTGAAGATGTTTTTGTTTCTCATTGTTTCTTGTTTTAATTTTTGAACTTTTGTATTTTTATTTGTTTGGAGTAGCTGAGTAAAACTCACATACTCATTATTTATGCGTCTGACGCCAGGTATGTACATAGTCAACCAGTTCTCTCAGACGGGCATAATCGGTTTCATTAGGCACTGTGCAGTTGGCACCGAGAATGAAGTTCTGCGGAGCATTCTGCAAGATTTTGTCCACCTGCGCCTTAGCTTCCTCGATGGAGCCGTTGATGAGCACCCCGTGATGGTCGAGACCACCGAAGATGGGGCGATGGAAGACCTCCTGTGCCTTCTTGATTTTCTCCAAGTCAAACTCAGGCAAGTTGATGATGCTGGCAGGATAGTCAGCCCAGTCGGACAGGTCCTCATACTCGCCACCACAGATGTGAAGGATGTTGATGGGAGCTACCTCGGCAGCCACCTCCGAAATATACTTATCCCACTTGCGGTAATGATTGAGGAACACTTTATTGTATTGTCCGAACCACTCCTTGTTACCGCCATGACTTGACACATAGAAACCATCGGCACCACGTTTACGGGCACCACGGATATAGTTCTCGATGCTGTAGGCCAACTTCTCGAAAGCCTTCTCAGCCTCCACGGGGTATTTCTCTGCCAGTTTGTAGATTTCCCGGTTGCCGGTGGCCTGCTGGAGAATCATCAGCGGCGAATAGACAGTAGGAATAACCAGTGCCTCATGACCGGCCTCGCGAACAAGGTCTTCAATCACCTTGAACTGCTCCTCGAAGTAAGCCTCGGGCAATACTTGAACTTTACTGAAATCGGCTCCCGTCTTGATTTCCCAATGGGGAGGCAGTGTTTCGTATTGCACCTTTAGAATGTCGTTGTTGGTGGCATGGAAGAAGTCAAGATGTTCCTTTACGGCCTTGTAGCCGAACTTGTCGGGAAAATGGAGGAAGAAAGCCGACGGCACGTAGTCGTTCTGTTTGGACTGGTCGAGCACGCGCAGCACAATCTCACGTTTGCTTTGCTCACTGATGTTCTGGGCAAAAGCCGTCTGACCTGCCGTAGCAGCAACAAGGACAGCCAGTAAAACCGGTTTGAATATGTTTTTATTTCTCATTGATTCTTGAATTATATTGTGAACTTTAGTAATTTAAATTGTTGAGTTAACTCACAAACCTATTAATTCTCTTCCGGATAGGGGTCGCCGGTGGTCTCACCATTATAACCCCAGTTTTGCACGAGATTCGGATTGAGAGTTATCTGATCGGAAGGGATGGGAAGCAGGTAGTTCTTCTTCGAGATGTTCTTATATTTCAGATCGTCAGCAGAGCCTCCATGGGCGAGCCATGACTCCTTGACCGTCTTCACCAGTGTGTGCCAGCGTACGAGGTCGAGCCAGCGATGGCCTTCGATGATAAACTCCTTCCAGTATTCGTCACGCACAGCCTTGCGGAACTCTTCCTGAGAGAGACCGGAAAGTTCTACGGGTGTGCCGTCGCTGGGCGTCAGCTCTGCTTGAGCGTAAGGACTCCAGTAGGCACGGCGGCGGATGGCATTGAGAGCCTCGTAGGCAGCCTGTGTAGGTCCGTTAAGTTCATTCTCAGCCTCGGCCTTAATGAGCAGCACCTCGGCATAGCGCAGATAAGTAGTATTGGTGGACTGCCCGGCGGAATTGCCATAGGCCGCATAGTTCAGAGAGTCGATGTACTTGCGGAAAAGGGGCACCTTGAAGACGAAGTCCTCACCGGTATTCGGATTGTAGAGGCGCTTTGCCCATGAGCCATCACGCCGTTGGTCGCGGGGATCAGCCTCTTCCCAGTACTTGGTGCTGGTGGTGATAAGCACGGGCTCAGAATCGCTCCAGAGCATGGCAAAGGTGCAGTGGCCACTGACGTTGGCATTCACCGTACGGTCGTGCTGGATGGAGAAGATATGCTCCGGACCGTTCTTTTTATCGACAGACCAATTGTCGATGTATTTGTCGAGCAGGGCGTACTTTCCGCTGTTGATGACGCGACTGGCATAGTCGGAAGCCGACTGTATGTAAGATCTCTTGGTGGCCTCGTCGAGTGTTGGGGAGGTCTGTGCCCAAGTGAGATACACCTTGGAAAGCAGGGCGGTGGCAGCACCGCTGGTAGCACGTCCGTCGTTACCGGTGATGCTGGCGGGGATATGTTCGGCATCTTTCAGGTCGCTGACAATCTGCTGATAGACTTCATCGAGCGTGTTACGGCTACGCCCCTCACTCTCACTGCTATGAAGCACAACGGGAACACCTCCAAAATAGCGCACCAGATTGAAGTAATAGACGGCACGCAGGAACTTTGCCTCGTTGGCAAAGCGTGACTTCACCTCCTCACTGAAATTATTGCTGGCATCAAGTTTGTCGATGAGTTGATTGGCCAAATTGATACCTCTGTAATGCTCATTCCAGGCATCGATGACAAAGAGGTTGGTGGGCTGAATGGCGAAATTGCTGATCTCGCGGATATGAGCCGAATTGGTGTTGGCTCCAGCCTTCACATAATCGGTCTGAAGGTCACCGAAATAGACACTCTGGTTGTTGAAGATACCATAGAACCCATCTTCGGTAAACACCTCATAGATTCCGTTCACGGCCACGGTGAGTTCTGCCTCAGTGCTGTAGAAGGTATCGGTGGAGATGCTGCTCACAGGGTCCTGTTCCAGGTCGGCGCAAGAGGAGAACGTGATGAGTGAAGAATAAAGAGTGAAGAATGCTACCAGCGTCTTCGTATATCTGATTCGTATGTTCGTATTCATAATTACTGAGTTTTTGAGGTTTGGGATTACAACGTCAGGCTGACGCCGAGCTGAACGGTTTTGGCTGTGGGATAGGCACCCCAGTCGATACCCTGATAGAGGGCATTTGTCTCGTCGATACCATTGCGATTCGACTCAGGGTCATAGCCACTGTAACCGGTAATGGTGAAGAAGTTCTGCAACGAGAGGGAAATACGTAATTTGGCATCGCGTGAGAGGCGCTTCAGGGGCAGGGTGTAGCCCAGCTGAATGTTCTTCACACGCAGGTAACTGGCATCTTCCACATAGCGGTCATCGGTGACAATACTGGTGGAGTTGCTGGCCTTCTGTATGGTATTGGAGGGGTTGGTAGCCGTCCAACGGTCGGCGACTTCTGCCAATGCATTGTAGGAGATGTTTCCCTTAGAGAAACGGGCTTTCAGCACATTGAACAGCTTGTTGCCGTATGAACCTGCCAGATTTATGAAGAGATCCCACTGCTTGTATTTCAGGGTGGTGTTGAAACCGTAGGTAAACTTTGGCTGTGCGTTGCCCAGCGTAACGCGGTCTTCCTCATTCACCACATTGTCACCATTCACATCGGCATAACGCGGGTTACCGGGCTCCAGCGCAGAGATGGTCTGCGCAGGCAGTTTGGTGATGTCGTCACCGTTCTGCACGATGCCCAGGAAACGGTAGCCAAAGAAGGTTCCTAACGGTTCGCCCACCTTCACAATGAGGGGGTTCAGATACTGCATGGTACCGATACCGTTGAAGTCGGGGATGATCTGTGAGGCATCGCCCAGTGAAGTCACCTCGTTCTTATTGTGGGCAATATTGGCGTTGGCTGTCCAGTGCCATTTCTTATCATCGAGGAGCACACCGCCCACTTCGAGTTCCACACCCTTATTGGTCACACTACCGATGTTGCGTAACACGCTGGAAAAGCCTGTGGTGCCTTCAGTAGGCACATTCAACAGCAAGTCGCTGGTTTTCTTGTAGTAGGCATCGAGGGTTACCGTGAGCCGGCTGTTGAAGAATCCGGAACTCACACCCACGTTATAACTGGCAGTCGATTCCCACTTTAGGTCAGGGCTGGCCATGTTCGACTGGAGGTAGGCGGTCACACGCTGTCCGTTGAGGACATACGTGGCAGGAGACATATTGGCTACGAACTGATAGTCGCCGATTTCCTGATTGCCTACCACGCCTGCACTGGCTCTCAATTGGATGAAGTCTACTTGTTTTCCGAAATGCAGGAACTTCTCTTGATCGAGATTCCATGAAGCACCGACGGAGGGGAACCAACCCCACTTGTGACCCTTGGCAAAACGGCTGCTGCCGTCGGCACGCAAGGTAAGCGTTGCATTGTAACGCTTGTCGTAGGAATAGTTCACACGTCCGAGCCACGATTGCAGGGTGTTCACCGAGGCGTAACTGTAGGAAGGCTGCGTGGTGGCGGCTGCTCCCAAAGCGTCATAACCTGTGGCATCGTTGCTGTATCCATAGTTGCTAGTAGCAAAGGTAGAGAGGTCCGTGCGCTGGGCGGTATAACCTGCCAGCAGAGAAAGACTATGGACACGGGCAAATACATTTTGGTAACTCAACGTATATTCGGTCTGCCAAACGTTGGTCTTAGTCTGTCCAACCGAAGCCACGCCTTTGTTGGCCAATCCGGTAGAGGTATAGGATGGAGAGTAGTTGCTCTGGCGGGTATTGGTGATGTCGGCACCGAGGTTCACCTTCGCCTTCAGATGAGGTAAGACCTCATATTCAGCCCATCCGGTACCGATGATGCGGGTGTTCTCCGTGGTGCTCTTGATGTTTTCCAAGTCGGAGATAGGGTTGCCCACCTGTCCGTCATAGACGGCATCACTGCTGGGTGTCGG